>NZ_JBFAZJ010000015.1:0-190530 GCF_040681715.1 Streptomyces sp. NPDC051582
GACGGTCGACTCCGACCGCAAGCACCTCACCGAGGTGCTGCGCGCGGCCGCCGACCACCAGGGCACGGCGCTCGTGGAGATCTACCAGAACTGCAACATCTTCAACGACGGCGCATTCGAGGTCCTGAAGGACAACGCGCAGGCCCAGGAGGCCGTGATCCGGCTGGAGCAGGGGCGGCCGATCCGCTTCGGCACCGACGGCCGCAAGGGCGTCGTACGCGACCAGAGCACCGGGGAGCTGGAGGTCGTGGACGTGACCCCCGAGAACGAGTCCCGGATCCTGGTCCACGACGCGCACGGCGCCGGCCCGACCACCGCTTTCGCACTGTCCCGCCTCGCCGACCCGCACACCCTGCACCAGACGCCCATCGGGGTCTTCCGCAGCGTGGAGCGGCCGGTCTACGACTCCCTGATGGCCGAGCAGCTCGACCACGCCGTCGACGCCAAGGGCAAGGGCGACCTCAGCACCCTCCTCGCCGGCAGCGACACCTGGACGGTCGTCGGCTGATCCGTATCCCGCAGGCCGAACGGCCCGGAGCTCCTCAGGAGCTCCGGGCCTCGTCGTAGGCGGCCCGGGCCGCCTGCACGTCGGCGGTCCGGCGCTCGGTCCAGCGGGCGAGGGCGTACACCTGCTCGGCGGCCTCCCGCCCGAGCCCGGTCAGCGAATAGTCCACGCGCGGCGGGATCACGGGCTTGGCGTCGCGCAGCAGGAACCCGTCGCGCTCCAGCGTCTGGAGGGTCTGGGCCAGCATCTTCTCGCTGACGCCGCCGACCTCCCGGCGCAGTTCGCCGAAGCGGTACGAGCGCTCGACGAGGGCGGCCAGCACCAGGACGCCCCAGCGGCTGGTGACGTGCTCCAGCACTCCGCGGGAGGGGCACATCGGGGCCTTCACGTCCACGGCCGGCTGCTCACTTACCTTCATACCAGTACCTTACTTTGAAGTGGGTACTTACGAAAGGTTAGCGCTCTCCCTAGGGTGGTGTCACACCCCGAAGCCAGACATGGCCCACACCCAGACATGGCCCCACGCAAGGAGCGCACCATGAGCATCGTCGTCACCGGAGCCACCGGAGCCCTCGGCCGCCTCGTCGTCGAGGAGCTGCTGAACCGGGTCCCCGCCGAGCGGGTGGCCGTCGTCGTCCGCAGCGAGGAGAAGGCCGCCGACCTGGCCGAGCGCGGGGTCGAGGTGCGCATCGCGGACTACGACGCCCCCGAGACCCTGGCCGGCGCCTTCCGCTCCGGCGACCGCGTCCTGCTGATCTCCGGCAACGAGGTCGGCCGCCGGGTGCCGCAGCACCTCGCCGTGATCGCGGCCGCGCGGACCGCCGAAGTGGCCCAGCTCGCGTACACCGGGATCCTCGGCGGCCCCGAGGCCGACTTCGACCTGGCCGCCGAGCACAAGGTCACCGAGCAGGCCATCCTCGACTCCGGCCTGCCGTACACGTTCCTGCGCAACGGCTGGTACCACGAGAACTACACCGGCCGGCTGGACACCGTCCTGGAGCACGGCGCGGTCGTGGGCAGTGCGGGCGAGGGCCGGATCGCCTCGGCGGCGCGGGCGGACTACGCCGCCGCCGCAGCCGCCGTCCTGACCGGCGAGGGCCACCTCGGCCAGGCGTACGAGCTGTCCGGCGACTCCGCGTGGAGCCTGGCGGAGTACGCGGCCGAGGTCGCGGCGCAGACCGGCAAGGAGGTCGCCTACAGCGGGGTCCCGGCCGAGGCGCACCTGGCGATCCTGACCGGCGCCGGGGTGCCCGAGGGCTTCGCGGCGATCCTCGTCGACGTGGACGCGGCGATCTCCCGCGGGCGGCTGGCCCACACCGGCGGGGACCTGTCCCGCCTGATCGGCCGCCCGACGACCCCGGTGGCCCACGCCATCGCCTCCGCCCTGGCCTGAGCGGGGCCGGCCGCGGCCCGGGTCCGCGCCGCCGCGGCCACGCAAGGCCCCGCGGGTGTCATGAGTATCTCCTGCGAACGGGCATGACATCCGGTCCGCCCGGCGCTACCTTCGTCAAGTTGGCCGAATCACGACTGGAGGGCCCCGTGAAGGCGGAGAACGAGCAGCGCACGGGTTTGCTCTACGGATTCGGCGCATACGGGATGTGGGGGCTGGTCCCCCTGTTCTGGCCGCTGCTCAAGCCGTCCGGAGCCATCGAGATCCTCGCCCACCGCATGGTGTGGTCGCTGGGCGTGGTCGGGATCCTGCTGCTGGCCATGCGCCGCTGGTCCTGGATACGGGACCTGCTCCGCCGGCCCCGCAAGCTCGCCCTGACCGCGCTGGCCGCGTCGGTGATCTCCGTGAACTGGGGCCTGTACATCTGGGCCGTCAACAACGGCGCCGTCGTCGAGGCGAGCCTCGGGTACTTCATCAACCCGCTCGTCACCATCGCGATCGGCGTGCTGGTCCTCGGCGAGCGGCTGCGCCGGGTGCAGTGGGCGGCGGTCGGCATCGGCGTGGCCGCCGTGCTCGTGCTCGCCGTCGGGTACGGGCGGCCGCCGTGGATCTCGCTGGTACTGGCGTTCTCCTTCGCCACCTACGGGCTGATCAAGAAGAAGCTCAACATGGGCGGGGTCGAGTCGCTCGCCGCCGAGACCGCGCTGCTGTTCCTGCCCGCTCTCGGCTACCTGCTGTGGCTGGGCGCGCAGGGCAGGTCCAGCTTCGCCACAGAGGGCCTCGGGCACGCCTCGCTGCTGGCCGCGACCGGGCTGGTCACCGCGATCCCGCTGGTCTTCTTCGGGGCGGCCGCGATCCGGGTGCCGCTGTCCACGCTCGGACTGCTCCAGTACCTGGCCCCGGTGTTCCAGTTCGGGCTCGGCGTCGTGTACTTCCACGAGGCGATGCCGCCGGAGCGCTGGGCCGGGTTCTCCCTGGTCTGGGTCGCCCTGGCGCTGCTGACCTGGGACGCGCTGCGTACGGCGCACAAGACGCGGGCCCGGCTGGAAGCGGCCCGCGCCGCCGCCGCAGCGGTGCCCGCCCCGGTGGCCGAGCCGGCGACCGGGCCCGCGCCCGCCCCGGCGACCGAGCCGGCGGCGTAACCCCGTACCGCGCGCCCCCGATACCCCCACGATCCCCGCTACGGAACTCCCGTGGCGGGGATCGTCCGTTTACCGAACCACCCTGACCGAATCGCGGTCTTGACGGGCAGTCACCCTTCCACTGAACATCAGGCTCGCACTGACGCACGATCGCTCAATTGCGCCACCCCGCACGTTCCGTTCAATCCCCAACGGAATCCCGGAGTCCCCCACATGAGCCTGTCCGTCTCCCGGCGTCTCGCCGCCGTGACCGCGATCGCGGTCGCCGGCCTGTTCGCCTCCACCGCTCCCGCCGCACTCGCCGCCCCCACGGCGACGACCGCGGCGCCGACCCCGCCCGACATCCCGGTCGCCAACGTCAAGGCGCACCTGGCGCAGCTCCAGTCCATAGCCACCGCCAACGGCGGCAACCGGGCCCACGGCCGGGCCGGCTACAAGGCCTCGATCGACTACGTGAAGGCCAAGCTGGACGCGGCCGGGTTCACCACCACCCTGCAGACCTTCACCAGCAGCGGCGCGACCGGCTACAACCTGATCGCCGACTGGCCGGGCGGCGACCCGAACTCGGTGCTGATGTCCGGCTCGCACCTGGACTCGGTGACCGCCGGCCCCGGCATCAACGACAACGGATCCGGCTCGGCGGCCATCCTGGAGACGGCGCTGGCCGTCTCCCGCGCCCAGCTCCAGCCCACCAAGCACCTGCGGTTCGGCTGGTGGGGCGCGGAGGAGCTCGGCATGATCGGGTCGAAGTACTACGTGAACAACCTGCCGGCCGCCGAGAAGTCGAAGATCTCCGGCTACCTGAACTTCGACATGATCGGCTCGCCGAACCCGGGCTACTTCGTCTACGACGACGACCCGACGATCGAGCAGACCTTCAAGAACTACTACGCGGGCATCGGCGTCCAGACGGAGATCGAGACCGAGGGCGACGGCCGCTCCGACCACGCCCCGTTCAAGAGCGCGGGCATCCCGGTCGGCGGCCTGTTCTCCGGCGCCGACTACACGAAGACGGCCGCGCAGGCGCAGAAGTGGGGCGGCACCTCCGGTCAGGCCTTCGACCGCTGCTACCACTCCTCGTGCGACACCTCGGCGAACATCAACGACACCGCCCTGGACCGCAACTCCGATGCCATCGCGTACGCGATCTGGAACCTGGGGGCGGCCACCCCCGTACCGCCGGGCAAGTCCTTCGAGAACACGGCGGACGTGAACATCCCCGACTCCCCCGGCGCCGCGGTGAACTCGCCGATCACGGTCTCGGGCGTCACGGGCAACGCCCCGGCCACCACCAAGGTGGACGTGAACATCGTCCACACCTACCGCGGTGACCTGGTGGTCGACCTGGTCGCCCCCGACGGCACCGTGTACAACCTGCACAACCGCAGCGGCGGCAGCGCCGACAACCTCGTCCAGACGTACACGGTCAACGCGTCGAGCGAGGTGGCCAACGGGGTCTGGAACCTCCGGGTGAAGGACGGCGCGGCGCAGGACACCGGCTACGTCAACAGCTGGAAGATCACCTTCTGAGACGGGAAGGGTCCTAGGACGAGGCCGTCTGCGGCTCCTGTATGAGGGCCCGGAGCTCCTCGGCGACCGTCCCGATGTCGGCGCGGCCCAGCTTCGCCGCCTCCACCAGGTCGCCGAGTTCCTCCGGCGAAGGCAGCTGTTGGGCTCCCGCCACGCGCAGGTACGAGCGCGTGGCGGCAGCCGCGTAGAACTCGTTCATCGGCGATTCCAGCGCCGGGCACACCGCGAGGGTGTGCAAAAACGCGGCGGCCCGCCACGCGGTGTCCGGGGCGGGCTGTTCGGGCACCAGGACGAGGTCGTTCTGGTGCCGGGCGACCGCGGCGGCCACCCCGGAGGGATCCCACACGGCGGGATCTGACGGCAGATGGTGGGCCAGAGCGGTCCAGGCCCACTCCATGGTGATCTTCAATTGCCGAACCGCTCCTGGAAGTAGCTCCAGTGGTCGGCGAACTCCTCGATGCCGGACAGGAAGTTCTTCCGGTCCTCGTCGAGCTCGCGTTCCGTTACCTCGGTGATCAGCGCGGTGACCGTCGTCCCCAGTGCCGCCGCGCGCGCTTTGAGGCGCTCGTGGAACTCTTCGTCCAGGCGGATGGTGACGTGTCTCGACATGCTTTTCACGGTACAGCGGGCGCGCTGTACACAGGGCCACAACGGCCGAAGGGTGGGCAGGGACACAGTCCCCGCCCACCCTTCGGACAGCTCTACCGGGCTTGCGGCACTACTTGTTGGCGTCGGCCGCCTGCACCAGTGCGTCCTTGGTGACCGCACCGACGTAGACCTTGCCGTCGTCCGTGATCAGCGCGTTGACCAGGCGGGTCTTGAAGACCCGGCCCTCGCCGAACTTGCCGTTGACCTTGCCGCCGAGGGAGTCGAGGAACTGCTTGGCCTCCTTGGGGGCGTCCTTGCTGTTCTCAAGGTCCTTCAGGCTCTTGCCGGCGCCCGTGTCGACGCGGGCGATCGTCGCCCAGCCCTCGCCGAGCACCTTCGTCTCGCCGCCCTTGCCGGCGCCGCCCATGCCGCCGGTCAGGGCGTCCAGGCCGGGGAAGGAGTCCAGGCCCTTGAACTGCTTGCCGTGGCCGTCCTTGCCCGCCTCGGCGGCGCCCTCGGTCACCTTGGCGCCCTTGGGCGCGGCGAACGCGAACGTGTCGGCGGAGGGCTTGGCGAAGTCCACCTTGGTGAACCCGGCGTCGACGATCGGCTTGCCGCCCTCGGCCGAGAGCAGCTGGACCCGCAGCGGCACGCCGTTCTTGGCGTCCACCGCGATCTTGACCGAGCCGACCGTGGTGCCGCTCTGCTTCGGCTTCAGCACGAGCTGGTACGCGTCCCGGCCGGCCACCTGCGCGGTCTCGCCCACGCTGACGTCCGTGGTCGGCCCGGCGGCCTTCAGCACGTCCTGGGCCAGCTGCTGGGGCGAGGCGCCGCCCAGCCGGTCGGCCGTCTTCTTCTCGTCCTTGCCCGCCGCCTCGGGGTTCTTCTCGTGCCAGACCTCGTTGGCCTTGCTGTCGTAACCCCACACGTCGGCGCCGTTGTGGATCAGGCTGTACTCGTCCTTGCCGTCCACGAACGTGAGCTTCTGGCGGTCCGGGCCGTCGGCCGCGACGCGCACGGTGTGCGAGCCGTTGGCCAGCTGCGCGATCTTGTCCTCGGGATTGGCCGAGCCGCCCGAGACGCCCGCACCGCCGAGGAGGCCGCTCGCCAGCTTCGGCAGACCCAGGTCGGTGCTGATCTTCGCGCTGCCGGACAGCTGCTGCACGTCGGAGGCGGCGACCTTCTCGATCAGCTGCTGCGCCGTCATCTTCGGCAGGTCCGGACCGCCGGAGTTCGCGAAGGCCGGGACCATCGCCACGGTCGCGGCGGCCACACCCGCCACCGCTACCGGTACGGCGTACCGGGCGGCCTTGCGGGTCTTTGCGTTCGTTGCCATGTCTGCCCCTACCTCCGTGTCACCCGTTCTGGTGTGTCTCCATCTGACCAAAGGGGAGGGGGCCGGGGCGTCACTCCCCGGGGCCAACTCCGCGTACGCCCCAGGGATGACACGACGAGGGCCCGGCATCGCCCACCCGTAGGGGATGCCGGGCCCTCGCCCTGCCGAAAGTCCTGCCCGGACGCATCCGGGCGCACCGGCCGCGCCCCCAGGGGGGCGGGCCCGCTAGCCGGCCCGGTGCACCACCGCGTCGCAGAGCTCTTCGAGCGCCGACTTCGCGAAGCCCTCCGGCAGCGGCGCCAGCGTCGCCCGCGCCTCCTGCGCGTACCGGATGGTGTCGCGGCGGGCCTGCTCCAGCGCGGGGTGGACCCGCAGCCGGGCGAGCACCTGCGCGTGCAGGGCGTCGTCGGTCAGGTCCCCGTCGAGGAGACCCACGAGCTCAAGGTCGTCGGGGTCGCCGCCCTGGGCGGCCATCTCGCGCAGCCTCAGCACGGGCAGCGTCGGGATGCCCTCGCGCAGGTCCGTCCCCGGGGTCTTCCCGGATTCGTGCGCGTCGGAGGCGATGTCCAGGACGTCGTCGGCGAGCTGGAAGGCGATGCCGAGGCGCTCCCCGTACTGGGTCAGGATGTCGACGACCGACTCGTCGGCGCCGGACATCAGCGCGCCGAAGCGGCCGGAGACCGCGATCAGCGAACCGGTCTTACCGGCCATGACGTCGAGGTAGTGGGCGACCGGGTCGCGGCCGTCGCGCGGGCCGGCCGTCTCCAGGATCTGGCCGGTGACCAGCCGCTCGAAGGCCTCGGCCTGGATGCGTACGGCCTCCGGCCCGAGGTCGGCCAGGATGTGCGAGGCGCGGGCGAACAGGAAGTCACCCGTCAGGACGGCCACCGAGTTGCCCCAGCGGGCGTTGGCGCTGGCCACGCCCCGGCGCTCGTCCGCCTCGTCCATGATGTCGTCGTGGTAGAGCGTCGCCAGGTGGGTGAGCTCGACGACCACCGCGGAGGGCACGATGCCGGGCGCGTAGGGATCGCCGAATCGGGAGGCGAGCATCACCAGCAGCGGCCGGAACCGCTTGCCCCCGGCGCGCAGCAGGTGCTGCGCGGCATCGGTGATGAAGGGGACTTCGCTCTTGGTGGCCTCCAGCAGACCCGCCTCGACGGCGGCCAGTCCGGCCTGGACATCGGTCTCAAGAGCCTGGTCCCGCACGCTCAGTCCGAACGGCCCGACGACGGTCACGAGGGGTACTCCTGTCTGCTGACGATCACGGTGACGATCACCTGGATTGTCGATGTGTCGCTGCCATCACTCAAGCCAGCGTATCCGGTCTGTTTTCGATCACCGAGAGCGGCCGTCATGTCGCCACCCGCGCAGTGCCCGATGCGCACCGGTATGTTCGTGAGGAGCCGAAACAACCGGAGAATACGTTTTGTCCAGAACTGACACCGCAAGAGAGGAACCGGCGGAGCCGGTCGACCCGGAGGCGGACCAGCCGCCGCCCTCCGACGACCACGCCTTCCTCGGGCACCCCCGGGGCCTCGCCACGCTGTCCGGACTGGAGGTCTGGGAGCGCTTCTCGTTCCTCGGCATGCAGGCCATCCTCGTCCTCTACTTCGCGGACGCGGTGGCGAACGGCGGCCTCGGGATGAACCCTGGCACCGCGGCCTCCGTCTCGGCGGCCTACGGGACCATGGTCTACCTCGTCTCCGTCGCGGGCGGATGGCTCGCCGACCGGATCCTCGGTTCGTACCGGGCCGTGCTGTGGGGCGGCATCCTGATCGCCTGCGGCCACTACGCCATGGCGGTGCCGACGGCCGCCATGACCTGGACGGGCCTCGGCCTGATCAGTGCGGGCACCGGTCTGCTCAAGCCCAACGTGGCCAGCATGGTCGGCAAGCTGTACCGGACGAACGACGACCGGCGCGACGCCGGCTTCGCCCTGTACTACATGGCCATCAACATCGGCGCCTTCGCCGGACCCCTGATCACCGGCTGGCTCGGCGAGCACCAGGGCTGGCACTGGGGCTTCTCCGCCGCCGCCGTCGGCATGACCGCGGGCTTGATCCAGTACGTCCTCGGCCGCCGCCATCTGGCCGGGCGAAAGCACTCGGCCGAGTACGCCCTCGCGCCCGACGCGATGCGCCGCGCCGTCCGGTGGATCGTCGCCGGACTCCTCGCCGCGGCCGCCCTCGCCACCCTTCTGGCCGCCGTCGGGTGGCTGACGACGGACCGATTCGTCGACCTGCTCACCCTCGTCTCGGTGATCGCCCCGGTCGTCTTCTTCACGGTGATGTTCCGCAGCCCGCGGGTGACGCGCGAGGAACGCGGGCGGCTGCGCCCTTACGTGGTGCTCTTCCTCGCCTCCGTCGCCTTCAACTTCATCCTCTTCCAGGCGTACTCCACGATGATGCTGCTCGCGTCGACGAACGCCCGGACCGAGATCCTCGGCTTCCACTTCCCCGCGAGCTGGTACGCCTCCGCGCTCGGCGCGTTCGAGGTGGCGCTCGCCCCGGTCGTGGCCGCGCTGTGGGCCAGGATGGGCCGCCGCCAGCCGCACGCCTCCAACAAGATCGCCATCGGGGTGATCCTGGGCGGCCTGTCCTTCCTTTTGATGGTCATCCCGACCTCGGGGCACGCCGGGGAGGCGTACCGGATGGCCGCCTGGTGGATCGTCGGCTCGTACCTGCTGCTCGGTCTCGGCGACGTCCTGCTGGAGACCTCCGGCATGTCGGCCACCACCAAGCTCGCCCCGAAGGCCTTCGCCGGCCAGACCATGGCGCTGTGGTTCCTCTCGCTCGCCCTGGCCAACGGCGTCCAGGCCCAGGTGGTCAAGCTCTACGGCCAGGTGTCCACCCCCGCGTACTTCGGCGTCAACGGCGCGATCGCGGTGGTGGCGGGCCTGGCAGTCATCGCTCTGGCGCCGTGGCTGCGGCGCACTATGCACCCCGTCCACTGAGGCCCAGGTGGTGGTTTCCGCATGATCATCCGTACCGAGTTTCCGTACGAGACGGCCCACGAGGATGTCCGGATCCCGATGCCCGACGGCGTCGAGCTGTACGCCCGGATCTGGCGGCCCGTGACCGACCAGCCGGTCCCGGCCCTGCTGGAGTACCTGCCGTACCGGCTGACCGACTGGACCGCGCCGCGCGACTGGCAGCGCCACCCCTGGTACGCGGGCCACGGCTACGCCTCGGTCCGGGTGGACGTACGGGGCCACGGGTGCAGCGGCGGGAACCCGGGCGACGAGTACGACCCGCGGGAACTGGCCGACGGGGTCAAGGTGGTGGAGTGGCTGGCGGAGCAGCCGTGGTGCACGGGGTCGGTGGGGATGTTCGGGATCTCGTGGGGCGGGTTCAACTCCCTCCAGATCGCGGCGCTGGCCCCCGAGGCCCTGAAGGCGGTCGTCACGGTCTGCTCGACGGACGACCGGTACGACAACGACGTCCACTACATGGGCGGCTCGGTGCTGGCCGTGGACATGCACGCGTGGGCCGCGACCATGCTGGCCTTCGCGGCGCGGCCGCCGGACCCGCAGTTCGCCGGGGACGGCTGGCGGGAGCAGTGGCTGGCGCGGCTGGAGGCCGTCGAGCCCCTGATCCACACCTGGCTCGCCCACCAGACGCGCGACGACTACTGGCGCCACGGCAGCGTCTGCGAGGACTACGGGGCGATCGGCGCGGCCGTGCTGGCGGTGGGCGGCTGGCACGACCCTTACCGGGACACGGTGCTGAGGCTGGTCTCCCGTCTGCCGGACGACCGGGTGCGGGGGCTGATCGGGCCCTGGTCGCACCAGTACCCGGACCGGGGGCTGCCGCCCGGACCGGCGATCGGCTTCCTCCAGGAGACCCTGCGCTGGTGGGACCACTGGCTGAAGGGCGAGGAGAACGGGGTGATGGACGAGCCGCTGCTGCGGTCGTGGATCTCGGAGTCCCATCCGCCGGCGACCTCGTACGAGGTGCTGCCGGGGAGGTGGGTCGCCGACGCCCGGTGGCCCTCCCCCTCCGTCACCCCGGTCACCTACGCGCTCCAGGGCGCGCCGGTGGCCGTGGCCTCGCCGCAGCACACGGGGCTGGACGCGGGCCGGTTCTTCCCGTTCGGCAACGATGCGGACCTGCCCCCGGACCAGCGGGAGGAGGACGCGAAGTCGGCCTGCTTCGAGTTCCCGGTGGGGCGCGAGCCGGTGGAGGTCCTGGGCCGGGCGCAGGTGACGGCCAGGCTGCGGATGGACGTCCCGTACGGGCAGGTGGTGGCGCGGCTGTGCGACGTGGCGCCCGACGGGTCCTCGACGCTGGTGACGCGGGGCGCGCTGAACCTCTCGGCGCGGCTGGGGCGGGACAAGGCGGTGCCGTGGCCGGTGGGCGCGTACGAGGACGTGGTGTTCGAGCTGAACGGCATCGGGCACCGCTTCGCCGCCGGGCACCGGATCCGGCTCGCGCTGTCCTCGGCGTACTGGCCGTGGATCTGGCCGCGGGCCGGGTCGGAGGCGGGGTGGACGGTGGATCCGGCGGGGAGTTCGGTGGTGCTGCCGGTGCGTGCGGCGGCCGCGGCCGCGGCCGCCTCCGATGCGGAGGTCGGCTTCGAGCCGCCGGAGCAGGCCGAGCCGCTGGGGGTGTCGTACCCGGCCACGCTGGACGAGCCGCGGCCGGAGCGGTTGGTCGTACGGGACGTGGCGCGGGGGCGGTGGCGGCTGGAGGTGGACCCGCGGTACGGGGGCACGCGGGTGTTTCCGGACGGGCTGGAGTACGGGGAGGACGCCCGGGAGGTGTACGAGATCGACTCGGCGGACGCGTTGTCGGCGCGGGCGCGCTCGCAGTGGCGGATCCGGTTGCACCGGCCGGAGTCGGGGTGGGACGTGCGGGTGGAGACGCGGTCGGAGATCTCGTGCGACGAGGGCGGGTTCACGACCTCGAACGAGGTCGTGTGCCGGGAGGGGGAGGAGGTGGTGTTCCACCGGACGTGGGAGCGGCGCCTTCCGAGGGCGGCGGGCTGAGGAGGAGGGCCCGGGGGCCCTGCGCGGCCGGAACCGGGCGGTGGGGCGGGATCAGCCCCGGTAGAGGCGTTCCAGGACCACCGCGATGCCGTCCTGTTCGTTGGAGAGGGTCAGTTCGTCGGCCACCGCCACCAACTCGCGGTGGGCGTTCGCCATGGCCACCCCGTGGGCCGCCCACGCGAACATCGGGATGTCGTTCGGCATGTCGCCGAAGGCGATCGTCGACGACGGGCCGACGCCCAGCACCTCCGCCGCCAGCGCGAGCCCGCTCGCCTTGCTGACGCCCGGCGGCTGGAGCTCCACCGTGTGCTCCCCCGCCATCGTCACGTTCACCAGGTCCCCGACCACGGCGCGCGCCACCCGCGTCAGCTCGTCGTCGTCCAGCTCCGGGTGCTGGAGCAGCACCTTGTTGATCGGCGCGGCCCACAGGTCGCCGCGCCGGGGCACCCGGACCGTCGGCAGGTGCGGGTGCCACATGCGGTAGCCCGGCCCTATCAGCATCTCGGCGTCCACGCCTTCCTGGTTGACCGCCGCGTACACCTCGCCGATCTCGGCCTCGATCTTGCCGAGCGCCACCTCGGCCAGTTCCCGGTCCAGCGCGACGGAGTGCAACAGGCGCGTGCCCGCCGTGTCGTACACCTGCGCGCCCTGCCCGCACACCGCGAGCCCCGTGTAGCCGAGGTCGTCCAGTACGTGACGGACCTGCGGAACGGGGCGTCCGGTGACGATGATGTGCTGGGCGCCCGCGGCGCGCGCCGTCGCGAGCGCCGCGTACGAGCGGGCGGAGACGGTGTCTCCGGCGCGCAGCAGGGTCCCGTCCAGGTCAGTGGCGATCAAGGCGAACGGGGGGGCCGAAAGCGGGGCGGAAGTCACGGCGCAAGGATACGGACCCCTTTGGACAAGTCCTACAAATAGAGCCCCAATCCGGCCTCCCACCCGCCCCACCGGCCACGTAACGTATCAACCAGCCCCCGGGACACCCCCGGTCCGCAGCGAAAGCGAGGCAGTACCCCATGCCCCAGCAGAGCCCCCTCGATGTCCCCGAGGGCGACCCGTTCGGGCCGCACAACCTCCCGTACGGCGTCTTCTCCACCGCCGGGTCCACCGCCGGGTCCGCCGACGCCGAGCCGGCCCGCCGTCGTATCGGCGTGCGCATCGGCGCACACGTGCTCGACGCGGGGGCGGCCGCGGCAGCGCTCGGTTCCCCGTACGCCACACTGCTCGGGCAGTCCTCGCTCAACCCGCTGCTCGCCGCCGGCCGCACCGCCTGGCGCGACGTGCGCCGCGCGCTGACCGCGTGGGTGACCGACCCGGGCCACCGCGAGACGGTCGAGGCGCACCTCTTCCCGCTCGACGCCGTCACCCTGCACCTGCCGTACGAGGTCGCCGACTACGTCGACTTCTACGCGAGCGAGCACCACGCCACCAACGTGGGCCACATCTTCCGCCCGGACGGCGAGGCGCTGACCCCCAACTGGAAGCACCTGCCGATCGGTTACCACGGCCGCTCCGGCACGGTCGTGGTCTCGGGGACGGAGGTCGTACGGCCCTGCGGGCAGCGCAAGGCGCCCTCCGACCCGGCGCCGGTCTTCGGGCCGTCCGTCAAGCTCGACATCGAGGCGGAGGTCGGCTTCGTCGTCGGCACCCCGTCCGAGCAGGGCCGCCCGGTGCCGCTGGCCGACTTCGAGGACCACGTCTTCGGCCTGTTCCTGCTCAACGACTGGTCGGCCCGCGACATCCAGGCCTGGGAGTACGTGCCGCTCGGCCCCTTCCTCGGCAAGTCCTTCGCCACCTCGGTCTCCGCCTGGGTCACCCCGCTGGAGGCCCTGGAGGCGGCCCGGGTCGCCCCGCCCGCCCGCGACTTCCCCCTGCTGCCGTACCTCGACGACGCCGAAGCCGACCGGCCCGGCGGCTTCGACCTGCGCATCACCGTCTCCATCAACGGGCAGGAGGTCGCGCAGCCGCCGTTCGCGACGATGTACTGGACCGCCGCCCAGCAGCTCGCGCACATGACGGTCAACGGCGCCTCCCTGCGCACCGGCGACGTCTACGGCTCGGGCACGGTCAGCGGCCCCGAGGTCGGCCAGCGCGGCTCGCTGCTCGAACTGACGTGGAACGGACGCGACGCCATCGAGCTCGCGGACGGCAAGCGCACCTTCCTGGAGGACGGGGACACCGTCACCCTCACCGCCTGGGCGCCGGGCCCGGAGGGCACCCGCGTCGGCCTCGGCGAGGTCACCGGCCGCATTGTGGGATCCCGCTAGTCCGGCCCTTGGGACGGAGCATGGCACCGGGGTGGCGGATCTTTCCGCCGCCCCGGCGTCGTAGCAGGTCAGAGCGGTGCCGCTGAGTGTCCGCGGTGGCGCAATACTGCGGCAACACCACTGGCCGGAAGCCGTCGGTATGTTCCGTGCCATGCCAGCCGAACGCACCCGTGAGCACACCGTCCCGGTCGCCGCCGCGCGCCGGCGGCGGCTGCGCGCGGACCGGGCGCGGCAGCTCGCCGACCTGCTGCGCCACCAGATCCTGGCCGGAGGCTACCCCGGCGGGGTCCTCCCCCTGGAGGACGTCCTCGCCGCCGAGTACGGAGCCGGCCGCAACACCGTCCGCCAGGCCCTCGACCTGCTGCGCGGCGAGCGGCTCGTCGAGCGCCGCCCGGGCGTCGGCACCGTCGTCGTCTGCGAGAAGTACCCGCACGGCCTCGACCGCCTCCAGGGCCTGGCCGAGACCCTCCACGAGCACGGCCGGGTGACCAACGAGGTCCGCACGGTCGGCCCGGTGCGCGCCCCGGCCCCGGTCGCCGGCCGCCTCGGCCTCCCCGAGCACGCCGACGTGCTCTACATCGAGCGGCTGCGCCGCCTGAACGGGCTGCCGCTCTCCCTCGACCTCACGTACGTCCCCCTCGACATCGGCGCCGGACTGCTCGGCTGCGACCTGGAGAACACCGACGTCTTCCGGCTGCTGGAGTCCCTGACCGGTCAAGCGCTCGGCCACGCCGAGATCACCCTGGAGGCCGTCAACGCCGACGCGCACTCCGCCGCCGTACTGCAGGCCCCGCGCGGGGCCGCCGTGCTGATGCTGGAGCGGCTCACCCATCTGGCCGACGGCCGTCCCGTGGACCTGGAGTTCATCCGCTTCCGCGGAGACCGGATCACCATGAGCGGCCTGCTCCACCGCTCCCTCTGACCCTCCTGCCATCGCGCGGCCGGGCCAACCCCTGCCGTACCCACCTTCCTGGAGACAGCCATGCCCGTGGTCCCCCAGCGCGGCGACGTGCCCGTGACCATCGACGAGTCCCTGTGCATCGACGGCTGCACCCTGTGCGTCGACATGTGCCCGCTCGACTCGCTCGCGATCCGCGAGGACGACGGCAAGGCGTACATGCACGTGGACGAGTGCTGGTACTGCGGCCCGTGCGCCGCCCGCTGCCCCACGGGCGCGGTGACCGTCAACATGCCCTACCTGCTCCGGTGAAAGGCCCCGTTCCGATGCTCCGTACGAGAGCCCTTTCGCCCGCTCTGCCGCTGCTGCTCCTCGCCCCGCTGGCCGGCGGGTGCGGCGGGAGCGCGTCGGGGGCGGACGGCCCCAAGACCGTGACGGTGACCGTCGGCTACCAGTCCAAGACCATCAACACCGTCACCGCCGGGACCCTGCTGCGCTCCCTCGGCTACTTCGAGCAGGAGCTCGTGGCGCGCGGCCGGCAGGACGGCGTCACGTACAAGGTCGACTGGCAGGACTACGCCACGGGCGCGCCCATCACCGCCCAGATGACCGCCGGGAAGGTCGACATCGGCTCGATGGGCGACTTCCCGCTCCTGCTCAACGCGGCGCGCGGCAAGGAGCTGGGGCAGCCGACCCGGCTCGTCTCCGTGACCGGGTACAACCTGCGCGGCGGCCTCAACACGATCGTCACCGCGCCGGGCGCGCCGTACACGTCGCTGGCCGACCTGCGCGGCAAGAAGGTGTCGACCTCGGTCGGTTCGGCCGCGGACGGGACCCTCGTACGGGCTCTGCGGCGCGCCGGGATCGATCCGTCGAACGGCGTCCAGAAGCTCAACCAGCAGCCCAGCGTGGGGGCGTCGGCCCTCCAGGCGGGCAGCGCGGACGCGCTGTCGCAGTTCGTGGCCTGGCCGGGGCAGCTCGCGTACGAAGGGAAGGCGAAGGCCCTGTACGACGGGGCCGAGCTGAACCTGCCGACGTTCCACGGGGTCACGGTGCGGCAGAAGTTCGCGGCGCAGCGGGCCGGAGTGCTGGACGACTTCCTGCGGGCGCAGCGCAAGGCGACCGAGTACCTGCGGACGCAGCCGGTCGCGGCGGCCGAGTCGGTGGCGAAGGAGACGGGGCTGCCGGCGGAGGTCGTGTACCTGTACAACGGCGCGAACGGGATCGCGACCTTCGACCCGGCGCTGCGGCCGGAGCTGGTGGCGGCGCTGAAGGAGGACGTACCGGTCCTGAAGGACGCGAAGCTGGTCGGCGACGTGGACGTGGACGCGTTCGTGGATCCGGCGCCGCTGGAGCGGGCGGCTGCGGAGGCGGGCCACCCGGCCTACCCGGTGGCCGGTCCGGCTCGCCCCGAGCTGTGGCTGAGGAACGAGCCGGCGACGCGGACCTTCGACACCCCGGCGGCCCTGCTGAAGGCCCTGAAGGGCGCGGGGGCGGGGGCGGTCCGGGCGGCGTACGTGCCGGACGCGGTGACCGGGACCCCTTGGTTCGCCGACAAGGCGGTGTGGGTGGCGCAGGGCGCCGAGCTGCGGGCCTTCGTCACGGCGGCGGGCGCGAAGTCGTACGTCGACCGGAACGCGGGGTCCGGGGCGCGGATCGTGGGCTTCGCCGAAGCCGAAGGCCTGGCGTCATGACGCCGGGCCGCAGGCTGCTGAGGCTGGCTTCGCTCGGGGCGGCTCTGCTGGCATGGCAGCTGCTGACCTCCCTGGACGTGGAACTCTGGCTCCGTTTCGGGCAGTTCCCGACGGTCACGGAGGTGGCGTCGAAGCTGGCGGAGCGGGCCGGGGCGGCCCCGTACTGGGAGGACCTGGCCTCCAGCCTGCGCCGGATCGTGTCGGGCTTCGCGCTGGCGGCGGTCTCGGGGGTGGTGGTGGGCACGGCGATCGCCCGCTCGCGGGTGGCGGCGGACGTGCTGGGGCCGGTGCTGGAGGTGCTGCGCCCGATCCCGGCGATCGCGCTGGTCCCCGTCGCCATCCTCCTGTTCCCCTCGAACGAGCAGGGGATCGTGTTCATCACGTGCGCGGCGGCGTTCTTCCCGGTGCTGGTCTCCACGCGGCACGCGGTGGCCGCGCTGTCACCGGTCTGGGAGGAGGCGGCCCTCACGATGGGCGCGGGGCGGGGGCGCATCCTGCTGTCGGTGATCCTCCCCGGCTCCCTCCCCGGCGTCTTCGGGGGCCTGTCGGTCGGGATCGGGGTGTCGTGGATCTGCGTGATCTCGGCGGAGATGATCTCGGGGGAGTACGGGGTGGGCTACCGCACCTGGCAGGACTACACGGTGGTGGACTACCCGGGGGTCTTCGTCGGCATGGTGACGATCGGCGCGCTGGGCTGGCTGACGTCGACGGCGGTGGAACGCCTGGGCCGCCGCCTCACGCACTGGCTCCCGACCCGCCCCGAGCAGCCCGCACCGGCCGCCGCCCCGAAGCCGGTCCCCGGCGGCGCCCCTCCCCTGAACCAGCGCTCCACTGAGCCGGCCCATCCCTGACCCGCCGCGGTGGTTGCCGCCGCACGGGAACGATGCCCGGGCGGCGGGAGCGGCGCCGCCGGGCACCGGCATTCGACGACGCACAGGAGGTCCCCCGATGTCCGCATCCGCGGCGGCGGCGCCCGCCGGCACCACCACCACCAGCACCGCACCCGAACCCTCCGGTCCCGGCCCCGGCGCCGCCCTGCGGCTCGACGGCGTCCGGCTCGGCCGGGCCGCAGGGCCCGCCGTCCTCGACCGGCTCGACCTCGACGTCCGGCCCGGCGAGGTGCTCGCCGTCCTCGGGCCCTCCGGCTGCGGGAAGTCCACGCTCCTGCGCACCCTCGCCGGGCTCCTGCCCCCGCTCGCCGGCACCGTCACACAGGACGGAACCCCGATCACCCGGCCCGGCGCCGACCGCGCGCTCGTCTTCCAGGACGACGCCCTCCTCCCCTGGCGGACCGTACGGGCCAACGTCGAACTGCCCCTGCTCATCCGCCGCGTACCCCGCGCCGAGCGGCGCCGCACCGCCACCGACTGGCTGGCCCGCGTCGGTCTCGCCGACCACGCGCTCAAGCTGCCGCACCGGCTCTCCGGCGGCCAGCGCCAGCGCGTCCAGCTGGCCCGCGCCCTCGCCGCGCGCCCCCGCGCCGTCCTCATGGACGAGCCCTTCGGCGCGCTCGACGCCCAGACCCGCGCCGGGATGCAGGACCTCCTGGTCGACGTCCTCGCCGGTACCGGCGCGAGCGTCGTCTTCGTCACCCACGACGTGGACGAGGCCCTGTTCGTCGCCGACCGCGTCGTGCTCCTGGCCACCGGCACGGTGCTCGACGTACCGGCCCCGCGCGAGCGGACCGCCGACCACTCGGCCCTGCGCACCCGCATCCTCTCCTCCCTCTGACCCCCCGAAGGGCGATCCCGACCATGGAAATCCCCGCACTCGCCGACGCCGAGGAACTCTCCTGCGACGTCCTCGTCATCGGCGGCGGCACCGCCGGCACCATGGCGGCCCTGACCGCCGCCGGCCGCGGCGCGCGGGTGCTGCTGCTGGAGAAGGCGCACGTACGCCACTCCGGCGCCCTCGCCATGGGCATGGACGGGGTCAACAACGCGGTCGTCCCCGGCCGCGCCGAGCCCGACGACTACGTCGCCGAGATCACCCGTGCCAACGACGGCGTCGTCGACCAGTCGACCGTCCGCCAGACCGCCACCCGCGGCTTCGCGATGGTCCGGCGCCTGGAGTCGTACGGGGTGAAGTTCGAGAAGGACGAGCACGGCGAGTACGCCGTCCGCCGCGTCCACCGCTCCGGCTCGTACGTGCTGCCCATGCCCGAGGGCAAGGACGTCAAGAAGGTCCTCTACCGGCAGCTGCGCCGCCGCGAGATGCGCGAGCGGATCCGCATCGAGAACCGGGTGATGCCGGTACGGATCCTCACCTCGCCCGAGGACGGCCGGGCCATCGGCGCCGCCGCCTTCAACACCCGTACCGGCGCCTTCGTGACCGTCCGCGCGGGCGCCGTGATCCTGGCGACCGGCCCCTGCGGCCGGCTCGGACTCCCTGCCTCCGGATACCTGTACGGGACGTACGAGAACCCCACGAACGCCGGTGACGGCTACGCCATGGCCTACCACGCGGGTGCGGCCCTCACCGGGATCGAATGCTTCCAGATCAACCCGCTGATCAAGGACTACAACGGTCCGGCGTGCGCGTACGTCGCGAACCCCTTCGGCGGCTACCAGGTCAACCGGCACGGGGAGCGGTTCGTCGACTCCGACTACTGGTCGGGCCAGATGATGTCGGAGTTCGCGGCCGAACTCGCCTCGGACCGGGGGCCGGTGTACCTGAAGCTCAGCCACCTCCCGGAGGAGACCGTCTCCGCGCTCGAATCGATCCTGCACACCACCGAGCGGCCGACCCGCGGCACCTTCCACGAGGGCCGCGGCCACGACTACCGCACGCACGACATCGAGATGCACATCTCGGAGATCGGACTGTGCGGGGGCCACTCGGCGTCGGGCGTGCGCGTCGACGACCACGCGCGCACCACCGTGCCGCGGCTGTACGCGGCCGGGGACCTGGCCTCCGTACCGCACAACTACATGATCGGGGCGTTCGTCTTCGGCGACCTGGCGGGCGAGGACGCGGCGCGGTACACCGCCTACGAGGGTCCCCTGCCGGCGGACCAGGTGGCGGCGGCGCACGAGTTGGTCTACCGGCCGCTGCGCCGGCCGGACGGCCCGCCGCAGCCGCAGGTGGAGTACAAGCTGCGGCGGTTCGTCAACGACTACGTGGCCCCGCCGAAGACGGGTGCGAAGCTGTCGCTGGCCGTGGAGGCCTTCGCCCGGATGAGCGGCGAGATCGAGGAGATGGGGGCGCGGACGGCGCACGAGCTGATGCGCTGCGCGGAGGTGTCCTTCATCCGGGACTGCGCGGAGATGGCGGCGCGGGCCTCGCTGGCGCGCACGGAGTCCCGCTGGGGCCTCTACCACGAGCGGCTCGACCACCCCGAGCGCGACGACCCGGCCTGGCTGCACCACCTGGACCTGCGCAAGTCGGCTTCGGGGGCGATGGAGTTCACGGCCCGGCCGGTGGAGCCGTACGTGGTCCCCGTCCCCGAGTTCACCCCGCAGGGCGGCCCCTCCCGCCACCTGGGCGAGGTCGAGCTGGTCGGCGTGGCCACGGCGGGTCCGCGCACGGCGGCTCCGGCGGCCGGTGCCGCGGGGCCGGTGGCCCCGGCCCAGGCCCCGGCCCCGGTCGGGGCCACCGGCCCCTCGCCCCGGATCCTCGAACTGCTCGGCCTGGCCGAGGAGTCGCCGGACCTCGCGGCGCTGCGCCCGTACCTCGGCGACCCCGATCCGGCCGTGCGGGCCGCGGCCGTCGCCGTGCTCGGGGAGACCGTCCCGACCGGTACCGGGCCCGAGCTGGCGGGGCGGCTCGGGGACGCGGACCCGGCCGTACGGGCCGCCGCCGCTGCTGCGCTGCGGGAACTGCTGGAGGTGCTGCCGGGCGAGCCGGAGCTGGCGGCCGCGCTGCGTGCCGCGCTGCCGGTCGCCGACCCTGCGGTGCGCTCGGCGGCGCTCGAAGCCCTGCGCGCCCTGCGGCTCGGCGACGCCGCCCTGTACGCGGAGTCCCTCGCGGACCCCGATCCGGAGGTACGTACCCACGCCGTGCGGGCGCTGGTCTCGGTGGACGCCGTCCCGGCCCTCGCGCGGGCCGCCGCGGATCCGGCCCGCGAAGTCCGGGTGGCGGTGGCCAAGGGGCTCGCGGCGGTGCACTCCCCGGCCCCCGACCCGCTGGACCCCCTCCTCGCGGACCCGGACCCGCTGGTCCGCGCCGCGGCGCTGGCGGCGCTGGCGGCGACGGGCTGCCCGCCGGCCCACGCGGCCGGGGCGGTGGCGGCCCTGGCCGACCCGGCCTGGCAGGTCCGCACGGGCGCGGCCACCGCCCTGTCCGCCGCGGCCCCCGACGCCGCGGTTCCCGCACTGGCCGGGGCCCTGAAGGACGAGAACGCCGACGTCCGCAAGGCCGCCGTCCTCTCCCTGCGCGCCCACCGCCCGCACCCGCAGGCCCGAGCGGCCCTGGCCACGGCCGTCTCGGACCCGGACGCGGACGTCCGCGCATATGCCGCCCGCCCGTGACTTCGACACGTGGTCAACCTGTCGACCGCGTGCTCACACGTGTGGGCGGTCCGGCTGATCCCCGGCGATACGCCGGACGGACTGGCGAGACGCGGCTCATGGGAGCACTGATGAACCCGGACCACAGCCGGCCGATCCCGCCCGCGGGCGGCTGGACTGCCGATGACCTGGACACGCTTCCGAATCTGCCTCCGCACACGGAGCTGATCGACGGGAGCCTGATCTTCGTGAGTCAGTTTCTTCGAGAGGCAGATCGAGTCGCTGGCCCCGAGACCGCGAGACGAAACCGGTGAAGTACGCCCGCGCTGGCATCCCGCACTACTGGCGCGTCGAGAACAAGGACGGCCGGGCGGTGGTCTACGTGTTCGAACGCGAGCCCGTGACGCGGTCCTACATCCCGGTCGGCATCTTCCACGACCGGCTGAAGGTCTCCGCCCCCTTCCCCATCGACCTCGACCTCACCGAGATCGCCCCGAAGCACCGCCGCGCCGAATAGCCCGGCCGGGCCGGACGCTCGATCAGCCGTGCGCCAGGCTCATCGCCACCGACTGGAACCCCGCGCCGTACGAGAAGGGCTCGGGCGGGGCGACCTCCATGCCGAGTTCCGCCGCGGCCAGGGCGTAGTCGGCTTCGTCCAGCGGGAGGGCGAGGAGTTCGTGGAGCTCGCCGACGAGGCGGGCGGCCAGCTGGGGGTCGGTGGTGGCGGCGTAGTCCGCGACGGCGGCCTCGTGGTCGGGGAACTCGTCGACGATGTCCTGGGAGAACCAGCCGCCCAGCAGCTGCGCGGTCTCCGGGAACCGGGCGTGCCACTCCCAATGGGTCTGCGGGGTCGACGGCGGCGGCACTTCGCCTTCCTCGATGCTCCGCTTGAGGTGGTCCGCGAGCACGAGCAGCCAGTCGCCGATCGCGGACTGCGGCATCCCGGTGTCGGGGACGGCGTAGAACTCGCCGAGACCGATCCGCAGGCGGCCCGGGGGATTGCGGCTGTACTCGCGCAGTTGGCGCTCGGCCTCGGCGACGGCCCAGGGCCGGGTGTGCCAGGTGTGGCGCAGGTAGGCGTCCAGCGCGCGGCTGCGCCGGTCGCCCGTATCGTCCGCGGGCTGCCCGAGGTAGGCGCGCATGACCTGATCGAGCTCGCCGTAGCGCCGATCGTGTTCGAGGGGCTTCATGGACACGCTCGGCTGCCTCTACAGGTAGAACGGGACTCTCAATTCGCATTGAACGACCAGAAGACGCCGACCTCGTCCGGGGACACCGCGACCAGGCCCAGGGCCATCATGTGGTCGGTGAACGGCCTGCCGCCCTCCAGGTCACGGGCGAGGAAGTCCGGCGAGGCGGACGTGCGCGCTTCCTCGGAGGAGGACCAGAACGTGGCGTCCGGCCCGAACCTGGCCAGTACGGTCCCGGCGTCGGCCAGCACTTCGTCGCGGTCGGCCCGCGAGCGGACGGGGGCGGGCTCGAAGAACCACTCCTGGGCCAGCGAGGCCAGCAGCTCGGCGGCGGCGGCGGAGGCGACGGGGGACAGCCCCTCGCGGACCTCCTCGGCCGTGAGGGCCAGGAACGGGTGGGAGGGACGGCCTGCCTCGCGCCCCTCCCTGTCGACCTGCCATTCCATGACGCGCCAGCCCCGGGGATCGGCGACCGTGCGTTCCATGACGGCCAGGACGTCCTCGGACCAGTCCTCGTGCCGACGGGGTCCGGTCATCGCGAAGGTGTAGACGTCGTCGAGGAGCCGCACCAGCGCGGCTTCCCAGGTGGTGCTGTCGAGGGGTTTCATCGGGTTTCCGGAGCGGTCGGTCACGGCGCTGGCATGGACGTGTAGATGTGTTGGACGGATCCGACTGGTCCCGCAGCCGCTGGGCGAGCTGTTCGTCGGTCTTGCCCACGTGCTTGTCCAGCGTGTGGCCGCCCCCGAGGTACTCGTTGGCTGCCAGGTCGAAGGCCTGGTTGCCGTTCGCCCCCTGGACCGTCTACTGCTGTTCGTGCTTGAACTCGTTCAGGGCACGGGCGCCGAAACCGTGGGCGCGGGCGACGCCGGCCTCGAACTTCGGGGCGCTGCGGTCGGCCTCCTTCAGGGCGGTCTCCAGCGCCGCCATCCGCGTGGTGAGGCCGTCCAGAATGCCGGTGTACTTGTCCACGATCCGGTTCAGCTTGGCCGTGTCCATGTTCAGGACCGTCTTGACGTCGAAGCTCAGCATGAGCTCGACGCCCTTGCCGACCACGTGGGTCACCGCGCTGACGACGCTCTTGACGCTCAGGTCCTTCTTCGGCTTCTCCAGGTCGTCGAGGATCTCCTTGGCGGCCTTCTTGAGAGCCCTCTTGTACTCCTCGCAGACGTCGTGGTTGAGCTCGACGGCCGCTTCCGCGTACTCGCGCAGCAGATCGCTGATCTTGGCCGCCGTGTCGTTGAGCACGCTCATCACCGGCTCGCTACCCGTGGCCACCCTGGCCCCGTGCGGGCCGGTGGTGTGCCCCCACTGGTAGCCGTGGCGGGACTTGCCCCAGTCCGTCCCGCCCCACAGTGCGCTGCAGAACGTGCGCATGGCCGATTCCCAGTCGGCCTGCTGGTGGTTGGTGATGCCGCCGAGGGCCATGGTCAGGTTGTCCCCCACCATGGTCACGCAGGTTCCCGCGTCCATCCAGCTGTGGCAGTGCGAGTTGAGGTAGTGCTGCTGCGGGAACGGGTGGACGTCGGCCACCTTGCCGAGCCGGAACACGTGCTTGGCGACGGGCTGGAGGATGTCGCGGACGACCTCCGGTATGCCCTCCATCGCACCGCGCAGGAAGTCGTCGCCGCCGTCGTCGTCACCCCACTTGATGTCGGGGACGGAGGCGAAGACGGAGGGAGCGGTACGCCGTGGCCGTGGGCCCCTGCCAGCCGCCCGCGATCCTGTCGACCACCGCGTCCATGGCCCGTACCTGGCGGTCCAGATGGCGCTGCATCTCGTCGAGGTCGTTCGCGAGCCGGGTGAGTCCGTCCTCCGATACCGCGAGATCGCCGTCCTGCACGTCATGACCCCCGTCATGCTTGGCGTGTTTTCGATCCGTCGCACTCCGATGATCACAAAGCGGAACATGTGCCAGGGCCCGGCTCCCCCGAGGGGAGCCGGGCCCTGGCACGAAACCGCCCTGCGGCTACCTGACGAACGTGCTCGCCTGGCCCGCCAGGTCCAGGAAGTACTGCGGGGCCACGCCCAGGACCAGGGTCACCGCCACGCCCACCGCGATCGTCGTCATCGTCAGCGGCGAGGGAACGGCCACCGTCGGGCCGTCGGCCTTCGGCTCGCTGAAGAACATCAGGACGATCACCCGGATGTAGAAGAACGCGGCGATCGCGGACGAGATCACACCGACCACGACCAGCGCCCCGGCGCCGCCCTCCGCCGCCGCCTTGAACACGGCGAACTTCCCGGCGAAGCCGGAGGTCAGCGGGATGCCGGCGAAGGCCAGCAGGAACACGGCGAACACCGCCGCCGTCAGCGGCGAACGGCGGCCCAGGCCCGCCCACTTGGACAGGTGCGTCGCCTCGCCGCCCGCGTCGCGCACCAGCGTGACCACCGCGAACGCGCCGATCGTCACGAAGGAGTACGCGCCCAGGTAGAAGAGGACGGACTTGACGCCCTCCGCCGAGGTCGCGATCACACCGGCCAGGATGAAGCCCGCGTGCGCGATCGAGGAGTACGCCAGCAGCCGCTTCACGTCGGTCTGGGTCACCGCGATCACCGCGCCGGCCAGCATCGTCAGGATCGCCACGCCCCACATCACCGGCCGCCAGTCCCACCGCAGGCCCGGCAGGACCACGTACAGCAGGCGCAGCAGCGCACCGAACGCGGCGACCTTCGTCGCCGCCGCCATGAAGCCCGTGACCGGGGTCGGGGCGCCCTGGTAGACGTCCGGGGTCCACATGTGGAACGGGACAGCGCCGACCTTGAAGAGCAGGCCCATCAGGATCAGCGCCCCGCCGATCAGCAGCAGCGCGTCGTTGCCCATGGTGTCGGCGAGCGCCGGGTCGATCTTGGTGACCGTACCGTCGACCACGTCGGCGATCGCCGCGTACGAGACCGAGCCCGCGTACCCGTAGACCAGCGCGATGCCGAAGAGGAGGAAGGCCGAGGAGAAGGCGCCGAGCAGGAAGTACTTGACCGCCGCCTCCTGCGACATCAGCCGCTGGCGGCGGGCGACGGCGCAGAGCAGGTACAGCGGGAGGGAGAAGACCTCCAGGGCCACGAACAGCGTCAGCAGGTCGTTGGCCGCCGGGAAGACCAGCATGCCGGACACCGCGAACAGGGCCAGCGGGAAGACCTCGGTGGTGGTGAAGCCCGCCTTGACGGCGGCCTTCTCGCTCTCGCTGCCCGGTACGGACGCCGCCTGCGCGGCGAACGAGTCCACCCGGTTGCCGTGCGCGGCCGGGTCCAGGCGCCGCTCGGCGAAGGTGAAGACGGCGACGATCGCGGACAGCAGGATGATCCCCTGGAGGAACAGCGCCGGGCCGTCCACGGCCACCGCGCCCATCGCCGCGATGTGCGCCTTGTCGCCGCCGTATCCGCCGGCGGCGAGGCCGACGACCGCCGCGAAGGCCGAGGCCAGAGCCGCGACGGCGAGGAACACCTGGACGTAGTAGCGGGACTTGCGCGGTACGAAGGCCTCGACGAGGACTCCGAGGACCGCCGCGCCCACCACGATCAGCGTGGGCGCGAGCTGCGCGTATTCGATGTGCGGGGCCGGGATCCGGTCGACCGGTTCCCCGGCCGCCAGGGTCAGCAGCCCATGGGCCGCAGCCATGGTGCTCACTTCGCCGCCTCCCCGTTCTTGGCCTCGACGGCCACCTGTGGCTTCGGGTCCTTCTCGTGGACGTCGGACATGGTGTGCTCCACCGCCGGGTTGACGATCTGGGTGAGCGGCTTCGGGTACACGCCGAGCCCGATCAGCAGCACGATCAGCGGGGCGACCACCAGCACCTCGCGCAGGCGCAGGTCGTGCATCCCGGAGACCTCCGCCTTCACCGGGCCGGTCATCGTGCGCTGGTAGAGCACCAGCGTGTAGAGCGCGGCCAGCACGATGCCGATGGTGGCGATGATGCCGATGACCGGGTACCGGGCGAACGTGCCGACCAGGACCAGGAATTCACTGACGAAGGGCGCGAGGCCCGGCAGCGACAGGGTGGCGAGCCCGCCGATCAGGAAGGTGCCGGCCAGCACCGGGGCCACCTTCTGCACGCCGCCGTAGTCGGCGATGAGGCGGGAGCCGCGGCGCGAGATCAGGAAGCCCGCGACCAGCATCAGCGCGGCCGTCGAGATCCCGTGGTTGACCATGTAGAGCGTCGCGCCCGACTGGCCCTGGGAGGTCATCGCGAAGATGCCCATGATGA
Source organism: Streptomyces sp. NPDC051582 (assembly GCF_040681715.1). Classification (NCBI taxonomy): domain Bacteria; kingdom Bacillati; phylum Actinomycetota; class Actinomycetes; order Kitasatosporales; family Streptomycetaceae; genus Streptomyces; species Streptomyces sp. NPDC051582. Next base: position 26,172 of record NZ_JBFAZJ010000015.1, read on the forward strand.
TGAACCCGAAGTGGGAGATCGAGGCGTACGCCACCAGGCGCTTGATGTCCCGCTGTCCGACCGCGACCAGCGCCCCGTAGACGATGCTGATCAGGGCCAGGACGAGGATCGCGGGCGTGGCCCACTTGCTGGCGTCGGGGAACAGCCCGAGGCAGAAGCGGAGCATCGCGAAGGTGCCGACCTTGTCGACGACCGCGGTGATCAGGACGGCGACCGGGGCGGTGGCCTCGCCCATCGCGTTCGGCAGCCAGGTGTGCAGCGGCCACAGCGGGGCCTTCACCGCGAAGGCGAAGAAGAAGCCGAGGAACAGCAGCCGCTCGGTGTTGGTCGCCATGTCGAGCGTGCCCGCGGCCCGGGCGGCGGTGATCTCCTGGAGCGAGAAGTTCCCGGCGACCACGTAGAGGCCGATGACGGCGGCCAGCATGATCAGGCCGCCGGCCAGGTTGTAGAGGAGGAACTTGACCGCCGCGTACGAGCGCTGCGCGGCCGCGTTCTCGTCGGTCCCGGCGTGTGCCCGGTCCCCGAAGCCTCCGATGAGGAAGTACATCGGGATGAGCATGGCTTCGAAGAAGATGTAGAAGAGGAAGACGTCGGTGGCCTCGAAGGAGATGATCACCATCGCCTCGACCATCAGGATCAGGGCGAAGAAGCCCTGCGTCGGCCGCCAGCGGGACGATGAGGTCTCCAGGGGATCGGCGTCGTTCCAGCCGGCCCCGATCACGAACGGGATCAGCAGCGCGGTGAGCGCGATGAGCGCCACCCCGATCCCGTCGACGCCCAGTTCGTAGCGCACGCCGAAGTCGGCGATCCAGGCGTGTGATTCGGTGAGCTGGTAGCGGGCGCCACCGGGCTCGAAGCGGACCGCGACGAGCACGGCCAGCGCCAGCGTCGCCAGCGAGAAGAGCAGCGCCAGCCACTTGGCGGCGGTCCTGCGGGCGGCCGGGACGGCCGCCGTCAGGACGGCGCCGACCGCGGGGACCGCGGCCGTCACCGTCAGAAGCGGGAAACTCATCTCACACCGCCCTCATCAGCAGGGTCGCGGCGATGAGGATCGCCGTGCCCCCGAACATCGAGACCGCGTAGCTGCGGGCGTAGCCGTTCTGCAGCTTGCGCAGCCGGCCCGAGGCCCCGCCGACCGCGGCGGCCGTCCCGTTGACCACTCCGTCGACCAGGCTGTGGTCCACGTACACGAGCGAGCGGGTCAGGTGCTCCCCGCCGCGCACCAGCACGACGTGGTTGAAGTCGTCCTGGTACAGGTCCCGCCGGGCCGCCCGCGTGAGGATCGAGCCGCGCGGGGCGAGGACCGGGACGGGACGCCGGCCGTACATCGACCAGGCGATGGCGACACCGACGACCAGGACGACCATGGTGGACGCGGTCACCGTCATGGCGCTGACCGGCGAGTTGCCGTGCTCGTAACCGGTGACGGGCTCCAGCCACTTCAGGAAGCGCTCGCCGATCTCGAAGAACGCTCCGGCGAACACGGATCCGAAAGCCAGGATGATCATCGGGATGGTCATGGACTTCGGGGACTCGTGCGGGTGCGGCTCGTGGCCCGTCGCGTCCGGCTGCCAGCGCTTCTCGCCGAAGAAGGTGAGGAGCATGACCCGGGTCATGTAGAAGGCGGTGATGCCGGCGCCCAGCAGGGCCACCCCGCCGAGGATCCAGCCCTGGGTGCCGCCCTTGGCGAAGGCCGCCTCGATGATCATGTCCTTGGAGAAGAAGCCGGACAGACCGGGGAAGCCGATGATCGCCAGGTAGCCCAGGCCGAAGGTGACGAAGGTGATCGGCATGAACTTGCGCAGGCCTCCGTACTTGCGCATGTCCACCTCGTCGTTCATCCCGTGCATCACGGAACCCGCGCCGAGGAAGAGGCCGGCCTTGAAGAAGCCGTGCGTCACCAGGTGCATGATCGCGAAGACGTAGCCGACGGGGCCGAGGCCCGCGGCCAGGATCATGTACCCGATCTGCGACATCGTCGACCCGGCGAGGGCCTTCTTGATGTCGTCCTTCGCGCAACCGACGATCGCACCGAAGATCAGCGTGACCGCGCCCACGACGGTGACCACCAGCTGGGCGTCCGGCGCCCCGTTGAAGACGGCGGCCGAGCGGACGATCAGGTACACGCCCGCCGTCACCATCGTCGCCGCGTGGATCAGGGCCGAGACCGGGGTCGGGCCCTCCATCGCGTCCCCGAGCCAGGACTGCAGCGGCACCTGGGCCGACTTGCCGCACGCGGCGAGCAGCAGCATCAGGGCGATCGCCGTCAGCTTGCCCTCGGTGGCGTTCCCCACGGAGGCGAACACCGGGCCGAAGGCGAAGGTCCCGAAGGTGGTGAACAGCAGCATGATCGCGATCGACAGGCCCATGTCGCCGACCCGGTTGACCAGGAAGGCCTTCTTCGCGGCGGTCGCCGCGCTGGGCTTGTGCTGCCAGAAGCCGATGAGCAGGTACGAGGCGAGGCCGACGCCCTCCCACCCGACGTACAGCAGCAGGTAGTTGTCGGCGAGGACCAGCAGCAGCATCGCCGCGAGGAACAGGTTCAGGTAGCCGAAGAAGCGCCGGCGGCGCTCGTCGTGCTCCATGTACCCGATGGAGTAGATGTGGATGAGCGTGCCGACCCCGCTGATCAGCAGGACGAAAGTCATCGACAGCTGGTCGAGCTGGAAGGCGACGTCCGCCTGGAAGCCCTCGACGGGGATCCAGGTGTACAGCTTCTCGTGCAGGGTGCGGTCCTCGGCCCCGCGGCCCAGCATGTCGGTGAACAGGGCTACGCCGATGCCGAAGGAGGCGGCGGCGAAGAGGGTGCCGAGCCAGTGCCCGGCCTTGTCGAGGCGCCGGCCGCCGAGAAGCAGCACCGCCGCTCCGAGCAGGGGCGCCGCGATCAGCAGCCCGATCAGATTCTCCACTGTGAGCGCCCCTTACAGCTTCATCAGGCTGGCGTCGTCGACCGAGGCCGAGTGGCGGGTACGGAACATCGACACGATGATCGCGAGACCCACCACGACCTCCGCGGCGGCGACGACCATCGTGAAGAAGGCGATGATCTGGCCGTCGAGATTGCCGTGCATCCGGGAGAAGGCCACGAAGGCGAGGTTGCAGGCGTTGAGCATCAGCTCGACGCACATGAACAGCACGATCGCGTTCTTGCGGATGAGCACGCCGGCCGCGCCGATGGTGAACAGCAGGGCGGCCAGGTACAGGTAGTTGACCGGATTCACTTCGATGCCTCCTCGCGGCCGAGGCGCTCCGCCGACGCCTGCTCCAGCGCCTTCAGATCGTTCAGTGCCTCGCTCGACACGTCCCGGATCTGGCCGCGGGCGCGCAGCGTCTTGTTGACGGTCAGCTCGGACGGGGTGCCGTCCGGGAGCAGGCCGGCGACGTCCACCGCGTTGTGCCGGGCGTAGACGCCGGGCGCGGGCAGCGGCGGGAGCTGCACGCCCTCGCGCACGCGCCGCTCGGCGAGCTCGCGCTGGGTGGCGGCCCGCTCGGTGCGCTCGCGGTGGGTGAGGACCATCGCACCGACGGCGGCCGTGATCAGCAGCGCGCCGGTGATCTCGAAGGCGAACACGTACTTGGTGAAGATCAGCGTGGCCAGCCCCTCCACGTGCCCGGCGGAGTTGACCCGGCCGAGCCCGTTGAAGTGGTTCAGCTTCGCGTTGCCGATGCCCGCGATCAGCAGGACGCCGAAGCCGAGCCCGCACAGGACGGCCAGCCAGCGCTGCCCCTTGAGGGTCTCCTTCAGCGAGTCGGCGGCGGTGACGCCGACGAGCATGACCACGAAGAGGAAGAGCATCATGATCGCGCCGGTGTAGACGATGACCTGGACCACGCCCAGGAAGTACGCCCCGTTGGCGAGGTAGAAGACCGCCAGGATGATCATCGTCCCGGCCAGGCTGAGCGCGCTGTGCACGGCCTTCTTCATGAGGATCGTCGAGAGCGCCCCGATGACGGCGACGGTGCCGAGGACCCAGAACTGGACCGCCTCGCCGGTGGAGGTCAAGGTGGCCGCTGCGAGGGCGCTCATGCCTGCACCTCCTCGGCATCGGCCGCGGTCTCGCCCTTGGAGAGCGCCACCTGGCGGACCGTCCCGGGAGCCGCCCCCGTCACCAGCCCGCGGTAGTAGTCCTGCTCGTCCGTGCCCGGGAAGATCGAGTGCGGAGACTCCACCATGCCCTCGGTCAGACCCGCGAGCAGCTGCTCCTTGGTGTAGATGAGCGATTCGCGGCTGGCGTCGGCCAGTTCGAACTCGTTCGTCATCGTCAGCGCCCGCGTCGGGCAGGCCTCGATGCACAGCCCGCACAGGATGCAGCGGGCGTAGTTGATCTGGTAGACCCGCCCGTACCGCTCACCCGGGGAGTAGCGCTCCTCCTCGGTGTTGTCCGCGCCCTCCACGTAGATGGCGTCGGCGGGGCAGGCCCAGGCGCACAGCTCGCAGCCGATGCACTTCTCCAGGCCGTCCGGGTGCCGGTTCAGCTGGTGCCGTCCGTGGAAGCGCGGAGCGGTGGTCTTCTGCTGCTCGGGGTACTGCTCGGTGAGGCGCTTCTTGAACATGGCCTTGAAGGTCACGCCGAAGCCGGCCACCGGGTTCTGCCACTTCTCGCCCTGCTCGGCGTCAGACTTGTCAGACATTCTCAGCACCCTCCTCTCGGTCACTGTCGGTATTCGTCCCGCCACTGACGATCAGCTCCCGCTCACTGCGAGGCCGCCTGCGCGGTACGGGTGCCAGGTGCTGGCCGGGCTTGGGCGGTACGGGGAACCCGCCCGCCAGCGGGTCGAAGGGCTCGGCCCCGGCGGCCTCGTCGGCCCGCCCGGCGGAAGCCTTCTCCTTCCGGTCGCGGAAGAGGTCCGCGACGAAGGACAGCAGCAGGATCGCCACGACCCCGCCGCCGACGTACAGCACGATCTCCGAGAAGTCGTAGTTCTCGTTGCGCAGCGCCCGGACGGTCGCGACCAGCATCAGCCAGACCACGGAGACCGGGATCAGGACCTTCCAGCCGAGCTTCATCAGCTGGTCGTAGCGCACGCGGGGCAGCGTGCCGCGCAGCCAGATGAAGAAGAACAGCAGCAGCTGGACCTTGATGACGAACCAGAGCATCGGCCACCAGCCGTGGTTCGCGCCCTCCCAGAAGTGACTGATCGGGTACGGGGCGCGCCAGCCGCCGAGGAAGAGGGTGACCGAGACCGCCGAGACGGTGACCATGTTGACGTACTCGGCCAGCATGAACAGCGCGAACTTGATGGAGGAGTACTCGGTGTTGAAGCCGCCGACGAGGTCGCCCTCGGACTCCGGCATGTCGAACGGCGCGCGGTTCGTCTCGCCGACCATCGTGATGACGTAGATGATGAAGGACACCGGCAGCAGCACGATGAACCAGCGGTCCGCCTGCGCCTCCACGATCGCCGAGGTCGACATCGACCCGGAGTAGAGGAAGACGGAGGCGAAGGCCGCGCCCATCGCGATCTCGTACGAGATCATCTGCGCGCAGGAGCGCAGGCCCCCGAGCAGCGGGTACGTCGAGCCCGAGGACCAGCCGGCCAGGACGATGCCGTAGATGCCGACCGAGGCGACCGCGAGGATGTAGAGCATCGCGATCGGCAGGTCGGTGAGCTGCATCGTCGTGCGCTGGCCGAAGATCGAGACCTCGTCGCCGGCCGGGCCGAACGGGATCACCGCGATGGCCATGAAGGCCGGGATCGCCGCGATGATCGGGGCCAGGACGTACACCACCTTGTCGGCCCGCTTGACGATGATGTCTTCCTTGAGCATCAGCTTCACGCCGTCGGCGAGCGACTGGAGCATGCCCCAGGGGCCGTGCCGGTTGGGGCCGATGCGCAACTGCATCCAGGCGACGACCTTGCGCTCCCACACGATGGAGAAGAGCACGGTCACCATCAGGAAGGCGAAGCAGAACACCGCCTTGATCACGACCAGCCACCAGACGTCCCTGCCGAACAGGGAGAGGTCCTCGGCCGCGAGCTGTACCGCGTTCACGCGCCCACCTCCGCGGGGGTGCCGCTGCCGTCGGCCGGGGTCGCCGGTCCGATCCGTACGAGGGTGCCCGGGTGGGCCCCGGTGTCGGCGAGGACGCCGTGCCCGGCGGAGTTCAGCGGGAGCCAGACCACGCGGTCGGGCATCTCGGTGATCCGCAGCGGGAGTTCCAGGGAGCCGGCCGGGCCGGTCACCGCGAGGACGTCGCCCTCCTTGACGCCGGTCTCGGCGGCCGTGGCGGCCGACAGCCGGGCGCTCGCCTCGTGCCGGGTGCCGGCCAGGGCCTCGTCGCCCTCCTGGAGCAGGCCCTGGTCGAGCAGGAGCCGGTGACCGGCGAGGACCGCCTCGCCGGCGCCCGGGCGGGGCAGCGGCGCGGTGTCCGCAGACTGCTCGGCGGCGCGCTCCCCGGCCCAGGGGCCGAGCGCGTCGAGCTCGCGGCGTACGGCGTGTACGTCGGGCAGCGCGATCGGCCGGTCGGCCGCGTCGGCCAGCATGTGCAGGACGCGGGCGTCGGCGGGGGCGAGCCGGCGGGTCATCTGGTCGGGCTTGAGCGCGGCCTCGAACGGCCGGACCCTGCCCTCCCAGTTGATGAACGCACCGGCCTTCTCGTCGACGGCCGCGACCGGGAAGACCACGTCCGCGTGGTCGGTGACCTGGCCGGGCCGCAGTTCCAGCGAGACCACGAAGGCCTCCTGGAGGGCGATCAGCGCCCGGGCCGGGTCCGGCAGGTCGGCGATCTCGACGCCCGCGACCAGCAGGGCGGAGAGCTCGCGGCCCGCTGCGGCCTCGACGATCTGGCCGGTGTCGCGGCCGTAGCGGTGCGGGAGCTCGTCCAGCCCCCAGGCGGTGGCGACCTCGTCGCGGGCCCGCGGGTCGGTGGCCGGACGGGCCCCCGGCAGCAGCGAGGGCAGCGCGCCCGCCTCGACGGCGGCCCGCTCCCCGGCCCGGCGGGGGATCCACACGAGCTGCGCGCCGGTCGCGGCGGCGGCCCGTACGGCGGCGGTCAGCGCACCCGGCACGGCGGCGAGGCGCTCACCGACGACGATGACCGCACCGGCCCGGCGCAGCGCTTCGGCGGCCTCGGCCCCGCCGGCCTCCAGGCCGGTGCGGGAGGCGAGGGCGTCGAGCCACTCGGGCTCGGTGCCGGGGGCGGCGGCCAGCAGGGCGCCGCCCGCCTTGTCCAGACCGCGGGTGGCGAACGGGGCGAGCGCGAAGGTCCGTTGCTTGTGCTTGCGGTGGGCCTTGCGCAGCCGCAGGAAGACCCCGGGGGCTTCCTCCTCGGACTCGATGCCGGCGAGCAGGACGGCGGGGGCCGCCTCCAGCTTCGCGTACGTCACGCCGCGGCCGTCGAGGTCCGTGCCGGTGCCGGCGACGGTGGCGGCCAGGAACTCGGCCTCCTCCGCGCTGTGGATCCGGGCCCGGAAGTCGATGTCGTTGGTGTCGAGGACGACGCGGGCGAACTTGGCGTACGCGTACGCGTCCTCGACGGTCAGCCGGCCGCCGGTCAGGACCCCGGCTCGGCCGCGCGCGGCCGAGAGCCCGGCGGCCGCGGCCTCCAGGGCCTCGGGCCAGCTCGCCGGGGCGAGGACCCCGTCCGAGCCGCGCACCAGCGGAGTGGTGAGCCGGTCGGGGCGCTGCGCGTAGCGGAACCCGAAGCGGCCCTTGTCGCAGATCCACTCCTCGTTGACCTCGGGGTCCTCGGCGGCCATCCGGCGCAGCACCTTGCCGCGGCGGTGGTCGGTCCGGGTCGCGCAGCCGCCCGCGCAGTGCTCGCACACGCTCGGGGAGGAGACGAGGTCGAACGGGCGGGAGCGGAACCGGTAGGCGGCCGAGGTGAGGGCGCCGACGGGGCAGATCTGGATGGTGTTGCCGGAGAAGTACGACTCGAAGGGGTCGCCCTCGCCGATGCCGACCTGCTGGAGCGCGCCGCGCTCCAGGAGCTCGATCATCGGGTCGCCCGCGACCTGTGTGGAGAAGCGGGTGCAGCGCGCGCACAGCACGCACCGCTCGCGGTCCAGCAGCACCTGCGTGGAGATCGGGACCGGCTTCTCGTACGTGCGCTTCTTGCCCTCGAAGCGCGAGTCGCTCTGCCCGTGGGACATCGCCTGGTTCTGCAGCGGGCACTCGCCGCCCTTGTCGCAGACCGGGCAGTCCAGCGGGTGGTTGATGAGCAGCAGCTCCATCACCCCGCGCTGGGACTTCTCGGCCACCGGGGAGGTCAGCTGCGTCTTGACGACCATGCCGTCGGTGCAGGTGATGGTGCAGGAGGCCATCGGCTTGCGCTGGCCCTCGACCTCGACGATGCACTGGCGGCAGGCGCCGACCGGGTCGAGGAGGGGGTGGTCGCAGAACCGGGGGATCTCGATGCCGATCTGCTCCGCGGCCCGGATGACCAGGGTCCCCTTGGGCACCGACAGTTCGATGCCGTCGATGGTCAGGGAGATCAGGTCCTCGGGCGGCACGGCGGCCTCTCCGCCACCGGTCGGAGCATTAGTGGTGACGGTCATGCGTTCACCTCCGTGTCAGCCCAGAGGGTCGACTTCTTGGGGTCGAAGGGGCAGCCCTTGCCCGTGATGTGCTGCTCGTACTCCTCGCGGAAGTACTTGAGTGAGGAGAAGATCGGGCTGGCGGCGCCGTCGCCGAGCGCGCAGAACGACTTGCCGTTGATGTTGTCGGCGATGTCGTTCAGCTTGTCGAGGTCCGACATGACGCCCTTGCCGGCCTCGATGTCGCGCAGCAACTGGACCAGCCAGTACGTGCCTTCGCGGCAGGGGGTGCACTTGCCGCAGGACTCGTGGGCGTAGAACTCGGTCCAGCGGGTGACGGCCCGCACCACGCAGGTCGTCTCGTCGAAGCACTGGAGCGCCTTGGTGCCGAGCATGGAGCCGGCCGCGCCGACGCCCTCGTAGTCCAGCGGCACGTCGAGGTGCTCGTCCGTGAACATGGGGGTCGAGGAGCCGCCCGGGGTCCAGAACTTCAGCCGGTGCCCGCGGCGCATCCCGCCGCTCATGTCGAGGAGCTGGCGCAGGGTGATGCCGAGCGGGGCCTCGTACTGGCCGGGTCCGGCGACGTGCCCGGACAGCGAGTAGAGCGTGAAGCCGGGGGACTTCTCGGTGCCCATCGACTTGAACCAGTCCTTGCCCCGGTTCAGGATCGCGGGAACCGAGGCGATGGACTCCACGTTGTTGACGACAGTGGGGCACGCGTAGAGCCCCTCGACGGCGGGGAAGGGGGGACGCAGCCGGGGCTGACCGCGCCGGCCTTCGAGGGAGTCGAGGAGTGCCGTCTCCTCTCCGCAGATGTACGCGCCCGCCCCCGCGTGCACCGTGATGTCGAGCTTCAGGCCGCTCCCGAGGACGTCCTCGCCGAGGTAGCCGGCCTCGTACGCCTCGCGCACCGCCTCGTGCAGGCGCCGCAGTACCGGGACGACCTCGCCGCGCAGGTAGATGAAGGCGTGCTCCGAGCGGATCGCGTAGCAGGCGATGATCATTCCCTCGATGAGGGAGTGCGGGTTGGCGAAGAGGAGGGGGATGTCCTTGCAGGTTCCCGGCTCCGACTCGTCCGCGTTCACGACGAGGTAGTGCGGCTTTCCGTCGCCCTGCGGGATGAACTGCCACTTCATTCCGGTGGGGAAGCCCGCGCCGCCGCGGCCGCGCAGACCGGAGTCCTTCACGTAGGCGATGAGGTCGTCCGGGGTCATCGCGAGCGCCTTGCGCAGGCCTTCGTAGCCCTCGTGCCGCCGGTAGGTCTCCAGCGTCCACGACTGCGGCTCGTCCCAGAAGGCCGACAGCACGGGCGCCAGCAGCTTCTCCGGGGCGCCGTTCTCATGCATTTCGGCAGTCACCGTCATCACTCCCCCTCCTCGGTGGCAGCGGAAGCCTCACCACGCGGGTGCACGACCTTGCCGAGCTGCCCGGTCTCGCCGCGCGCGATGCGCAGCCCGATCAGGGAGGCGGCGCCGGCACCGCCGCTCGCCTCGACCGCGCCCGCGCGCTCGTCGGGGAAGCCGGCCAGGATCCGGGCCGTCTCCTTGTACGTGCACAGCGGCGCGCCCCGGGTCGGCGCGACGGGCCGGCCGGCGATCAGGTCGTCGACCATGGCCTTGGCGGAGTCGGGGGTCTGGTTGTCGAAGAACTCCCAGTTGACCATCACCACGGGGGCGTAGTCGCAGGCCGCGTTGCACTCGATGTGCTCCAGCGTGACCTTGCCGTCGGGGGTGGTCTCGTTGTTGCCGACCCCGAGGTGCTCCTTGAGCTCGTCGAAGATCGCGTCACCGCCCATGACCGCGCACAGGGTGTTCGTGCAGACCCCGACCTGGTAGTCGCCGGAGGCCTTGCGCCGGTACATCGTGTAGAAGGTGGCCACGGCGGTGACCTCGGCGGTGGTCAGGCCCAGCACCTCGGCGCAGAAGCGGACCCCGGTGCGCGAGACGAAGCCCTCCTCCGCCTGGGTCAGGTGCAGCAGCGGCAGCAGCGCGGAGCGGCTGTCGGGGTAGCGGGCGATGACCTCCTTCGCGTCCGCTTCGAGCCGGGCGCGTACGTCGGCCGGGAAATCGGGGGCCGGAAGCCCGGGCATGCCCAGACTCACCCCTTGACCGGTCGGATTGGCTGTCATCGGTCGACGCCTCCCATCACGGGGTCGATGGAGGCGACGGCGACGATGACGTCGGCGACCTGGCCGCCCTCGCACATCGCCGCCATGGCCTGAAGGTTGGTGAAGGACGGGTCGCGGAAGTGGACCCGGTAGGGGCGGGTGCCGCCGTCGGAGACGACGTGCACGCCGAGCTCGCCCTTGGGCGACTCGACGGCCGCGTACGCCTGCCCGGCCGGCACCCGGAAGCCCTCGGTCACCAGCTTGAAGTGGTGGATGAGGGCCTCCATGGAGGTGCCCATGATGTTCTTGATGTGGTCGAGCGAGTTGCCGAGGCCGTCCGGACCCATCGCGAGCTGCGCCGGCCAGGCGATCTTCTTGTCGGCGACCATGACGGGGCCCGGCTCCAGCCGCTCCAGGCACTGCTCGACGATCCGCAGGGACTGGCGCATCTCCTCCAGGCGGATCAGGAACCGCCCGTACGAGTCGCAGCTCTCGGTGGTCGGCACGTCGAACTCGTAGGTCTCGTACCCGCAGTACGGGTCCGCCTTGCGCAGGTCGTGCGGCAGGCCCGCCGAGCGCAGGATCGGCCCGGTGGCGCCGAGCGCCATGCAGCCGGTGAGGTCGAGGTGGCCGACGTCCTGCATGCGGGCCTTGAAGATGGGGTTGCCGGTGGCGAGCTTGTCGTACTCCGGCAGGTTCTTCTTCATGGTCCCCAGGAAGTCGCGCAGCTGGTCCACGGCGCCCGGGGGCAGGTCCTGGGCGAGGCCGCCGGGGCGGACGAACGCGTGGTTCATGCGCAGGCCGGTGATCAGCTCGAAGATGTCGAGGATCAGCTCGCGGTCCCGGAACCCGTAGATCATGATCGTGGTCGCGCCCAGCTCCATGCCGCCGGTGGCGATGCACACCAGGTGGGAGGAGATCCGGTTGAGCTCCATCAGCAGGACGCGGATGACGGTGGCGCGGTCCGGGATCTGGTCGGTGATGCCGAGGAGCTTCTCGACGCCGAGGCAGTACGCCGTCTCGTTGAAGAACGGCGTCAGGTAGTCCATGCGCGTCACGAAGGTGGTGCCCTGCGTCCAGTTCCGGAATTCGAGGTTCTTCTCGATGCCGGTGTGCAGGTAGCCGATGCCGCAGCGGGCCTCGGTGACGGTCTCGCCGTCGATCTCCAGGATCAGCCGGAGCACGCCGTGGGTGGAGGGGTGCTGCGGGCCCATGTTGACGACGATCCGCTCGTCGTCGGCCTTCGCCGCGGACTGGACGATCTCGTCCCAGTCCCCGCCGGTGACGGTGTAGACGGTGCCTTCGGTGGTCTCCCGGGAGGCCGCGGCGTTCGAGGAGGCCTTGTTCGATGCGTTCTGGGCGTTCATCAGCTGTACGACCTCCGCTGGTCGGGGGCCGGGATCTGGGCGCCCTTGTACTCGATGGGGATGCCGCCGAGCGGGTAGTCCTTGCGCTGCGGGAAGCCCTGCCAGTCGTCCGGCATCATGATCCGCGTGAGCGCCGGGTGCCCGTCGAAGACCAGGCCGAAGAAGTCGTACGCCTCGCGCTCGTGCCAGTCGTTCGTCGGGTAGACGGAGACGAGCGAGGGCACGTGCGGGTCGGCGTCGGGGGCCGTGACCTCCAGGCGCACCACCCGGCCGTGGGTGATCGAGCGCAGGTGGTAGACGGCGTGCAGCTCGCGGCTCTTGTCGTCGGGGAAGTGGACCCCGCAGACGCCGGTGCAGAGCTCGAAGCGCAGGGCGGGGTCGTCGCGCAGGGTCTTGGCGACGCGGACGAGGTGCTCGCGGGCGATGTGGAGGGTCAGCTCGCCGCGGTCGACGACGACCTTCTCGATCGCGTTCTGCGGGAGCAGGTCCTGCTCCTCCAGCGCCCCTTCGAGCTCGTCGACGACCTCGTCGAAGTAGGAGCCGTAGGGGCGGTGGCTCTCGCCCGGCATGGCCACGGTGCGGACGAGGCCGCCGTAGCCGCTGGTGTCGCCGCCGCCCCGGGCACCGAACATGCCCTTGCGGACGCCGATCACCTCGGGGCCGCCGGCGGAACCCCGCGGGGCAGGAACGTTGTTCCCGTTGCCGTTGGCGTCGGTGCCTGGGGAGGTCTCGCTCGCGTCGCTCACCGGAGCAGCCCCTTCATCTCGATCGTGGGGAGGGCCTTGAGGGCCGCCGCCTCCGCCTCGCGCGCCGCCTCTTCCCGGTTCACGCCGAGCTTTCCGCCCTGGATCTTCTGGTGGAGCTTGAGGATCGCGTCCATCAGCATCTCGGGCCGCGGCGGGCAGCCGGGGAGATAGATGTCCACCGGGACGATGTGGTCGACGCCCTGGACAATCGCGTAGTTATTGAACATTCCGCCTGAAGATGCACAAACCCCCATGGAGATGACCCATTTGGGAGCGGGCATCTGGTCGTACACCTGCCGCAGCACCGGCGCCATCTTCTGGCTGACCCGACCGGCCACGATCATCAGATCGGCCTGGCGCGGGGATCCGCGGAAGACCTCCATGCCGAAGCGGGCCAGGTCGTACCGGCCCGCTCCGGTGGTCATCATCTCGATGGCGCAGCAAGCCAGGCCGAAGGTCGCGGGGAACACGGATGACTTGCGCACCCAGCCCGCGGCCTGTTCGACGGTGGTCAGCAGAAAGCCGCTCGGCAGCTTCTCTTCCAGTCCCATGGGAAATTCAGCCCCTCAGTCCCATTCCAGACCGCCGCGGCGCCACACGTAGGCGTAGGCGACGAAGACGGTGAGCACGAAGAGCAGCATCTCGACGAGCCCGAAGATCCCCAGGGAGTCGAAGGTGACCGCCCAGGGGTAGAGGAAGACAACTTCGATGTCGAAGACGATGAAGAGCATCGCCGTCAGGTAGTACTTGATGGGGAAGCGGCCGCCGCCGGCCGGCGTCGGCGTCGGCTCGATGCCGCACTCGTACGCATCGAGCTTCGCCCGGTTGTACCGTCTCGGGCCGATCAGCGTGGCCATGACCACGGAGAAGATCGCAAACCCTGCGCCGAGGGCGCCGAGCACGAGGATGGGCGCGTACGCATTCACGCTCCTCGCTCCTTCCAGTCGTCCTTGACCGTTGGACCGCCGTGCCGGCCGCCTCGCGAAGATCGTCCAACTCGACGGGATCTCATGTGAGGCAGTTCACAAGCCGGACTGCTGCGCATCTTATGCCTGCTCCTCTGTGATCTGCGACACGGGTAACAACACCGAGTTTGTGATCTCCACCACCTGACGAACGATCATCAAGCCCGATAGGTGGTGATCTTCATACGCGAAGCATCCACATGATCACCAAAGGTGACATCCGGCCTCGTTGTCGCAGGTGGAAGGCCGATGCCCCTATCAAAGGATGGCGAGTGCAGGCAAATTTGCAGGATCAAGCCTTGCACGGTAAAGGAAATCGCCGTCGCCCGGCCGGGGGAGGCTCCGAGGACGCGAGTGGACGGCGCCGGGCGCGTGCGCGCGTTCACGAGCACGGGCGACCGCGCCCACGGGAAGTTCACGGTCGGATCACGGACGGACCACAGCGCCCTCACAGTGAGATGAATCTGTGACCTGCGCCACACCGAATTCTCGGTTCCGAAACGGGGCTTGGCCATCTGTGTGCAGTGATGGTAGGTCGTGGATCAATTCGGACTTATTGCGGAAACCCCTTGATCACAGCCTTGTGACGGCGTGTCCGATACGTCCGTTACGGCGTCAATAGGACGCGCGACGCGCCCGGTTAGCCCGATTCGCGGACAACTGTGGCGCAGACCACGTTTCTTGAAGGGAACCCGGACCCCCTGATAGCGGTTGTCCTCATGTCCCACACCGCTCACATACCCAGCCACCGGAAGCCCCGTCGCAGCGCCTCGAAGCTCGCGGTCCGCGCCGGAGTTGCCGGTGGCGTCCTCAGCACCCTGGCGATGGCCGGCACGGCGAGCGCGTCCCCGTCCGAGCCCGTGACCGAGACGACGCTCGAAATGCCGGTCCTGAACCTGGACCTGGCCGCCGACGTCTCCTCCGCCGTCACCACCGCCGCCGAGAACACGGCCGCCGCCGCCGTCACCGGTGAGCTGCGCACCCAGGAGGAGCAGGCCCGTACGGGCGCTGCCGCCGAGGCGAAGAAGGCCAAGGAAGACGCCCAGAAGGCCGACGCCGAGAAGAAGGCGAAGGAGGAGGCGGACCGCAAGGCCGAGGCCGAGCGCGCCAACCGCAGCTCCTCCCGGGGCAGCCTCCAGAGCACCTCCGCGTCGGACTCGGGCTCCGAGCTGGGCTCGGGCACCGTCACCGCCCCGGCGACCGGCTCCGCCGCAGCCATCGTCAACTTCGCCCGCGCGCAGGTCGGCAAGGCGTACATCAGCGGCGGCACCGGCCCGTCCTCGTACGACTGCTCCGGCCTCGTCCAGGCCGCCTACCGCCAGGCCGGCGTCACCCTGCCGCGCATGTCGCAGGACCAGTCCGCGAGGGGCACCTCGGTCTCCCTGAGCGCCCTCCAGCCGGGCGACGTCCTGTACTGGGGCTCCCGCGGCAACGCCTACCACGTCGCCATCTACGTCGGCGGCGGCAAGTTCGTGGGCGCCCAGAACCCCAGCACGGGCATCGTCGAGCGCTCCCTGAGCTACGACAAGCCGACGGGCGCCGTCCGCATCCTCTGAGACCCCCGAGGTCCCTCTGAGCGCCCTGGGGTTCCCCAGGGGCTCCCTGAGCCCCTCTCAGCGCGTCTCGGCGTGCTCCGGCGCGTCCGCGTACGTCCCGGCACGGCCCGAGGGCCGGCACTCCCCCGCTCGCGGGCGCAGTGCCGGCCCTTTCCGCGTCCGCCGGCGCCCTGAGAGGATGGCGGTACGAAGCGCCCGATTCAGGCCAGGAGGTGGCGGACCGTGATGACCGACGCGTACGAGGAGCAGGACCGCGCCGCCGACCCCACCTCCGCGCCCGCCGCGGCCGGACTCTTCCTGCTCGCGGTCGGCGGCTGGCTGTTGAACACCACCCGCCCCTGGCACAAACCCGGACATCCCGTCATCCTGGGGCTCGGCTGGGCCGTTGCCTTCGCCCTGCTGCTCTGGGGCGCGGTGCTGGTGACCCGCTGCGTACGGACGGTCCACGGCCCGCGGCGGCAGCCGGCGCACGCGCCCGGAGGCGACGAAACGGGCCGAACCGGCGAAGCGGGCCGAACCGGCGAAGACCCGGCCCGACCCGCTCCCTAGCCCGGTTCCCGTCGGCCTCAGGCCTTGGGGGCCACCTTGGTTCCGCTGAGGTAACCATCGGACAAGAAATTTCCTACCGCCGGTGGTACGTTTTAGATATGAGCAGCCACGTGGCACCCCAGGCCGTCGAGCGGGCCGGCAAGAGATCCGTGTCGCTCGCCCAGTCATTGATCAAGGAAGTCGAGGAACGCGCCGGCAAGAGCGGGTTCTCCTCCGTTGTGGCCGAAGCCCTGGAGGAGTGGCTGGCCGCGCAGAAGCTGCGTGAGGTCGTGACCGCCGACCGCAAGGCGTTCGGCCCAGTCTCCGCCGAAGCGCGGCGGCAGGCGGAGCAGGAGTGGTAAGCAAGCGCCTCAAGATCAAGGCGAAGTGCGAGGGCACTCTCGTCCTGGACGCCCAAGGGCTTTCACTGCACGTCGACGGTGACGAGGGGATGCGTGCGCGCATCGAGGTCGCTCAGCAGAGCGGCCGACGCGTGGCGCTCTCCGCACTGACGCCTTTGGAGGTACGCAGAACGGGCGAAGCCGCCCAGCGGCTCCGGTTTCTGCTGTCCCGGTTCGACGTGAAACCGGTCAACGACGCGGTGACGGACACTGCAGCAAAGCTGCTGGACGCCTCCGGCCTTGACGGACACGAATGCCTCGTGGACGCCCTCGTCGTCGCCACGGCCGCACTCTGCACTCCCCCGGTACTGCTCGTCACCTCCGACAAGTCCCACATCCCGGCCCTGTGCAAGGCCGCCGAGGAGCTTCCCGGCTCCCCGAAGGTGAAGATCGTCAACGTCTGACGCGCGACACCACGAGCCGGGCCGCTCGACTGTCGGACGAGCGGCCCGGCGTTGAACCATCAAGCTCGGGGAGCCACCTTCGAGAGGCCGTTGATGATGCGGTCCATCGCGTCGCCGCCCGAGGGGTCGGTCAGGTTCGCCAGCATCTTCAGCGTGAAGCGCATCAGCACCGGGTGCGTCAGTCCGCGCTGCGCGGCGACCTTCATGACCTTCGGGTTGCCGATGAGCTTCACGAAGGCGCGGCCCAGCGTGTAGTAGCCGCCGTACGTCTCCTTGAGCACCTTCGGGTAGCTGTGCAGCGCCAGCTCGCGCTGGGCCGGGGTGGCCCGGGCGTGCGCCTGCACGATGACGTCGGCCGCGATCTGGCCCGATTCCATCGCATATGCGATGCCCTCGCCGTTGAACGGGTTGACGAGCCCGCCCGCGTCGCCGACCAGCAGCAGGCCCTTGGTGTAGTGCGGCTGCCGGTTGAAGGCCATCGGCAGGGCCGCACCGCGGATCGGCTGCGTCATGTTCTCGGGCGTGTAGCCCCAGTCCTCCGGCATCGACGCGCACCAGGCCTTGAGGACCTCGCGCCAGTCCAGCTCCCGGAAGGCGGAGGAGGAGTTGAGGATGCCGAGGCCGACGTTGGACGTGCCGTCGCCCATCCCGAAGATCCAGCCGTAGCCGGGCAGCAGCCGGTCCTGCGCGCCGCGCCGGTCCCACAGCTCCAGCCAGGACTCCAGGTAGTCGTCGTCGTGGCGGGGCGAGGTGAAGTACGTACGGACGGCCACGCCCATCGGGCGGTCCTCGCGCCGGTGCAGGCCCATGGCGAGCGACAGGCGCGAGGAGTTGCCGTCGGCGGCCACCACGAGCGGGGCGCTGAAGGTGACCGGGGTCTTCTCCTCGCCCAGCTTCGCCTGCACGCCGGTGATGTGGCCGGTGCGCGGGTCGCGTACGGGCTCGCCGACGTTGCAGCGCTCGTACAGGCGGGCGCCGGCCTTCTGGGCCTGGCGGGCCAGCGTCTCGTCGAAGTCGTCGCGCTTGCGCACGAGTCCGTAGTCCGGGAAGGAGGCGAGTTCCGGCCAGTCCAGCTGGAGGCGCTGGCCGCCGCCGATGATGCGCAGGCCCTTGTTGCGGAGCCAGCCGGCCTCTTCGGAGATGTCGATGCCCATCGCCACCAGCTGCTTGGTGGCGCGCGGGGTCAGACCGTCACCGCAGACCTTCTCGCGCGGGAACGCCGTCTTCTCCAGCAGCAGGACGTCGAGTCCGGCCTTGGCGAGGTAATAGGCGGTGGTCGAGCCGGCGGGCCCGGCCCCGACGACGATCACATCCGCGGAGTGTTCGGAGAGGGGCTCGGTCACTGCGGGGTCTCCCGAAGGCTCGATAAGGGGTGCCCAACGGCACGGGACATGTGCAGTCTATGCAGCGAGAGAGATCACGAACCCGAAGGGCTGCCCCGATGACCGCTTCGCCCACCTCGCCCGCCTCGCTCCCCACCGTCCGGCTGCGCGTGCCGACCGACGAGGACGCCCGGGCCTGGCACGAGGTCTTCGACGACCCCGACGTGATGGAGTTCCTCGGCGGCCCGGCCGAACTGTCCCTGTACGAGGAGTTCACGGCGCGCCAGCGGATGCACGACGCACAGCTCGGCTTCTGCCTGTGGACGCTGCTGGACGCGGACGGAGCGGTGATCGGCTTCACGGGCGCCCAGCCGTGGCCGCAGGACAAGCCGTGGGGGCCGGTCGGCGAGATCGAGATCGGCTGGCGCCTGGGCCGCTCGGCGTGGGGCAAGGGCTACGCCTACGCGGCTGCCCTGGCCACGCTGGAGCGCGTGCGGGCGGCGGGTATCGGCCGGGTGGTGGCGATGATCAACGATGAGAACCAGCGCTCGATCGCGGTCGCGGAACGCCTCGGCATGACCCTGGCGGAGCGCTTCCTGCTCCCCAACGGCGTCCGCCACGGCCGCCGCTACGAACTCGTACTGGCGGCCGGGTAGCCCCCGCCCGGGCCGGGCCGGGCCGTGCGAGCGGCGCGTCAGAAAACGGACAGGCCGGTCAGCGTCGTGAACCGGTCCAGGGCGGCGACACCCGCGACGGAGTTGCCGTGCGGGTCCAGGCCCGGTGACCAGACGGCCAGCGTGCACACGCCCGGCACCACCGCCACGATCCCGCCGCCCACGCCGCTCTTGCCGGGGAGTCCGACGCGGTACGCGAACTCGCCTGCCGCGTCGTACGTCCCACAGGTCAGCATCACCGCGTTGACCTGCTTCGCCTCGCTCCGCGTCAGCAGCCGCGACCCGTCGGCCCGCAGCCCGTGCCGGGCCAGGAACCGCGCCGCCCGCGCCAGGTCGGCGCAGCTCATCTCGATCGAGCACTGCCAGAAGTAGTGGTCCAACAGCGCCGGCACGGGGTTGTCGATGTTCCCGTACGAGGCCATGAAGTGCGCCAGCGCGGCGTTGCGGTCGCCGTGCTCGTGCTCCGAGGCCGCCACCTCCGCGTCGAAGCCGAGGTCGGGGTTCCCGCTCTCCTCCCGGAGGAACTTCAGCAGCTCGCTGCTCGCGTCGCCCGTCAGCGTCTGCAGCCGGTCCGTGACCACCAGCGCGCCCGCGTTGATGAACGGATTGCGCGGGACGCCGTTCTCGTACTCCAGCTGCACCAGGGAGTTGAACGGGTTGCCCGAGGGCTCCCGCCCGACCCGCTCCCACAGGCTGTCGCCGCCCTCGGCCAGCGCCAGCGCCAGCGCGAAGACCTTCGTGATCGACTGGGCCGAGAAGGGAACCTGCCAGTCACCCACCCCGTAGACGTTCCCGTCGAGATCGGCGACGGCCATCCCGAACTGCCCCGGATCCACGGAGGCGAGCGCGGGGATGTACTCGGCCGGCGTGCCGCCGCCCACCAGGGGGGCGACATCGGCCGCTATCTGTTCGAGGAGGGGCTGGTAGTCCACGGGTCCGCGCGCCCTGCGCCTAGGCCGTCTTGACGCCGCGGTGCAGCGCCACGATGCCGCCGCTGAGGTTGCGCCAGGCCACCTTCGACCAGCCGGCCTTCTGCAGCAGGCCGGCCAGCGCCGGCTGGTCGGGCCACTCGCGGATCGACTCGGCGAGGTACACGTACGCGTCGGGGTTGGAGGAGACCGCGCGGGCCACCGGCGGCAGGGCGCGCATCAGGTACTCCATGTACACCGTCCGGAAGGGGCCCCACGTGGGCTGCGAGAACTCGCAGATCACGACCTGCCCGCCCGGCTTGGTCACCCGGTACAGCTCGCGCAGCGCCGCGTCCGTGTCCTGTACGTTGCGCAGCCCGAAGGAGATCGTCACGGTGTCGAAGACGTCGTCCTTGAACGGCAGCCTCGTCGCGTCGCCCGCGGTCAGCGGCAGCCAGGCGTGCCGCTTCTTGCCCTCGCGGAGCATGCCGAGCGAGAAGTCGCAGGGGACGACGTACGCGCCCGTCGCGGCGAACGGCAGCGAGGAGGTCGCGGTTCCGGCGGCCAGGTCCAGCACCTTGTGCCCGGGGCGCGCACCGACAGCCCTGGCCACCTCCTTGCGCCACAGACGGGCCTGCCCGAGGGAGAGGACGTCATTGGTGAGATCGTAGTTCGCCGCCACACCGTCGAACATGGAGGCGACTTCGTGCGGCTGCTTGTCCAGGGAAGCGCGGGTCACTGGCGTTGGCCCCTCAGGTGCGGTGCGGTACGGGTGGGCTGATACCGGGCCATTCTCGCAGGCGGTCCCGGGCCCCACCGCCGGGGGCACAACTGGCCCGATGGACAGTTACGCGGAGCATGCGCGTCCGCGTTGACTGGCGGTCATGGCCCGAACAAGGCCCACCGAAACACCTTATTCACGAACAAAGGGCTCCACGATGCCGGCAGGCCATACCACCGGTCACGGTCGAAGTTCTCGTCTCGGCCGCCGCGCCCAGCGGCGGGCCGAGCGGCGCAAGCGGCTCCACCGCACGCTCCTCGCGGCGGGCGCGGTGGTCGCCGTGGCGGGGACCGCGTACGCGGTCGTGCCGCTGGACGACGCCTCCTCCGTCTCGGACTCCGTGGCCGCGCCGGCGTCCGGTACGCCCGGTGCCGCCTCCGGTGCGCCCGGCCAGGACCCCGCGGCGGCCTCCCCCTCGGCCCCGGCCGGATCCGCCGGGTCCGCAGGGCCCGGGAAGCCCTCCGACGATGCCTCGAAGCCCGGCGGCGAGGGAGGCGGACCGACCGCGGGCAAGACGCCCCAGTCCGGCCCGGGCACCTTCGCGGCCTCTTCCCGCGCGGGACAGCCGCAGGGCAGGGGGACCGCCCGCAAGTGGCGGATCGAGGTCGAGGACGGGAGCGGGGTCGACGCGAACACCGCCGCCCAGTCCGTGGAGAAGATCCTGGGCGACCCGCGCGGCTGGATCAAGGACCCGGCGTACGGCTTCCAGCTCGTCGGGGCCGGCCAGCCCGTGGACTTCACCGTGAAGATCGCCACACCCACGACCACCGACCGGCTGTGCGAGGTGGTCACCCCGGAGCTGATCGGCGAGACGAACTGCCGGGCCGGTCACACCGTCGTCGTGAACCTCAAGCGCTGGCTGGAGGGATCACCGCAGTTCAAAGGGGCCGTGGAGGAGTACCGGGCACTGATCGTCAACCACGAGGTGGGCCACGAACTGGGCCACGACCACGAGACCTGCCCGGGCCCCGGGAAGCCCGCTCCGGCAATGATGCAGCAGATCAAGGGGCTGCTCGGCTGCAAGGCCAATGCCTGGCCGTTCGACGGAAATGGAACCTACCTGTCGGGACCACCCGTCCCATAGGGCAGAGAGATCCGACGGGCCGCACGAGTTGACCGCTCGACCACCGGCCGGGGGCGAGGAGTGGAAACCATGCGCGTCGTCAGCTACAGCGTCCCCGTCTGGTTCCCGCCCCGCACGGGGGAG
The DNA here is from genome assembly GCF_040681715.1 of Streptomyces sp. NPDC051582. Lineage (NCBI taxonomy): Bacteria > Bacillati > Actinomycetota > Actinomycetes > Kitasatosporales > Streptomycetaceae > Streptomyces > Streptomyces sp. NPDC051582. Next base: position 47,616 of record NZ_JBFAZJ010000015.1, read on the forward strand.
GGCGTACGGCCGCAGGCCCAGCTCACCGAGCAGGAGTCGGCCGTGTTCCTGTGCCTGGCGACCGGCGCCTCCAACGCGGAGCTCGCGGGCGAGCTCCAACTGTCCGTCAGCACGGTCAAGTTCCACGTCCACAACATAAGAGCGAAGCTGGGCGGCATCAGCCGGCTCCAGGCCTGCCTGCTGGCCGCCCTGGCCCGCGAATCCGCGAGGGCCTAGACCACACCCCCTAGCGGCGCCGGTGCAGGAGGCGGCCGGATATGACCGTGGCCACGCAGGTGGTGGCGCCCTGGGCGAGGAGCTGCGCCGGGTCGGCCACGGCGAAGGCCGCGAAGCGGGCCGGGGCGCCCGCTTCGAGTGCCCCGTGGAAGGCCTCCTCGGGCGACTCGCGGCCGGCGAAGGGGTCCAGTGAGGGGGTCCCGGAGACGGGCGCCGGCGGGAGGAGGGTCAGGCCCGAGCGGGACACCGCCGTGCGGACCGCCGGGACCGTGAGCCTGCCGGCCACCGCCACCACCCCGCGGGCCAGCAGCTTCTGCGTGGCCCGGCGGGCACTGTTGCCCCAGCGGGACTCCGTGGGCGACAGGGCGGCCAGCGCCTCGGCGCCGCTGATCGGGTCGGCCCCGAGTTCGGCGGTCTCGTACGGGTCGTCCGGGTAGTACGTCCGCTCCAGCAGCTCGTCCGCCCCGCGCACCAGCAGCCCCGGGGTCAGCACCCCGGGCCAGCGGCGGACCCGCGCGTGCGGGCAGCCCGCCGCGAGCTCCTCGTACGGGCCCACCCGGGCGATCCGGTCGCCCTCGACCAGGACCGCCCCGGCGGGCAGCGGCGCGCGGCCCGCCCCCGGGACGAGGAGGTCGGCGGTGTGAAGCGTCAGCACGGGTACGTCAGTTCGTGGAGATGAGCTTCAGCTCGGGGTGCGCCGTGCCGCCCTCGATCGCCGTCGACGAGATGTGCGAGACCACGCGGTCGTCGACCGGGTCGTTCGCCGGGTCGTCGTGCACGAGGAGGTGCTCGTACGTCGTCGCGCGCTGCGCCGGGACCCGGCCCGCCTTGCGGATCAGGTCGATGATCTCCTGGCGGTTCGAGCGGTGCTTCGCGCCCGCCGAGGAGACCACGTTCTCCTCCAGCATGATCGAGCCGAGGTCGTCCGCACCGTAGTGCAGCGAGAGCTGGCCCGCCTCCTTGCCCACGGTCAGCCAGGAGCCCTGGATGTGGGCGATGTTGTCGAGGAAGAGCCGCGCGATCGCGATCATGCGCAGGTACTCGAAGACCGTCGCCTGGGTCCGGCCCTTGAGGTGGTTGTTCTCGGGCTGGTACGTGTACGGGATGAAGGCGCGGAAGCCGCCCGTCCGGTCCTGCGTGTCCCGGATCATCGCGATGTGCTCGATGCGCTCGGCGTTCGTCTCGCCGGTGCCCATCAGCATGGTGGAGGTGGACTCCACGCCCAGCCCGTGGGCGAGCTCCATGATCTCCAGCCAGCGCTCGCCGGACTCCTTCAGCGGGGCGATCGCCTTGCGCGGCCGCTCCGGCAGGAGTTCGGCTCCGGCGCCCGCGAAGGAGTCGAGGCCCGCCGCGTGGATCCGCTTGATGGCCTCCTCCGCCGAGACGCCCGAGATGCGGGCCATGTGGTCGACCTCGGAGGCGCCGAGGGAGTGGATGACCAGCTGCGGGAACGCCTTCTTGATCGCGGAGAAGTGCTCCTCGTAGTACTCCACGCCGTAGTCCGGGTGGTGTCCGCCCTGGAACATGATCTGCGTGCCGCCGAGCTCCACGGTCTCCGCGCAGCGGCGCAGGATGTCGTCGAGGTCGCGGGACCAGCCCTTCTTGGTGTCCTTCGGGGCCGCGTAGAAGGCGCAGAACTTGCACGCCGTGACGCACACGTTCGTGTAGTTGATGTTGCGCTCGATGATGTACGTCGCGATGTGCTCGGTGCCGGCGTAGCGCAGGCGGCGCGCCGCGTCGGCGGCCTGGCCCAGCGCGTGCAGCGGGGCGTGCCGGTAGAGGTCGAGCGCCTCTTCCCTGGTGATCCGGCCCCCTGCGGCGGCACGGTCGAGGACAGACTGGAGAGCGGCCTGGTCGGTCACCGGTGCGTCACCTTTCGGCGGTGTCAAGAGGTACGGACCGATCCAGCCTACGCCAGGGCCCGTCGGCGGCTCTCAGGGGATGCGGGTCAGGTCGCCTTCGGGGTTTCCGGCCGGCCCGTCGCCCGACTTGTAGTGGAGCGTCCCGTTGGCGTTCAGGGTGAAGCGCTCGTCGGCGGAGCCGTTGGAGCAGATGCCGGGCGCCGGGTTGGTGCCGCCCGCCGTGTCCAGCACGAGGGAGCGGTCGGTGGCGGAGGCCAGCTTCCAGTCACCGCTGCAATCGGTGCCGAAGAGCGGCAGGACCGACTTGTCCCGGCCGACGATCTCGCCGACCTTGCCGGCCTTGATCGTGATCTCGAACTCGCTGGAGACCCCCGCGCGGGCGGTGGTGACCGTGCCCTTCCAGGTGCCGGTGAGCTCCTTGGGGACGTCGCCCCGGGTGCCGGCCGGCGCCCCCGTCGAGGGCTTGGCCGTCGAGGGGGTGGCGGAGGGGGTCGCCGACTCCTTGGGGGCCGGGGTGCCGGAGGCCGCCGCCGAAGGGGGCGTGGCGGCGGTGTCGCCCGACGCGTGCTGGCCGGTGCCGTCGCGGCCGGTCTCCCGGAGCAGCCCCAGCGCGTACAGACCGCCGCCGCCGAACACGGCCAGGACGGTCGCCGTGGCGAGGACCAGCGAGCAGCTGAACCGGCGCCCGGCCGCGTTGAAGGTGACCTGGCGCGCCCGGTCGGGGGCGGTGCGCGGCTGCGGCACCGCGCCCCCGCCGGTCTCGGTGGGGGTGTGCGCCGCGTCCGGGGGCGGCGGCCCGTAGGGCCCGTACGACGGGACGGCGCCGGCGGCGCTCCCGTACGAGGGGTCCGGCGCTCCGAACCCGACCGCGGGTCCGCCGTACGAGGAGGCCGTGAACGGGACCGGCCCGGAAGCGGGTTCGTGGCCGCGGGCCGCGCCGCCCTCAGCGGGCCCGATCGGCGCGGCCTCCAGGTCCAGCAGGGCCGTGGCGGCGCGGCTGGCGTCCTCCACCACCGGCGCGGGGAGCCAGCCGGGGGCGCGCAGGGCGCCGGCGAGCGCCTGCGCGATCTCGGCCGGGGCGGGCCGGTCGGCGGCGGCCTTGGCCAGGCAGGCCGCGATGAGCTCGCGCAGCGCGCCGGCCGGGACGGCGTCGAGGTCCGGCCGTTCGTGGACCACCTTGTAGAGGAGGGTCGCCGAATTGTCCCCGGTGAACGGCGGCTGCCCGGTGGCCGCGAACACGAGCACGGCGCCGAGCGAGAACACGTCGGCCGCACCGGTGACCCCCTTGCCGAGGATCTGCTCGGGGGACATGTAGCCGGGGGAGCCGATGGAGACGCCGGTGGAGGTCAGCGAAGCCGTGCCGTCCGTGGCGCGGGCGATGCCGAAGTCGATGAGCCGGGGGCCGTCGAGGGTCAGCATCACGTTCGAGGGCTTCACGTCCCGGTGGACCAGTCCCAGCCCGTGCACGGCCACCAGGGCGCGCGCCAGGCCTTCGCCGACGGCCCGTACGGAGCCCTCCGGAAGGGGCCCGTGCCCGGCCACGGCGCCGCCGAGCGAGGGGCCCGCCACGTACCCGGTGGCCACCCACGGCACGGCCGCTTCCGGGTCGGCGTCCAGGACGGGCGCGGTCCACTCTCCGCCGACGCGCCGCGCGGCCTCGACCTCGCGGCGGAAGCGGGCGCGGAACTCCTCGTCGGAGGCGAAGTGCGGGTGCACGATCTTGACGGCCACGGTCCGGCCGCCGGCGCTGCGGCCGAGGTAGACCCGCCCCATGCCGCCCGAGCCGAGCCGGCCGAGCAGCCGGTACGCGCCTATGGTCCGCGGTTCGCCGGCTTCGAGCGGCTGCATCGCGTCCCCCTCCCCCGTCGGTGCCTGAGCACTGAAGCACTGAGCGCTGACGGCCGGTCCCGGACCGGCCAAGAGCACCTTAGGGGGTGGGCGGCCCACCGCGGCGAGGTATTCCCCCTCGTGGACGGGAAAGCGAAAAGAGGGGGAATTCCCGGGAAACGGCATTTCGCCGAACCGGAAGCGAACCGGAAGCGGAACCAGAACCGGAACCGGCGGCCCCTGATCGGAAATGATCAGCAGCGCACGCCGTCCCCGTTCAGCAGCTCCACGGCGACGTCGGCTTCATAGCCCGTACTCGGTCCCGTACGACGCGCGAATTCCCTTACACCGGCCAACTGTTCGGGCCCGAAGCGGAAGTCGAGCGTCGTGAAGTAACGCTCCAGGAGATCGGCGTCGAAGGCCTCCCAGCGGGCCGCCTGCTCGGCGACCTTGGCGACCTCCTCCAGGGAGAGGTCACGGGAGTCGAGGAAGGCCTCGTGCACCTTCTGCACGACGAGCGGCTCGCGGGCGAGGTAGTCCTTGCGGGCGGCCCAGACGGCGAAGACGAACGGCAGTCCGGTCCACTCCTTCCACATCAGCCCCAGGTCGTGCACGTGGAGTCCGAGCCGGGGCGCGTCGTGCAGCGAGGCGCGCAGCGCGGCGTCCCCGATGAGTACGGCGGCGTCGGCCTCCTGCATCATCAGCCCCAGGTCGGGCGGGCAGGTGTAGTAGTCCGGCTCGACCCCGTACCGCTCGGAAAGCAGCAGCTGGGCGAGGCGCACGGACGTGCGGGAGGTCGAACCGAGGGCGACGCGCGCCCCGTCCAGCTGCTCCAGCGGCACCTGCGAAACGATCACGCAGGACATGACGGGACCGTCGCAGCCGACCGCGAGATCGGGGAACGCGACGAGCTGGTCGGCGTTGCGGAGGAACTCCACGAGGGTGATCGGACCCATGTCGAGCTCCCCCCGGACGAGGCGCTCACTGAGCTTCTCGGGGGTGTCCTTGGTCAGCTCCAGGTCCAGCAGCGTGCCGGTTCTGGCCAGTCCCCAGTAGAGCGGAAGGCAGTTCAGGAACTGAATGTGGCCGACGCGGGGCCGGCTGCGATAGACGTCCACATCGCGAGACTAGCCCCCGGGTCTCCGTCAGCCTTCAGGCGGCCCTCAAACGTCCGGGTGACGTGATCTTTCCCTCTGGTCTCCGCCACAGGGTGCGTGCTAGGCTCGTCCGCAAGTTGCAGTTTGGTTTCCCTTGCAGTACGAGGCCTGCGGAGAATGTGACCCGCAGGCTTTTGTAGTTTTCAGACTTCTTAGCAGGTTCTGGAGCAGGGCGACCCTTTGGCCCATAGGAGGGCTCATGGCTACCGGAACCGTGAAGTGGTTCAACGCTGAAAAGGGCTTCGGCTTCATCGCCCAGGACGGCGGCGGCCCGGATGTCTTCGTCCACTACTCCGCGATCAACGCCTCTGGCTTCCGCTCCCTTGAGGAGAACCAGATGGTGAACTTCGACGTCACGCAGGGTCCGAAGGGCCCGCAGGCGGAGAACGTCACCCCGGCCTAATCGCCTGGGCCAACCTAATCGCGGTTGGAAAAGCAGTACCCAAGGAGCCCTGCCTCCCCCGTGCGAACGGAGGAGGCGGGGCTCCTGCCTTTTCCTCCCGGGCGGGGGACGGGGCGAACGCGGACCGCCCCCGGTCACCGTCGAGACGGTGACCGGGGGCGGTCCGTGTGCGTGTGCCGACCGGACGGCTTACGGGGCCGGCGTCGTGGCCGGGGCCGCCGTGATCTTCAGGTCCAGGACCAGGACCACGTTGTCCTTCGTGATCAGGCGCAGGTGGTACGTGCCCGGGGCGACGTCCGTGGTGAACAGCTCCGGCAGCGCGATCTTGCCGTCGGCCCCGGCCGGGGCCAGGAGCAGGCTCGTGACCTTGTTGCCGTCCTTGTCCTTGAACCAGGGGCCCTTGGACTTCGCCGGGTCCACGGGGACCCACGGCCCGTCCTCCTTGGTCCGCTCGACGAGTCCGGCCGTGACCTGCGTACCCTCCACGGCCTTGCCCTGCGCCGTGGCCGTGAACTCCAGGCCCTTCAGGCCCTTGCCCGCCTCGACCTCCAGAGGCTTGTCCGCGCCCGCGTCGGTCCGGGCCAGCTTGTCCGCGACCGGGGCCGGCTTCGCCGTGACCGTACCGGTGAAGTTCACCGTCAGCTGCGCCTCGGTGTTGTACGCCGCCACCCGCAGGGTGAAACCGCCCGCCTTGGCACCGGCCTTCAGGCCGGGGAGGGCCGCGACGCCCTCGGAGTCGGTCTCGACCACGAGGAACGTCTTGCCCTCGGCGCCGATGGAGGAGCCCGTGGTGTCGTCCTTGAGCTCGAACAGGATGGGCTTCGCGGCGGCCGGCTTGCCGTCGCTGAGCACCGCCTTGATCCGCGGGACCGCCGTGAACGCCGAACCGGCCTCGGCCTTGAGCTCCGCGCTGCCGAGCAGCTCCAGCTTGGCCAGGGTCGGCGTCGGCGTGGGCTTCGGCTCCTCCGGCTTCGGCGTGGGCTTCGGCGTCGGAGTCGGGGTCGGGGTGGGCTTCGGGGTGGGCGTGGGCTTCGGGGTCGGGGTGGGAGTCGGCGTGGGCAGCGTCGTCGTGGGCGGCGTCGGGTAGTTGCCGACCGGCGGGTTCGGCACCCCGGCGGCGCCGTTCTGGTACTGATGCATGTACCCGAGCACCGTGTTCACGTACTCGCGCGAGTTGTTGTAGCTGAGGATCGCCCGGTCGAGCTGCGCCTGGTCCGAGAGGTTGCGGTCGCCCGCGCACAGGTAGAGGCCGGCGCCCAGCGCCGCGTCGTAGATGTTGTTCGGGTCGCGCTTGGAGTCCCCGTTGCCGTCGGCTCCCCATTTTTCCCAGGTCGAGGGGATGAACTGGAGCGGGCCGACGGCGCGGTCGTAGACGGCGTCCCCGTCGAACTCGCCCTTGTCGGTGTCCTTGATCTCGGCGAACCCGTTGCCGTCGAGGCGCGGGCCGCGGATCGGCTTCTCGGTGTAGCCGTCGTTCTTGAGCCCGTAGCCGGAGGCGTGGACGGACTCGACGCGGCCGATGCCGGCGAGCAGCTGCCAGGGCAGCTTGCAGCCGGGGAGCGCGGCGGCCACGGAGATCTCGGCCCGCTTGTACGCGTCGAGGGCGGTCGCGGGTATGCCGCTGGCCCCCTCGCCGGCGCCCGCACCCGCGGTGGGCGGTACGGCCGGATCGGCGAGCGGGTCGGGCAGATCGAGGCGGGCGTCGCCGCGGTCGGTGGCCTGGGGGCTGTCCGGGGTGGGCTCGGACTCGCCCGCGTCGGCGGTGGACGTGTTGGTCACCACCGCGGCGGTCGTCAGGCTGGCCGCGAGCGCGGCCGTGCACAAGACCTTGCGCGAGGTGTTGACGAGGTGACGGTGAAGCGGCTTCACAGTGCGGCGATCCCCCCAAGGCGGCCGACAAGGTATACGACGGCGGGTCGAGCCGTGGATATCCGTGGATATCCACTGTCTATCAGGTATTCGGATGCGACTCACCGGCACCCGGGCAGATGTGACACACCATTCGTCTCGGCTTCACCGGCTCCTCACGGCCATCCGGACAAAGGGCGTTGGTCCATGGTGAAAGGCACCAAAGACCTACCGTTTGGGCCGCCTTGGGTCCTTAGGGTGATTTCATGGCGACCAGCACCGAGAACGACCGGCGGCGCGAAGCCCGTGAACGACTGCGCGCGCAGCGGGAGCAGGCGGGCCGCCGCACGAAGCTGCGCGGCAGGCCGCCGGTCGGCGGGGCGGTCGTGGCGGTGCTGGCGATCGCGACGGGGAGTGCGGTGTTCGCGGCCGGCTCCAAACCCTCCGGCGGTGACGGGCCGTTCGTCCGGCCCGCGCACACCACCGGGAGACCGGCCTCGGCAAGACCTTCCGGGGGACGCGGACGCGGGCGCGTTCCGGGTCGAGCTCACGCTCAACTCGGGCAAGGGGATCGAATCCGTCACGCCGGAGGCGTTCCGGAAGCTGGTCGCGCAGAACCGGAAGGCTTGAGGGGGCGGGCGGTGCGCCACGGCCGGATCCGGCGCCTCCGGTCCTACGGTGGGATGCCATGACCACCATCGAGCCGGTTCGCGTCCCCGATCTGTCGGACCGCCCCCACGAGCTGACCGTCGAACGGTCGATGATCGCCACCGAGCACACCCTGTACGCGGGATGGACCGAGCAGTTCGACCGCTGGTTCGCGGCTCCCGGCTCGGTCCTGATGCGCGCCGAGGTGAACGCGCCGTTCTTCTTCGAGACGGAGTTCGCGCCGGAGCCCGAGGGCCCGCGGACCAGGCACCCGCACTACGGGCGCTTCCTGCGCCTGGTCCCGAACCGGCTGGTGGAGCTGACGTGGGTGACGGGCCGGGGCGGTACGGAGGGCGCCGAGACGGTGGTCACCGTGGAGCTCCTCCCGCACCCGATCGGCACCCACGTACGGCTGACGCACGCCGGGTTCCCGGACGAGGCGGCCCGTGACCGGCACGTGGTGGCCTGGGAGCAGGTGCTGATCCGGCAGGACGAGGCGCTGACCGGGGAGGAGTGAGGCGGCCGGCGGCCGGGGCGGACGCCGGGGCCGGACGCCGGGGCCGGACCCTCAGGCGTGCTCGGGCTCCACGGGGAGCCAGAGCTCGGCCTCGGCCTCGGTGTTGTCCGCTGACATGCGCACGCGCAGGATCTCGGGGCCCGTGCGGCTGCGGTACGGGTTCGACGGGAACCATTCGGTGAACACGTCGCGCCACAGCTCCTGGATGGCCTGCGGTGCGGGTCCGGAGGTGGTGAAGACGGCCCAGGTGCCGGCCGGGACGGCCAGGGAGCCCTCGCCGGCCGTGATGACGCCGTGGTAGTAGTCGAGTTCGGTGCCCTCGGCCCGGCTGGGGTCCAGGTCGTCGCAGACGGCGACGATGCCCCGGGGCTCCTGGTCCGAGAGCTCCCGCAGACCCTCCAGCGTCTGCGGGTCGATGCTGCGGACGAAGTCGATGATCGCCTGGTTCGGACCCGCGTGGACCAGGGGCACACGGGCCTTGGGTCCGGCGACGGCGAAGGCCGGCTTGTCCACGACGCGATAGCGCATACTGCTGCTCCCTTCGATGGTGAGACGGAAGGCCATCCGGGACTGGGAGCTGAGCGCCGCGCCCGTGCGCCGGGCCTCACCCGGCCCGACGCCGTGCATGGCACGGAACGCGCGGGCGAACGCCTCGCCCGATCCGTAGCCGTGGCGCACGGCGATGTCGAGCAACGTCGCGCTCCCCGTCAGCACTTCGGCGCCCGCCACGGTGAGCCTGCGGCGACGGATGTACTCCGACAGCGGCATGCCCGCCAGTGCGGAGAACATCCGGCGCAGGTGGTACTCCGAAGTGGCCGCGATGCGCGCCAGCTCGTCCACCTCGATCGCCTGGTCGAGACGGCTCTCGATGTGCTCCATGGCCTGGTTCAGCCGCTCCAGCATTCCCGGTGTCCTTCCTCTTTGCGATCACCACGCTAGGCGCCGCCCACCATGGCGGACCCGACATTGCGTGCCCGATGAAGTCGGGTGCCCGCCCCGGCACCGGCCCACCGCGACCACGCCGCGAAGCCCCCGCCCGCCCGCCCGCCGAACAGGTGACCCGCGGCTCCCCCGACCGTGTCGGCCGGCCGTCACATTCAGCGGGCTTGTTCCGTCATTGCTGTACGACGGTCCGCACTCCACACGGCACACAAGGAGATCACGATGAACGCCCGACTCGACTTCTTCGGCAACGCCCTCGCCGCCAAGTTCTCGCGCTACATCAACTCGGCGGGCAAGGTCATCTCGGACTCGGCCCTGCCGCCCGCCACGCAGGAACTGGTGAAGCTGCGGGCCAGCCAGATCAACGGCTGCGGCTTCTGCACGGACATGCACTACAAGGACGCGGTGCACGCCGGGGAGGACGCTCTGCGCCTCAACCTGGTCGCCGCCTGGCGTGAGGCCACGGTCTTCACCGACGCCGAGCGGGCCGCCCTGGAGCTGGCGGAGCAGGGCACGCGCATCGCCGACGCGGCCGGCGGGGTCTCGGACGAGGCCTGGGCGAACGCCTCCAAGTACTACGACGAGGACCAGATGGTCGCCCTGGTCTCCATCATCGCCCTGATCAACGCCTACAACCGGATGAACGTCCTCGTCCAGCAGCCGGCGGGCGGCTACCAGCCGGGCCAGTTCGGCTGACCGGCCGGCACCGCCCGCCGCCCGCCGCCCGCCGCCCGCCGCAGAACCGCGCAGGCCCCGCGCCTACGCGTACAGCGCGTCGATCTCGGCCGCGTACCGCTCCGCCACCGCCGTGCGGCGCAGCTTCAGGGTCGGGGTCAAGGTGCCCGCCTCGATGGTGAACTCCTCCGGGAGGACGCGGAAGGCGCGGATGCGGGCCGGGCGGGAGACCGTGGCGTTGGCCGCCTGGACCGCCTCCTCGACGAGGGCGCGGACCGCGGGGTGGGCAGCGGCCGCGGCCAGGTCGAAGGACTCCAGGCCTTCCCGGCGGGCCCACGCCCCGATCTCCTCCGTGTCCAGGGTGATCAGGGCGACCGGGTGGGGCCGGCGGTCACCGATGAGGACCGCCCGCGAGACGTACCGGGAGCGCTGGACGGCGAACTCGACCTCCGTCGGCGTGATGTTCTTCCCCGCCGAGGTGATGATCAGCTCCTTCTTGCGGCCGACGATCGACAGGAACCCGTCGGCGTCCAGTTCCCCCAGGTCCCCGGTGTGCAGCCAGCCCTGCGCGTCCAGCGTCCGGTCCGTGGCGGCGGGGTTCGCGTGGTAGCCGGGGAAGACCATCGGTCCGCGGACCAGGACCTCGCCGTCCGGCGCGATGCGGACCTCGCAGCCCGCGATGGGCTTGCCGACCGTGCCGTGGCGGGTGGCTTCCGCGTGGTTCATGCTGATCAGCCCGGCGGTCTCGGTCATCCCGTAACCCTCGTAGATGGTGATCCCGCAGGCCCGCAGGAAGTCCATGGTCGCCGGGGCGATCGGCGCCGCGCCGGTCACCGCCTGGTTCAGCCGGCCCCCGAAGGCGTTCCTGACCAGCGAGTACAGGTTCTTCTCCGCCTCCTCGTACGCCGGCCGGTCGGCCTCCGGGAGCCGCCCTTCCGCCGCGAGCACCCCGATCCGCACCGCCTCCCGGAAGCGCTCGGCGCCGCCCTCCTGCGACTCGGCCATCGACAGCACCACCGAGTGCACCTTCTCGAACAGCCGCGGCACGGACGGCAGATGGGTGGGCTTCGCCTCGGCCAGCTCGGAGAGCACGTCCTCGATCCGGCCGCCGAAGTAGCACAGCTCCCCGCCCGCCAGCAGGGTCGTGAACTGGATCAGCTGGGCCAGCACGTGCGCCAGCGGCAGGTACAGGTACGTGGAGTCGCCCGGTCCGCCGTGGATCAGCGGGCGCGTCGCGTCCTGGATGGCGCCCATGTTGCCGTGCGTGAGGCGGCACCCCTTCGGCAGGCCCGTCGTCCCCGAGGTGTAGATGATCGACGCGTCGCTCTGCGGGGTCACCTGCCGCGCCCGCTCCCGCAGTTCCGCCTCCGGGGCCGCTTCCATGTCAGCCAGCGCGTCCATCCGTACGACCGCCCGCAGGGCGGGCAGCTTCGCCCGCAGCGCCTCCACCCGGTCGGCCTGCGCCGCGTCGTCGCAGACGACGGCCACCGCCTCCGCGTCCGAGAGGACCCAGGCCAGCTCCTCCTCCCCGGCCGTCGGGTAGACGGGTACGAGGACGGCGCCCGCCGCCATGATCCCGAAGTGGGTGTACGTCCACGCCGGGCGGGTCTCGGCCAGGACCGCCACCCGCTCCCCGGGCCCGACCCCCAGCCCGATCAGCGCCCGCCCGGTGCGCCGTACGCGCTCGCGCAGCGCGGCGTACGTGACGGTGGCCCAGCCTCCGTCCCCGTCCGGGTCCCGGTGGCGCAGGGCGGTCTCGCCGCCGTACCGCTCCCCCGTCCACTCGGTGAACACCGCCAGCGTCTCCGGTCGCACAGCGTCCATCGCGTTCGCCTCCCTGGGGCCGGTACGGCGTACGGCGCACGGCGCGCGTACGTCCGACCGACGCTAGGCAGCCAAAGCCCCCGTGCGACATGACCGGAAGCGTCACGACCCCTGACCCGAGCGCTCATCCGGGCTACCGTCGGACCCATGGGGAGGCGGACGATCACCGTGCACCATGTGCGTGCCGTGCTCGCGGGGGCGGCGCGCGGCGGCATCGACACCGTGCCGCTGCTCCAGGAGGCGCAGATCCCGCCGCTGCTGCTCGGCGACGACCGGGCGCGGATCACGCCGGCGCAGTTCGCCCGGCTGTTCCGGGCGCTGTACCGGACCACGCAGGACGAGTTCCTCGGCCTGTCGGCGGTGCCGAGCCGCCCGGGCACGTTCGCGATGATGTGTCACGCCTCGCTGGGCTGCCGGGATCTCGGCGCGGCCGTGGAGCGCGCCGCGACCTTCTACGGCCTGTTCCCGGGCGGTCCGGAACTGCTGCTGGAAGTGACCGGCGCCGAGGCGCGTTTCACGGTGCGCAACGATTTCGCGCGGGACGAGGAGCGGTTCCTGACCGAGTGCGTGCTCACGATCTGGCACCGGCTGAGCAGCTGGCTGATCGGGCGGCGGATCCCGCTGGCGTACGCGGCGTTCGCCTATCCTCCGCCGCCGCACGAGGCGGAGTACGAGATCCTGTTCGACTGCCCGGTCCGCTTCGGGGCGGACCGTACGGGGGCCGCCTTCGACGCGCACTGGCTGGCCGCACCGCTCGTACGGGACGAGGCGGCGCTGGACGCGATGCTGCGGCGGGCCCCCTTCGACCTGCTCTCGCGCCCGGAGTACGGGACGACGGTCGCGGAGCAGGTCCGCCGGGCCCTGGCGGGGCAGTTGCGGACCTCTCCGCGGCTGCCGGCGCTGGGCGAGGTGGCGGCGCGCCTCGCGGTGTCCCCGGCGACGCTGCGGCGCCGGCTCCGGCAGGAGAGCACTTCGTTCCAGCAGCTGAAGGACCACGTCCGGCGGGACGCGGCGATCGCCGGGCTGGCGGAGAGCACCGAGTCGATAGCGGAACTGGCGGCCCGCCTCGGCTTTTCGGAGGACACGGCCTTCCACCGCGCGTTCCGCCGCTGGACGGGCACGACCCCGGGCGCGTACCGCATCGCGTCGGGGCCCCTCCGCCCTTCCGGCACGAGACCGCCTAGGGGATGTTGACGGTGGTCTCGCAGCGGACGGCGACGTTGGCGGTGCCGCCCTGGCCGTCGCAGAAGTCGACGTTCGCCCCGCCGTCGAGGAAGTCGTCGGCCGGGCCTGCGAAGATCGAGTCGTTGCCGGCCTGACCCCGGAGCTGGTCGCGGCCGCCCGCCGTGCCGGCGGTCGCGTTCCCGTCGAAGTCGGAGTTGTCGCCGAACAGGGTGTCGTCGCCGCCTCCGGCGTCGATCGTGTCGTTGCCGGCCGAGGTGGTGGTGGCGTCCGCGACGGAGCTGTCGCCGATCAGGGTCTCGGCCGCGGCGCCGCCGATGATCCGGTCGTTGCCCGCGCCCGTGGCCCGTCCGCCGGCCGGGTCGCCGATGTTGTGGTCGCCCAGCGCGAAGATGCCGCCGTCGGTCCCGAGGTCCAGGAGGTCGTTGCCACCGCTGCCGACGGCCGCCGTGATGCCCTCGCTGTCTCCGATGAGGGTGTCCCCGGTGCCGGGGCCGCCGCGCAGGATGTCGTCGCCCGCGCCGGTGCCGGTCCCCTGGACGGGCGAGGCGGAGTCCCCGAGCAGGCCGTCGTCCCCGGCGCCGCCGTCGAGGAGGTCGTTGCCGCCTCCGGTGGCGTCGCCTCCGAGGGCGACGCTGTCCCCGGTCACGTGCTCGTCGTCGCCCTCCTCGCCGAAGAGCCGGTCGTTGCCGCCGCCGATGGCCGTACCGGCGGCGTTGCTCCTGGAGTCGCCGGTCATGAAGTCGGCTCCGGGCCCGCCGTACATGACGTCGTTGCCGCCGCCCGAGGCGTTGCCGCTCTCGGTGAACGAGTCGCCGACCAGGTCGTCGTCGCCGGCGCCGCCGCGCAGTTCGTCGTTCCCGCCGCCGGAGGCGTTGCCGGAGGTGACGGCGGTGTCACCGCGCAGGACGTCGTCGCCGGCGCCGCCGTCGAGCCGGTCGTTCCCGGTCCCGCCGACGAGCCGGTCGTTCCCGCCGAGCCCGCACACGAGGTCGTTGCCACCGAGCCCGTTGACGGTGTCGGCCCCCGCCGAGCCGACGATCACGTCGTTGCCGGGCGTGCCGGTGAGCGTGCCGCTGCCGGTGATGGTGGCCGGTACGCCGAAGCAGGTCACGGGCGCGGCGGCTCCGGCGACCGGCATCCCGAGGGCGAACAGCGCGGCGGTGACGACACCGACGGTGATGAGGGGGCGAGCCATGCGAATCCTCCGACGACGGTCAGCAACGACATCGCAGCACCCCTCCCACCGGAGCCCACCCCGCAAGCGGAAGCTCCGCCGACCGGCCCGCCTTGTCCCTCGTGCGGGTGGCGGGGACGGGGTGCGAAGCCCGGCCAGCAAAGGTGAGCTGCACGGTCAGCGACGTTCCGACCGGTCGGTCACTACGTTCTCCTCACCCACCCCCCGCACGAAACGTTCCGTTGGGAGAGCCGCCCATGCGTTTGCGAACCCCCACGCGCAGGACCGCCGTCGCCGTGGCCCTGGCCGCCCTGGCCGCCTCGGCCGTGTCGGTCGCCGGCCCCACCGCCTCCGCGGCCACAGGCCGGCCCGGGGACATCGTCGATGTCGTCCCCTCCGCCTTCCATCCGCTGCCCGGACAGCCGACCGGCACCAAGGCGTGGAAGATCCACTACCGGTCCACCACCGCCGACGGCGTCCCGGACACCGTCTCCGGCACGGTGATCGTCCCGCAGGACGGACGGACGGGCCCACGCCCGCTCGTCACGTACGCCGTCGGCACCGTCGGCATGGGCGATTCCTGCGCGCCGAGCAACAACCTCCCCTACGGCACCGCCATGGAGGCCAACCTCATCCAGCAGCTGACGCTGCGCGGCTGGGCCGTGGTCGTCACCGACTACGAGGGGCTCGGCACGCCGGGGGTGCACACGTACACGGTGGGCCCGTCGGCCGGGCGGGCCGTGCTCGATGCCGCCCGCGCGGCCACCCGGCTCCCCGGGACGGGGCTTTCGGCGCAGACGCCGGTCGGCATCATGGGCTACTCCCAGGGTGGCCAGGCCAGCGGCTGGGCCGCCGAGCTGCAGGGTTCGTACGCCCCCGAGCTGAACGTGAAGGGCACGGCGACGGGCGGGGTCCCGGCCGACCTGCTGGAGGTGGCCGACTTCAACAACGGCTCCTACGGCTCGGGGCTCGTCTTCATGGCGGCGGCCGGGCAGGACGCCGCCTTCCCGGAGCTGCGGCTCGACTCGTACCTCAACCCGGCGGGCAAGGCGCTCGTGGCCGGGATGAAGGAGAGCTGCGTGGCCATCGACGCCATCGCGGGCTCCTTCAAGCGGATCTCCGACCTCACGACCCGCAATCCGCTCGAACAGCCCGACTGGCAAGCCCGGTTGAACCAGAGCCGGCTGGGGCGGACGGCGCCGGCCGCGCCGGTGTACCAGTACCACGCGCTCGGCGACGAGCTGATCCCGTACGCGGTGGGACGCCGGCTGCGCTCGGAGTGGTGCGCGAAGGGCGCGAACGTCGAGTGGCGGACCATCTGGGTCGGTGAGCACGTCAGCGGCGTGATCACCCACTCCCTCGCGGCCGGCGACTGGCTCGCCGACCGCTTCGCGGGCCGCCCGACGCACGCCGACTGCTGAGCGGTCCCGCCGGGTCCCGGGAGTCAGAGGGTCAGAGAGTCACAGACCCGGGGCCTCGGCGTTGCGGACGATGCGGGCGAGCAGCTCGCGGACGGCGACCGCCTCGGCCTCGGAGAGGCCCTCGCCGAGGCGGGCGTCGAGCTTCGCCACCAGCGCGTCGGCCTGCGCGAAGACCTCCGCACCGCGCTCGGTCATCCGGATCTCGATCAGCGTGCCGTGTATCGGGTGCGGGGTGCGGGCGACCAGGCCGCGCGCCTCCAGCCGGCCCAGCAGGCTGTTCATCGTCTGCGGGGTCACCGAGAGCTTGCGGGCGAGCTCGGCGGCGTTGATCCCGGGGTTGTCGCTGAGCACGGCGAGCGCGCCCTGCTGGGCGGCGGTGATCCCCACCTCGCGGACGGCGGCCTCCTTGGCGGCCTGGGTCACGCGCTCGGCCCGCTTGATGGAGATCAGCAGTCGCTCGGAGTAATGCATGGGCCGAGTGTAGGAGACGGCCACCAGTTCCCGCCGGGACAGCAGACAGCTTGCATGCAGCTATCAGCATGCTGTTAGCTGCACGCATACGAAGAAGCTGTCCTTCTGCAAGGAGCTCGCCATGACCGCCGTCCGCACCCGTCCCGCCCTCAGCAACGACCTCGCCCGCGCCATCGTCGACGCCGCCCTCGCCGCGGCCGGGAAAACGGAGCTGCGGTTCGCCATCGCGGTGGTCGACGAGTCCGGCCACCTCAGCGCCTTCGCGCGGATGGACGGCTCGGGCCTCATGACGATCCAGATCGCCCAGGACAAGGCCTACACCTCCGCGGCCTTCGGCCTGAGCACCACCGACTGGCACGAGTTCGTCGAGAACGACGCGCAGCTGGCGCCGGGCGCCCGGACCGGCATCGACCGCCTGGTCACGTTCGGCGGCGGCCTGCCGATCGTCGTGGACGGCCAGCTCATCGGCGGAATCGGCGTATCGGGCGGCCACTGGTCGGACGACGTGGAGATCGCCGAAGCGGGCCTGGCGGCCATCACCGCCGGATAGCCGCCGGGCCGGGGGCCGGGGGGCGGGGCACCACCCCGCCCCCGGTCAGGCCTTGCGGTACATGCCGTCGATCTCGCGGTCGAATTCACGGGCGATCCTTGCGCGCTTCAGTTTCAGGGACGGCGTCAGGTGGCCGGCCGCCTCCGTGAATTCCACCGGCAGCACCGCGAAGCGGCGTATCGACTCCGCCCGCGAGACCAGGCGGTTCGCCTCGTCCACCGCGCGCTGCAAGTCCGCCCGCAGGTCCTCGTCCCGTACGAGCTCCCGCATCGGCATCGACGTCTTCTTGTGCATCTGCCGCCAGTGGGCCAGCCCCTCGGGCTCCAGGGTGATCAGCGCCGTGATGTACGGCCGGTTGTCGCCGGTCACCATGCACTGGCCGACCAGCGGGTGGGCGCGCAGCCAGTCCTCCAGCGGGGCCGGGGCCACGTTCTTGCCTCCGGTGGTGATGATCAGGTCCTTCTTGCGGCCGGTGATCGTCAGGTAGCCCTCGGCGTCCAGCTCCCCGATGTCCCCGGTCGCGAACCAGCCGCCGACCGCCTCGCCGGAGTTCCAGTACCCCGCGAAGAGGTGCCGCCCCCACAGCAGCACCTCCCCGTCGTCCGCGATCCGCACCGCGGTGCCCGGCAGCGGCCACCCCACCGTCCCGAGCCGCGGTTTCAGCGGCGGGGTCACCGTGCTGGCCCCGGTCGTCTCCGTGAGTCCGTACCCCTCGAAGACCTCGATCCCGGCGCCCGTGTAGAAGGCCGCGAGCCGGCGCCCCAGCGGGGAGCCCCCGCTCAGGACGTACCGCACGCGCCCGCCCAGCGCCGCCCGGATGCGCCGGTACACGAGCGGGTCGTACAGCGCCCGCGCCGCCCGCAGGCTCACTCCCGGGGTCCGGCCCTCGACGATCTCCCCGTACCGCTGGGCGATCCGCGCCGCGCGGTCGAACGACGAGGCACGGCCCATCCGTTCGGCCGTCGCGCGGGCGGTGTTGTAGACCTTCTCCAGTACGTACGGGATGGCCAGCAGGAACGTGGGCCGGAACCCGGCGAGGTCGGCCAGCAGCTCCTCGGTCTGGATGCTCGGCGCGTGCCCGAGCCTGACCCGCGCACGCATGCACCCCACCGCCACCATCCGCCCGAACACGTGCGAGAGCGGCAGGAAGAGCAGCGTCGAGGCCGCTTCCGTGGTCGCGGACTTGAAGACGGGGTGCAGGAGCTCGACCGCGTTGTCGGCCTCGGCGAAGAAGTTGGCGTGCGTGATCACGCAGCCCTTGGGCCGTCCCGTCGTACCGGACGTGTAGATGAGCGTGGCCACGGAGTCGGGCGTACGGACGGACCGGCGCGCGTGCACGACGGCGTCGGGCAGGTCCTCGCCGGCCTTGACCAGCCGCGCCACCGCGCCCGTGTCGAACTCCCACAGGTGCGCCAGCCAGGGCAGGTTGCCCCGCTCCGCGCTGATGATGCGGGCCTGTGTGGTGTCCTCGACGGCGCAGGCCACGGCCCCGGAGTCCTGGATGATCCAGCGGGCCTGGAGCGCGGAGGAGGTCGGGTAGATCGGTACGGTGATCAGCCCGGCGGCCCACGCCGCGAAGTCCAGCAGGGTCCACTCGTACGTGGTCCGGGCCATGATCGCGAGCCGGTCCCCCTCGCGCAGCCCCTCCGCGATCAGGCCCTTGGCCACGGCCGTCACCTCGGCCGCGAACTCGGCGGCGGTCACGTCGCGCCAGCTGCCGTCGCGCTCCTTGCGGGCGAGCACCACCTCACCGGGGGCCTCGCGGGCGTTCTGGTAGGGGATGTCCCCGAGCGATCCGCTCACCGGCACGCCGGCCAGCGCGGGCACCGCCGCCTCCCGCACCACCCCGTCGACGACGGTCAACAAAGGGGGTACCAGGGCGGGCGGCGCCTGCTGGTGCGACACCTGCTGGGGCGGCACGGCTTCCACGGCGGTCTCCTCGACTTGGCTCGACTCTGGAGTTACCGCCGGTAATTTACGCACGGGTAACCCCTCTGACCAGCCCCTGCGCACCCTTTGGACGAACCCACCCCACTCCTCCACACCCCCCGCACCGCTCGCGCCGCCCGCACCGAAAACGCGTTGTGCCGCCGCCGCGCCACGGGGCAGTGTTCAGGACCATGGGACATCTCGAAGCCTCGCACCTGGAGTACTACCTGCCCGATGGGCGTGTGCTGCTCGGTGATGCCTCGTTCAGAGTCGGTGAAGGTTCGGTGGCGGCCCTCGTCGGCGCCAACGGCGCGGGCAAGACCACGCTGCTCCGGCTGATCTCGGGCGAGCTCCGGCCGCACGGCGGAACGATCACCTCCAGCGGCGGGGTCGGCGTCATGCACCAGTTCGTCGGCTCCGTACGGGACGACCGCACGGTCCGCGACCTGCTGGTCTCGGTGTCGCAGCCGCGGATCCGGGCGGCCGCGGCCGCCGTGGACGCCGCCGAGCACCTGATCATGACGGTGGACGACGAGGCCGCGCAGCTGAAGTACGCGCAGGCGCTGAGCGATTGGGCCGAGGCCCGCGGCTACGAGGCCGAGACCGTCTGGGACATGTGCACGACGGCGGCCCTCGGCGTGCCGTACGACCGCGCGCAGTTCCGCGAGGTGCGCACGCTGTCGGGCGGCGAGCAGAAGCGGCTCGTACTGGAGGCGCTGCTGCGCGGGCCCGACGAGGTCCTCCTGCTGGACGAGCCGGACAACTACCTCGACGTACCGGGCAAGCGGTGGCTGGAGGAGCGGCTGCGCGAGACCCGCAAGACGGTCCTGTTCATCTCCCACGACCGGGAGCTGCTGGCGCGGTCCGCACAGCGGATCGTCGCGGTGGAGCCCGGTCCGGCCGGATCCGACGTCTGGGTGCACGGCGGCGGCTTCGCCACCTTCCACGAGGCACGGCAGGAGCGCTTCGCGCGCTTCGACGAGCTGCGCCGGCGCTGGGACGAGAAGCACGCGCAGCTGAGGCGGCTCGTGCAGGACATGCAGCAGTACGCGGCGCGCAGCGACGAGATGGCCTCGCGCTACCAGGCGGCCAAGACCCGGCTGCGCAAGTTCGAGGAGATCGGCCCGCCCCCGGAGCCGCCGCGGCGCCAGGACATCCGGATGCGGCTGCAGGGCGGCCGGACGGGGGTCCGGGCGGTGGTCTGCGAGGAGCTGGGGCTCACGGGCCTGATGAAGCCGTTCTCCCTGGAGGTCTTCTACGGGGAGCGGGTGGCGGTCCTCGGCTCGAACGGCTCGGGCAAGTCCCACTTCCTGCGGCTGCTGGCGGGCGGGGACGTCTCCCACACCGGAGGGTGGAAGCTGGGCGCGCGGGTGGTCCCCGGCCACTTCGCGCAGACGCACGCGCACCCCGAGCTGATGGGGCGCCCCCTCGTCGACATCCTGTGGACGGAGCACGCCAAGGACCGGGGCGGGGCGATGTCGGCGCTGCGCCGGTACGAGCTGGAACGCCAGGGCGACCAGCCCTTCGACAAGCTGTCGGGCGGCCAGCAGGCCCGTTTCCAGATCCTGCTGCTGGAGCTGGCGGGCACCACGGCACTGCTCCTCGACGAGCCGACGGACAACCTCGACCTGGAGTCGGCGGAGGCACTCCAGGAAGGGCTGGCGGCGTACGAGGGCACGGTGCTGGCGGTGACGCACGACCGCTGGTTCGCCCGCTCCTTCGACCGCTACCTGGTCTTCGGCTCGGACGGGGTGGTCAGGGAGACCGCGGAGCCGGTCTGGGACGAACGCCGGGTCCAGCGGGCCCGCTGAGGGCTCACGGCCGGGCGGCCCGGCTTGGCGGCCCGGCCGGGCGGCTCTCCCGCGCGCGGACGGCCGGCTCTCCCGCGCGCCGGATGGCGGTGACGGACCCATACTGAGGGGCGTGACGCGTACTCGGACGGCGGGCGTCTTCGCTGCCGCTCTGGTCGCCGCGATCCTGCCGCTCGGCGCGGGGACCGCCCCGGCCGGGGCGGCCGCGGAACCCGCGCGCAGGTGTGCCGCCTCACCCGACCCGGCCTCGGCCTCTGGCCAGGCGGCCCGCGTGCTCGACATCACCAAGGCGGCACAACGGGAGTTCGGGCTCAACTCG
This sequence comes from Streptomyces sp. NPDC051582, assembly GCF_040681715.1. Taxonomy (NCBI): domain Bacteria; kingdom Bacillati; phylum Actinomycetota; class Actinomycetes; order Kitasatosporales; family Streptomycetaceae; genus Streptomyces; species Streptomyces sp. NPDC051582. Next base: position 68,395 of record NZ_JBFAZJ010000015.1, read on the forward strand.
GTCGTCTTCCGCGTCACCTCGGGGAAGACGAACCTCGTCACCGGAGCGCTCGGCAACTCGATGACCGGCGTGCCCGCCGACCCCGCCATGCACTTCCGTACCGGCTCGGTCGGCATCGTCTACATGGCCACCGCGCTGCTGGCCCTCGTCCACGAGGGCTAGGTGGGCCTCGACGACCCCCTCTCGAAGTGGCTGCCCGACGTCCCCCACGCCGACGAGATCACCCTGCGCATGCTGGGCAGTTCCACCTCCGGCATCCACGACTACGTCACCGACCCGGTGTTCCTCAAGGAGATCGAGGCCAAGCCCTTCCGCCAGTGGACCCCGGCGCAAACCCTGGCGATCACCAGCAAGCACCCTCTCTGGTACGAGCCGGGCACGAGCTTCAGCTACTCCCACGAGAACTTCCAGCTGCTCGGCGCCGCCCTGGAGAAGATCACCGGTCAGCCGCTCGACCAGGTGCTCCAGGAACTCGTACTGGACCCGCTCGGCCTGCACGAGACGCGCAACTCCGCGACCCCCGAGATCCCGGCCCCGGCCCTGCACGCCTTCACCTCGGAACGCGGTACGTACGAGGAGTCGAGCTACTGGAACCCTTCCTGGACCACCGCCCCCGGCGCGGTCCTGACCGGGGACATCTGCGACCTGGCGACCTCGGCCCGCGGCATCGGCACGGGGGCCCTGCTGTCGAAGGAGGCCTTCCGCACCCAGCTGAACCCCGGCACGGTCGGCCTGGGCACCCCGACCAAGCAGTGCCCGGCCCCGTACTGCCGGAAGAACACCGAGGCCCTCCACTTCGGGTTCGGCGTGCTGGTGCTCCACGACTGGATCGCGACGAATCCCTCCTTCTCCGGCTACGCGGCCGTCTCGGCCTACCTCCCGGCGCAGGACCTGTCCATCGCGGTCTCCGTGACCAAGGGCCCCTCCTCCCCCGAGGGCAACTCCGCCTCCACGGTGGCCGAACGGATCGCGAAGGCCCTGGCCCCCGACCACCCGCTCACCCTGGGCCCCGGCTGAGCCGTCCCGTTGCCCGGGCCGCAGGCCCCAGTGCCAACCGGCCCCAAGTCGTCAACCGAGCAGGCGATCTTCCGGCCGTGGCTGCCGGAAGATCGGTCTGATACGACGTCACCTCTTCCTTGTGCCGCGTTCCCCGGCACCTCGCGCCGCCCAAGGAGAGCCCCGTGCCCCGACTCCCCCGCCTGGCCACCGCCGCCACCGTCGCAGCCGCCCTCGCCCTGCTCGTCTCCACCACCGCGTCGGCCGGCGAGCCGACCCTTTCCGATCCACGCACCGTCGCGCAGTTCAACCTGACCTCCGGGGAGACACCGGAGAACATCGCCCTCGAACCCGACGGCTCCGCGAACCTGACCCTGTCCTTCGCCCGACAGGTCGTCCGCATCGACAAGCACGGGTCCTCCCGGCTCCTCTCGGAACTGCCCCACGTGTCGAACCCGCGGACCCCCATCTTCCGCTCGCCCGTGGTGATGGGCATCGTGCGCGCACACGACGGCACCCTGTACGTCAACTACGCCACCGGAACGAGCGAGACCGGCATCTGGCGCATCGGACCCCACGGCGGCACGCCCGTCCAGATCGCGCAGCTTCCGACGGACTCGCTCCCCAACGGCCTCGCACTCGACGAGAAGCTCGGCGTGTTCTACGTGGCCGACACGGCACGCGGACTCGTCTGGCGCGTCCCGCTGAAGGGCGGCACGGCCACGATCTGGGCCGCGGGGGCCGCGCTCGAACCGCTTCCCGAAATCGACGGCTTCCGGGCGGGCGCCAACGGCATCAAGATCCACAATGGCGCCGTGTGGGTGTCCAACACGGACCGCCAGACCCTGCTGCGCATCCCCGTACTCCGCAACGGCGGCGCCGGCACGATCGAGACCAGGGCGGCCGGGCTCGCCTGGATCGACGACTTCGCCTTCACCGGGAAGGACGACACGGTCCTCGCCGCGCTCATCAGGAACCACGAGGTCGTCCTCGTCCGCCCGAACGGCACCCACTCCATCGTCCTCACCTCCCCGGACGGCCTGGACAACCCGACCGCCGTCGCGCTGTTCGAAAAGCAGGACGGCAAGGACGGCAAGGACGGCAAGGACGGCAAGGAGGACAAGGAGAAGCAGAAGGATCCGGAGAAGACCGTCTACGTGACGAGCTCGTCCTACTTCACCGCCGCGACGAACCCCAACCTCCTCACGGCCCGCCTCGGAGACGGCAAGGACCAGGGCAAGGGCGAGGGCAAGGGCGAGGACGGGGACGGCGGCAAGGACAAGGACGAGGACAAGGACAAGGGCATGGGCAAGGGGCAGGGCTAGCAGCGACGCGGGCCGAGGGTCAGACGGCGGAGCGGCATTCCGGGGGCGGGCAGTCGCGGCAGCGGCCGGGGGCGGGGGCCCGGAAGGCCCGGTCGCAGCCGTCGCAGGTTTGGAAGGGGTCCGGCCTTCGGACCGGGGTGGGCGCCGGGGGCGGGGGCAGCTGTGGTGGAAGGAGCGCGTTGAGGCGGTACGCGAGTACCGAGGCGGGGTTGCGCATCGGCTCGGGGAGGTTCGCGGACAGGGTCAGCCCGACCGCCTCGGGGTCGGCCCCACGGTCCAGCCAGGCCGAGGCGCCGGGTGCGAGGCGTCGTACGTCGCGCTCGGACAGCAGCAGGCGCGGGTCGTGGAGGCGAAGGCCGGCGAGCAGATCGGCCGCCCCGGGGTGGAGGGCTCGCGGGGCGGTCTCGGCTTCGGGGGCCTGCGACGGCTCGGGCTCCGAGACCGGTGCGGGGTCGTGCTCCGGGCCCGGGGCCGGGCCCGGGGGTGAGGGCGGGCCTGCCGGCGGGCGTGCGGCCGGGGCGGCGGCCGGGTCGGGTGCGGGCTCGCGGGTCGGCGGGAGTGGGGGTGGGGCGTCCGGGGTGGAGTGCGGCTTGTTGTACGAGTAGGTGCGCGTGATGACGCGGCCCGTGTCCAGGCGCTCGCGGCGACGCTCCAGGTAGCCGTGGCGCTCCAGCTCGCGCAGGGCGGCGCTCATGCGCATCTCGCCCTCCGGAAAGCGGGCCACCAGGGCCCTGATGCCGACCGGGGTGCCTTCCGGGAGCGACTGGATGTACGCCGCCACCCCGATCGCCGTGGCCGACAGCTCGCGGTGCTGGAGGAGGTGGTTGCCGACCACGGTGAAGTGAGTGGCGTGCCGCTTGTTGACGTGGATGACACCGGATCGGGGGGTCCCGGGGTGAGCGCGGGACGGGGTGCGCGCGGGCGCGCTAGGGTGCTGAAGAGCCATGGGGAAGCGTCTACTTCCTACGATGGTTAGGCCCTCGGCCGGGATGCCAGTCCCGTCGGGGGCCGTCTCATGTCCTGCGGTTGTCGGGGCGAGCATATGCCCGCCAACCGGCTCGAAATCCAGCCGAGTTGGCACGGTTCACCCGACCGAGCGACGCGGGCGGGTGGGGTTGGGTCGGTTGGTTCTCTCCCCCGGTTCTTTGGTTCTTTTGCGTCTAAGCCCGCCGGATCGCGAAAGCCCGGGACTCGGGCGTGAGTGACAGCTCCGCCCACACCACCTTGGACGGGACCGGCCCTTCCCTCACGCCCCAACGGTCGGCCAGCGCCTCCACCAGGACCAGACCCCTGCCCGTGTCGCGGATCTCCGGCATGCGGTCACCCCGGGTGTCCGTCACCTCGATCAGCAGCGCCTCGGGGGTGACGGTGAGGGCGAGCTTGAAGTCCCGCCCGGGTACGCGACCGTGGGTAATCGCGTTGGTGGAGAGCTCGGCGATGATCTGCCCCGGGGCATCCAAGGGCAAGCCCCAGGAGCGGAGTTGTTCGATGGCGAGCATGCGCCCGAGTCGAGCCCCGCGCGGGGTCGCGGACAGCTGGACGTGGAAGTCGACGAGTTGAGGAATCACGTCACTGAGCGTGGCCGCGCGTGCGTACCGTGGGAAGCGACAGCGTCTGTACGTCCCGCGTTTGTCCGGCGCTTGTCCAGTGCTGTCAGGGCTGTCCGGACCGGGGGGACGGGTACGGGGCGCTGAGGACATCGGCTCGTCGGAGGTGGGCGCGCGTGGGCGTGGACGGCAGTGACGGTACGGAAGAGCCCGGCTGGGACGTGGACCCGGAGGACGAACAGGGCGTGGCGGTGGTCGCCGCGCTGGGCCGCCAGCTGAAGGTCTGGCGGGAGGAGGCGGGGATGCGGGCCGCCGAGTTCGGGGCGGCCATCCAGTACGGGGAGGACCAGGTACGCAAGGTCGAGGCAGGGAAGAGGATCCCCCGCCCCGAGTACCTGGACCGAGCGGATCGCGTACTAAAGGCCGGCGGCAAGATCTCCGCAATGAAGGCGGACCTGGAACAAGTCCGCTACCCGAAGAGGATCCGCGACCTGAAACAGAGGGAAGCCAAGGCCGTCGAGATCGGCGCCTACAACAACCACAACATCCACGGCCTGTTGCAAACCGAGGGATACGCGCGAGCACTCTTCCGAACGATGCGCCCCGCCTACACGGCGGACGAGATGGAACGGATGGTGGCTGCCCGCATGGCACGGCAAACAATCTTCCAAAAATCTCCCGGCCCAACGCTCAGCATTGTCCAGGAAGAGGTCACACTCCGCCGTCCCATCGGAGGCACAATGGTCTTGCGCCGACAGCTCGAACACCTCTTGGAGGTAGTCCAGTTGCCGAACATCGAGTTCCAGGTCATGCCGACCAGCCGCGAGGATCACGCCGGAATGCTCGGTCTGATCCAGTTCCTGAAGTTCGGCGACGGAACAGCCGTCGGCCGTGCGGACGGGGTGTTTCAGGGGCGCCCGGTCTCCGATCCAAAGCAGCTGCACCTCCTTGAGCTGCGCTATGGCATCATCCGAGCTCAGGCGCTCACGCCGCGAGAGTCGAAGGCTTTCATCGAGGAACTGCTGGGAGAGACATGATCCACGAGTCCGAGCTGGACTGGTTCAAGAGCACCTACAGCAGCAGCAGTGACGGCAACGACTGCGTCGAGGTCGCCTGGTTCAAGAGCAGCTACAGCGACAGCAGTGACGGCAACGACTGCGTCGAGGTGGCCCGTACCCCCCGCGCCGTCCTCGTCCGGGACTCCAAGGACGTCCAGCGCGCCCACCTGACGGTCGGGCCGGGTGCCTGGGCCGGGTTCGTGGCCCACGCCTGCGGTAACTGACCACGGTCTCTGGAACCGTAAGATCCTCTTCCGCGTCCCTCATGGACATGACCAGCACTATCCGGTCATGTCCGGTTGTCAACTCACCCAGGGGACAGATGTCGTTCGACGCGGAATGGGCTCAGCACAAGGCCGCCGTCCTCGCGCAGCAGCCGTCGCCCGCCATGCGCCTCAACCACGTGCCCGCCGACGCGGGCGTGCCGGGCAGCCCCGCCGGGAGTCTCCTCGCCGGGGCGCAGTCCATCAACGGCAACGCCAACCTGCTCATCGAGATCGCGGCGCTCCTCCACGAGGGGCGGCCGGACGGGGACGCGAGCACCATGGCCCGCGCCCCGCGCGCACACGCCGACGTCTCGGCGGAGGCCCTGCGCTTCGCCCGCTTCGCGGACGACCAGTTCAAGGACACGATCAACCTGTTCGCCGCCCTGGCCACCAAGCTCAAGACCACCGGCACCGGCTTCGCCCAGGTGGACGACGGGACCGCCCGGTCCTTCCTCGACGGCGTCCTCGACGGGGGCCGGTACGTGAGGCCGGAGTCGAAGTGAGCCTGAGCCACCGCAAGGACGTCCAGTTCCTGGAGGAGTGCAATCCGGCGCTCGTGGAGCGCAACGCCGCCGAGTTCAAGCGGCTGCGCGACCTCCTCGTCCAGGTCGAGGAGCCCGCCCGGCGCGCCGAGACCGGCACGCAGTGGCAGAGCGACGGCAGCCACACGTACACCGATCGGCTCTCGGAGGCGCGGCAGCTCGTCCTGCACATGGCCGAGGGGTACGACAAGGCGGCGAGCGCCCTGCACGCGTACGCGGCGGCCCTGACGACCGCCAAGTCGCACTACGGGAACGGCAAGCGGTCGGAACGCGCGCTCGCCGCGCTCATCGGCACCAAGGGCACGGCGATCACGCGCACGGCGCAGGAGGCGGAGCCGATGTGCCAGTGGGAGGACATGCGGGCCACCACCGGCGTCATGGACTTCTTCGCCGAGCTGACGATGGACGTGGACGACATCCGGGAGGAGGCGGACCGGCTGCACGACGACGCGGGCGGCAGCTTCCACCTCGCCAAGACGGCCGAGGGCGAGGCGCGCAGCGTGTGCGTGCACGCGCTGAAGCAGGCGTACGAGCTGCTGCCGGAGTTCAAGGTCAAGGGCGGCGGGGGCGGGGTCGACGTGTACGCGGCGATGGCAGACATCCGGCGCGAGGCGGCGGAGGCCCGCACCAACCCGCTGACGCACCTGCCGGGCAGCGGCCCCAAGAAGGACGTCACCGCGCCCTTCGGCACCGAGCCGGTCTCGCCCGAGCTGCGGGACATCCGGATGCGGGTGGCCGGGCTGCCGGCGGCGGACGACAACTACTGGGACCCGCCGCAGTCGGACGAGGGGCGGGCGGAGTGGATCCGCAACAACAAGGAGATCCTGCGGGCGGCCGCACAGCGGGCGGGGCTGCCGGAGGAGATGGTGGCCGGCATCGCGTGGAAGGAGGTCGGCGGCCAGCCGGGGATCTTCGACGACGGCGTGGACTTCCTGCGGCAGGCTGCCGACGCGCCGTGGGGGCTGAGCCCCGTCACGCCGGAGAACCTGCCGAACCGGGCGGGCGGCAAGCCGGACGAGACCTCCTTCGGACCGATCGCGGTGCAGCTGCGGCGCGGGGCGGAGGTACTGGGCTACGACCCGGAGAACCTCACTGACCAGCAGCGCAACGTGGTGAAGTCCGCACTCCAGGACCCGAAGCAGAACGCGTTCATCGCGGCGGGGTTCCTGGCGCAGATCAAGGAGGAGACGGGGTACGCGAACGTGCCGGCGGACCAGCTGACGGAGGCGCAGATGCAGGAGATCGCCGCCCGGTACAACGGCGGCCCCTACTGGGAGTCGAAGAAGGCCCAGGACTACGGCGATGATTTCCGCAACAACCTCGGCAACGTGAAGAAGGCCATGCGATGACCCACGGGCGCGAATCGATCGACCTGCCCGAGGACCGCGGCTGCCTCCAGTGGGTCCTGGGCGTCCCCCTCGGGCTCGTCCACCTGCTGAACGCCGTCGCCGTGTTCGCGGCCCTGTACGCCGGCCCGCAGGGCGAGTGGGACGACCAGGGCCATGCGGGCGTCGGGGCGATGTGCCTGATCTCGATGTCCCTGAGCGTGCTGGGCCTGATCGTCACCGTCATCCCTGCCGTCCGCCGCACGATGGGCCTCTGGTGGCTGGCGCCGCCGCTGATCCTCGGCCTGACGGCCTTCATCCGCGCCGAGACCCTGGGCTGACCGGCCTCGGCCGACGACCAACGGGCTTGCCGGGTAAGGCGATTGCACTGTCGTAGGGCCGTGGTGGAATGGCGGGATGGTATGGAACGAGTGGGAGAGCGCGAAGGCCGAGGTGGCCGCGGGACGGCAGGTGTCCATGCGGCTCAACCAGTTGCCGGGCGGCGCGGGCGGAGGCGGTCAGGCGGATCTCGTGGTGCACCAGGACGACCTGGGTGCCGTGGGGCACGAGGCGTTCACTCTGCACGGCAAGTTGCTGAAGGGGGCCGACATCGCGGGCGCCGGGTCGAACCAGTCGGGGGCCGGAACCACGATGCAGGCGGCCGCCGCGCTGAAGGCGAGCAAATTCGCCCTCGGGGGCGAGCTGGAAACGACGGTGTCGGTATGGACCTCGCAGGTCAAGGCGGTTCTGCAGGCATGCGCGCACATATCGAACCACCTGGACTACTCGAAGAAGGCGCACGCCGAGGACGACGCCGCGATCGCGGCATCGCTCCGGAACCGGGACGGTTCCGCCGTACCCGCATCGCGTCTCGCCGAGTACTTCAAGTAGGGGCGGCGGCGTGAACTACACCGAGCTCATCGAAGCCGATCTCGGCAAGCTGGGAACTGCGGTCGCGGACTGGAAGCGCATGTCCGGCGAAATGCAGCGCCTCGGGGGCGAAGCCCGTGACGGCCTCAAGGCCAAGGCCGACAAGGCCGACTGGCAAGGGGTCAACGCCGGGGTCACCCGGGAGTTCACCGGCAAAACGGTCAAGGAGTTCGAGGATCTCCACACCGAGGCGAAGAGCATCTTCAGCGTCCTCGACGACGCCCACGCGGAGCTGAAGAGCATCCAGCAGCAGGCGAAGCGGCTGGCGGACGACGCCAGGGGGGACGGGTTCAACGTCAGGACCTCCAAGGACGGGTCGTCCGTGATCGTCGAGCAGCTGATCTGCACGGTGAAGGGGCCCGAGCAGAGGGAGCGCGACTTGATGCGCTGGTACGCCGACACGCTCACCGACGTCGTGGCTCACGCCGGCGAAGTGGACGCCGCCGCCGTGCGGGCCCTGCGCGCGAGTCATGGCGGTGACCCCACCAATCCCGGACACGGCTCCTACACCTCCCTCGACGGGGAGATGCTGCCCCGCGCCATGAAGCTGGCCGGCCTCGGAGAGGACGCCGACGACGCACAGCGCAAGGAACTGCGGCGGCTGTGGCAGTCCCTGAGCCCGCAGTCGCGCGCCGAGCTGTGGACGCAGCACAGGAAGGACCTGCTGGCGGCGGGCCTGCTGGCGCCGTCGGTCAAACAGGTGTCCGCGGACCCCGGCTCCGGCGAGTACGACAGCGAGTCGCCCGGCGTCTCCGACTACTGGAAGCAGATCGAGGCGAACGGCATATCGAACACGGGTGATTTCATCGGCAAGACCGACGCGGCCAGGCACATGGACCATTACCTCCGGGGCACCGGAACCACGCTCGACCTCGATGTCGACCGGATGCTGGGTGACGACGGGAAGCTGCGCGAAGTGACGGAGACCTCCCGCGCCTCGTACCAGGACGAGTGGCGGCGACAAGCGCTGGACGCCTTCGAGAAGTCGGGCGGCAAACCGGTTGCCATCCCGATCGAGACTTCGGGGCAGCCCTACACGCACGAGGACCGCAACTGGTACCTGGCGGTGGGAAGCGGCATGTCGAACTCGACGGGAGTGGTCACGGCCGTGCCCGGCCCGGACGGCAAGCCACAGGTGAGCATCGACTACCAGGTCAACGTGTGGGACCGGTACAACTGGGACCCGGGCAAAGCCACCCCGATCGGTCCGACCACGGTGACGGACGCCGACATGGCGCGGCTGCACCGGACGGGACTCGCACAGGACTTCGACATGAGGGGCAGCGGCTCGGTGCAGCACCACGACCTCGATTCCGGCGGTGGGAGCTGGCCGGACCCGCAGGAGCCGGGACGCGACGGCACGCGAACGGACCCGGGCCGAAACGGAGACGCGCGGTGATGAGGGCACGGGCTTCAGCGGTCCTGGTCGGCATGGCCGTGGTCGTCGCGATGGCGGCCGGGTGTTCCACGACGGTCTCGGACACCGGATCCCATGACGTACGCGAGGCTCCGCACTGGAAGGAGGGGGCCACGGTGGAGTCCGTCGCCGCGGAGCTTCAGGTCCAGGTGCCCGCGACGGCGACCGATGCCAGAGCCGCCCACCAGGAGGGGTTCCAGGACGACGGGCTGATTCTGGCGTTCGTCCTGCCGAACGACGCGGTGGAGGGCTTCCTCGCGCAGCTGGAGCCGAGGGACCCCCTCCGGCTCAGAGAGCAGCCGCACAAGGACACGCTGAACCCGACGACCCCGTTCTCCCACCTCGGAGTGCCGGACCCGGATCTGCTGGGGGCCGTCCGGGAAGGCACCGTGTGCGGGCCGTGCAAGAGCAAGCTCATGGCCGTCTCGGTGGCGGTGGCGCGGGTCGACGACCAGAGCAGCCGCGTGTACCTGAGGGGCTTCGGGTGAGCGCCGGCCGCTGAACGCGCCGCGGCCCCCGCCCGGACGGGGGCGGGGGCCGCGGGTGGGTGGGACGGTCAGGCCGCCACCGCTACCGGGGTGCGCTCGTCGAGCGGGGAGGACGAGGCCGTCGCGTAGGCCTTCTTGTCCAGGATCCCCTCGCGGGCCGCGACCACGACCGGGACCAGGGCCTGGCCGGCGACGTTGGTGGCGGTGCGCATCATGTCCAGGATCGGGTCGATCGCCATCAGCAGGCCGACGCCCTCCAGGGGCAGGCCCAGGGTGGAGAGGGTCAGGGTCAGCATGACCGTGGCGCCCGTCAGGCCGGCCGTGGCGGCCGAACCGACGACCGAGACGAAGGCGATCAGCAGGTAGTCGGTGATCGTCAGCTGCACGTCGAAGATCTGCGCGATGAAGATCGCGGCGAGCGCCGGGTAGATCGCGGCGCAGCCGTCCATCTTCGTCGTCGCACCGAACGGGACGGCGAAGGAGGCGTACTCCTTCGGAACGCCGAGGCGCTCGGTGACCTTCTGGGTGACCGGCATCGTGCCGACCGAGGAGCGGGAGACGAAGGCCAGCTGGATCGCGGGCCAGGCGCCCTTGAAGAACTGGACGGGATTGACCTTGGCGACCGTGGCCAGCAGCAGCGGGTAGACGCCGAACATCACGAGCGCGGAGCCGACGTACACGTCCGCGGTGAAGGTCGCGTACTTGCCGATGAGCTCCCAGCCGTACGAGGCGATCGCGGTGCCGATCAGACCGACGGTGCCGATGGGGGCGAGGCGGATGACCCACCACAGCGCCTTCTGGAGGAGCTCCAGGACGGACTCGGCGACGGTGAGGATCGGCTGGGCCTTGTCGCCGAGCTGGAGGGCGGCGATGCCGGCGACGGCGGCCATGAAGACGATCTGGAGCACGTTCAGCTCGGTGAACGGCGTGATGACGTCGGTCGGCACGATGCCGGTCAGGAAGTCGAGCCAGGAGCCGGTGCGCTTGGGCAGCTTGCCGTCCTGCGGGGTGAGGCCGGTGCCGGCGCCGGGGTTGGTCAGCAGGCCGATCGCGAGGCCGATGCCGACGGCGATCAGCGAGGTGATCATGAACCAGAGCAGCGTGCGCGAGGCGAGGCGGGCGGCGTTGTTCACCTTCCGCAGGTTGGTGATCGACACCAGGATCGCGAAGAAGACGAGCGGGGCCACGGCCAGCTTCAGCAGCTGGACGAAGATGTCGCCGACCTGCTCAAGGGTCTTGGCGAGCCAGCTGACGTCCTGGCTGCGGGCGAGCCAGCCGAACAGGACGCCGAGCACGAGACCGGTGACGATCTGGGCCCAGAACGGGAACTTGAAGGAGGCCTTGGCAGGGGCCTGAGGGGTCGCGGACACGGACACACTCCGGTGGTGATGCGCAAAGAAGGGGGAAAGAGGAAGAACGGCGTGGGCTCAGCGACGGCCACAACAGGCCGCGGACACGCGGCGGCAGAGGTCGACGTGCAGGCGCGCCACGAGCGGGACGCTCGCGGTCATCTTGTGCGCAACTGTGGTCAACATGTTTAACACGCTAACACTTTCCCTTTGAGGATCTCAAAGGTGCACTTTGAGTCAGAGGCGCACCGCGAAACGCCGAACCGCCCCGGCGCGCAGGGCAATCCAGGCGCTGGGGCGGTTCGGGGTGGTTCGGGGTGTGACGCAGCTAACGGGCGCGCGGGAACTTACGCGCGGGCGGCATCGTCGGCCGCGTCCTCCTGCGAGCGGTTCGCGGCGAGCTTCTCCTTCGCGCCCGCGACGCGTCCGGAGATCTGCGCGGACATCTCGTCGCGCTGCTTGCGCAGCAGCACGAAGGAGAGCGGCGCGGAGACCACGAGGGCGAGGAGCACGACCCAGACGGGGTTGGCGTCGCCGAGACCGGCGGGCACCCAGCCCACGTTGACCAGGACGGCGACCAGGACGAGGCATCCGACGAAGATGCCCAGCCGCATCGCGGTGTAGCGGATCGTCGCGCTCGGCTTGAGGGACACGGTGACCCCTTCTCTCTCGTCGGTACTCGTACGCGCACCTGTCGACTGCGTGCCCGTCCAGTGAAGCACGGCGCAGGTGCGGACAAACCCGCCGGGGTCACCTCCGGGTCGGCCTCCGGGTCGGCTGCCAGGTCAGCCGCCACGTCGGCCGTCAGGTCGGCCGCCGACCGTCAGTGCAGCGGCAGCAGCATGGTGATGTCGTCGCGGTCGTCGCCCGGGGCCACCCGGATGGCGCCCGGGACGCGGCCGACCTCCTTGTAGCCGCAGGCCTCGTAGAAGTGCTCCAGACCCAGGCCGCCGCGGCAGCCGAGCCGCACCGCCTCGATGCCGTCGAGCGAACGGACGGCCTCCTCCAGGGCGGCCATCAGCGCGCGGCCCGCGCCCCGGCCCTGCAGCTCGGGGTGGACCATGACGGCGTAGACCCACACCCAGTGCGCCTGGAGGTCGTGCGCGTTGCGGGCGATGACCGCGAAGGCGCTGACCCGCCCCGAGGCATCGCGCCCGACGAGCAGGCTGTTGCGCCCCTCGGCCACCGCGGCGAAGTGCTTGGCGACCTCGGGGCGGACGTCGTCCAGGGTGACCTCGGACGCGAAGCCGACCGCACCGCCGGCGTTGGAGGCATCGACCCACAGGGCGGCGATGCCTTCGGCCAAGGCGGGGTCGGCTACCGGCTCGAAGGAGAAAGTAAGGGTCATGTAGCGAGATTATCTATTACCGTCGACACCGGCAACAGAAATCCGAAAGGCCCCGGTCCTCGTGGGACCGGGGCCTTCGGGAAGTCTGCGGCGTCAGACGCGCATCGCCTGCGGGGTCTCGCGCAGGTCCGCGTCCGGGCCGGGGTACTCGCGGATGATCTCGTAGCGCGTGTTGCGCTCGACCGGGCGGAAGCCGGCCTCGCGGATCAGCTCCAGCAGATCGTCACGGCCGAGCTTGTTCGGCGTGCCGTAGTTGTCCGCGTCGTGCGTGATCTTGTACTCGACGACCGAGCCGTCCATGTCGTCCGCACCGTGCTGGAGGGCCAGCTGGGCGGTCTGCACGCCGTGCATGACCCAGAAGACCTTGACGTGCGGCACGTTGTCGAAGAGCAGGCGGGAGACGGCGAAGGTCTTGAGGGCCTCCGCGCCCGTCGCCATCGTCGTGCGCGCCTGGAGCTTGTTGCGGACCTTGCCGTCCTGCATGTCCACGAAGTCGTGCTGGTAGCGCAGCGGGATGAAGACCTGGAAGCCGCCGGTCTCGTCCTGGAGCTCGCGCAGCCGCAGTACGTGGTCCACGCGGTGACGCGGCTCCTCGATGTGTCCGTAGAGCATGGTCGACGGGGTCTTGAGGCCCTTGGAGTGCGCCAGGCGGTGGATGCGCGACCAGTCTTCCCAGTGGGTCTTGTGGTCGACGATGTGCTGGCGGACCTCCCAGTCGAAGATCTCCGCGCCGCCGCCGGTGAGCGACTCCAGGCCGGCCTCGATCAGCTCGTCCAGGATGTCGGAGGCCGACATTCCGGAGATCGTCTCGAAGTGGTGGATCTCGGTCGCCGTGAACGCCTTCAGCGAGACGTTCGGCAGCGCCTCCTTCAGCGCGGAGAGCGAGCGCGGGTAGTACCGCCACGGCAGGCTCGGGTGCAGGCCGTTGACGATGTGCAGCTCGGTGAGGTTGTCGTTCTCCATGGCCTTGGCCAGGCGCACGGCTTCCTCGATGCGCATCGTGTACGCGTCCTTCTCGCCCGGCTTGCGCTGGAACGAGCAGTAGGCGCACGAGGCGGTGCACACGTTCGTCATGTTGAGGTGGCGATTGACGTTGAAGTGGACGACGTCGCCGTTCTTGCGCGTACGCACCTCGTGGGCGAGGCCGCCCAGCCAGGCCAGGTCGTCGGACTCGTAGAGGGCGATGCCGTCCTCACGGGTCAGCCGCTCGCCGGAACGGACCTTCTCCTCCAGCTCACGCTTGAGCCCAGCGTCCATCGGCCGGTCGCCTCCTCGATTGTCCATCTGTCTGTCCTGCCGCCTGCCTTGCCCGACCCCGCAACCGTACTCTTAGCCCTCTTCGGGCAGGTCCCCGACCCGGTTCTCCCACTTCGTGGAGAGCACGATGGTGGTACGGGTGCGGGAAACGCCCTTGGTGCCGGAGAGCTTGCGGATGATCCGCTCCAGCCCGTCCACGTCGCCCGCGCGGACCTTGAGCATGTACGAGTCGTCGCCGGCGATGAACCAGCAGTCCTCGATCTCCGCCAGGTCGCGCAGGCGGCGGGCCACGTCCTCGTGGTCCGCGGCGTCGGAGAGGGAGATGCCGATGAGCGCCGTGACGCCGAGGCCGAGCGAGGCCGCGTTGACGGTCGCCCGGTAGCCGGTGATCACGCCGGCCGATTCGAGCCGGTTGATCCGGTCGGTGACGCTGGGGCCGGAGAGGCCTACGAGCCGGCCGAGCTCCGCGTACGAGGCACGTCCGTTCTCACGAAGTGCCTGGATGAGCTGCCTATCCACCGCGTCCATATACCTGGAGCCTTCCATTATTCGGCGATCCCGCAAGTTTACGTATAGAATCAAAGGCGCACAGGGTCAACACCCTGTGAATCTTTCAACAGATCGGCGATGATCTCGCTGATCTGACGACATCAGGAGTGGTTCACCGTGTACACGATCGAGATGGCCTACGCGCACATGCGACAGCTCCAGGAGCTGGCCAACCGATCCCGCACCGACCAGCCCGCCGCGGCCCACCGCGTCGACCGGACCCGCAAGCTGCGCACTGACAAGAAGCGCTAGTCACCGCTTGCCTCCCGGGAGCGGGAAGCTCCACCGAGCTCCCCCTCCCACCTGCGGTACAGCCGGTGCGGCACCCCTGCCGCATCGAGCACCCGCCCCGCGACGAAATCCACCAGGTCCTGGATGTGCGTCGCACCCGCGTAGAACGCCGGAGAGGCGGGCAGCACCACTGCGCCCGCCTCGTCCAGCGCCACCAGATGCTTGAGCGTCTGCCCGTTCAGCGGGGTCTCCCGCACCGCGACCACCAGTCGGCGCCGCTCCTTGAGCGTCACGCTCGCGACGCGCTGGAGCAGGTCCTTCGAAAGCCCGAGCGCCACTCCCGCCACACAGGCCGTGGACGCCGGCACGATCAGCATCCCCTTCACGGGATACGAGCCCGAGCTCGGCCCGGCGGCCAGGTCCCCGGCGCCCCAGTAGCGGACGTCGTCCAGTTCCGGCCGCGCGAACGTCGCGGGCTTGCCGTCCGCTCCGCGTTCCAGCCAGGCGGCGAGATCGTCCCGCCAGTGGGCGTCGCGGAACGCGATGCCCGTCTCGTCGAGCAGGGTCAGCCGCGAGGCGCGGCTGACCACGAGGTCCACGTGCTCCCCCGCCGCCAGCAGTCCCCGGATCACCGCCGCCGCGTACGGCGTCCCGGACGCCCCGGAAACCCCGACCACCCACGGGGTGCGCTTGCCGTCAGTCATAGCTCCGAGACTATCCGGCCACCGGCGGACGACGCTGAGTAAGGTGACCCGAGCACCGACAGCGGGGGGATCAGGACATGGCCGATGCGCAACTCCAGGAGTGGAGCCGGACGGACCGCGCCAAGGCGGCCGCGAAACTGATGGTGGGCTGGGTGGCCCTGCTGTGGCTGATCGAGCTGGTCGACCTGGCCACCGGGCACGCCCTCGACGCGTACGGCATCTCGCCACGGGACCCCGACCGGCTGACCGGCATCGTCGCCCACCCGTTCCTGCACTTCGGCTTCGCCCACGTGGCGTCGAACAGCGTCCCGCTGCTGGTCCTCGGGTTCATCGCCGCACTGGGCGGCATACGGCGCTTCCTCGCCGTCAGCGCCCTGATCACCCTCGCGGTCGGCGTCGGCTGCTGGCTCGTCGCGCCGCCGAACACCCTCGGCGCGGGCGCTTCGGGGCTGGTCTTCGGCCTGTTCGGCTACGTGGTGGTCCGCGGCTTCGTCGAGCGCAAGCCGCTCAACGCGGTGGTGGGTCTGGCGGTCGCCGCGGTCTGGGGCGCCACCTTCCTCCTCGGCGTCCTGCCGACGGACTCCGGAGTCGGCTGGTACGCCCACCTCATCGGCCTGGTGGCCGGCGTGGCCACGGCGGTGCTCCACCGCCGCCCGGCCGGCCCGGCCGGCCACGCCTAGAGGGACAGGCCCCGGGCCACCAGGTCCGCCAGGGCGCAGACGAACAGGGCCATGCCGATGAAGCCGTTCACCGTGAAGAAGGCCCGGTTCAGGCGCGACAGGTCGTGCGGCTTCACGATCGTGTGCTCGTACAGGAACGCGGCGACGACGATCAGCAGGCCGCACCAGAAGAACGGGCCGGCGTCCGTCGCGAGCGCGTACCAGGCCAGCAGGGCCGTGGTCACGACGTGCGCGCCGCGCGCCCCCCACAGGGCCGCCGGGACACCGAAGCGGGCCGGGACCGACTTCACGCCGTCCGCGCGGTCCGCCGCCACGTCCTGGCAGGCGAAGATCAGGTCGAAGCCGCCGATCCAGACGCCGACCGCCAGGCCCAGGATCACCGCGTCCCAGGACCACTCCCCCGTCACCGCGAGCCAGGCGCCCACCGGCCCCATGGCCTGGGCGAGGCCCAGGATCGCGTGCGGGAAGTTCGTGAACCGCTTGCCGTACGGGTACACCACCATCGGGATCACCGCAACCGGCGCCAGCGCCAGGCACAGCGGGTTGAGCAACGCCGCCGACCCGAGGAACACGGCCAGCGCGATCCCGGCCCCGGTCCAGGCCGACCGTACGGACACGGCGCCCGTGACGAGCTCGCGCCCGGCGGTGCGCGGGTTCCGGGCGTCGATCTCCCGGTCGATGATCCGGTTCGCGGCCATCGCGAAGGTCCGCAGCCCCACCATGCAGACGGTGACGAGCAGCAGCTCGGCCCAGTGCATGGTGCGGTCGAGCCGGAACATGGCCGTCAGCGCCGCGATGTAGGCGAAGGGCAGCGCGAAGACCGAGTGCTCGATCATCACGAGCCGCAGGAAAGCCTTCACCTTGCCGGTCGGCTGCGGCGCCGGGCCGGACCCGATCACCCCGTCGGCGGTCGTCATCATGCGAGTGCGCTCCGGAAGTCTTCGAGGTCGGCGAGCAGCCGCGCCGCCGGGAGCGCGCCGAGGTCCAGGGTCCGGGGGCCGGCGGCCCCGTCCTCCTCGTCCTCGGGCGGGGTGATCCGGGCGGTCAGCCGCCAGGCATCGGCCGCCGGGCGGGCGTCGAGGTGCAGGAAGTCCCCGGCCTCGACCGTGAACGGCTCGCCCGAGGCCAGCGCGGCCTGGAGCTGCTCCGCGAAACCGTCCGCCTCGGTGTCCCGCGCGCCCGGGAGCTCGAACTCACCGTGGCCGCCGCCGTCCTCGTACATCAGCGCCCAGACGTCGCCGGGTCCGGCGAACTCCTCGGGTGTGACGCCCGCCTGCTCGGCGGCCAGCCGGACGCCCGGGTCCGCCGGGTCGATCTCCGGGCGGAGCAGGGCCACGTAGACCTCGCCGGCACCGAGGAAGAGCTCGGGACCCCCCACAACGATCGGGCTCACAGGCCGTACTCCTTCCAGCGGCGGTCCACCAGAGCCGCCGTCGCGGGGTCGGACTCCACCATGTCGGGCCAGCCGCCGTCGCGGGTGTAACCCTCCTCGGGGAGCTTCTTCGTTGCGTCGATGCCCGCCTTGCCGCCCCAGAACTGCTGGTACGAGGCGTGGTCGAGGTGGTCGACCGGGCCTTCGACCACCGTGAGGTCGCGGGAGTAGTCCGTGTTGCCGAGGGCCCGCCAGGAGACCTCGTGCAGGTCGTGGACGTCGCAGTCGGAGTCCACGACGATGATGAGCTTGGTCAGCGACATCATGTGGGCGCCCCAGATGGCGTGCATGACCTTCTGGGCGTGCTTGGGGTACTTCTTGTCGATCGAGACGATCGCGCAGTTGTGGAAGCCGCCCGACTCGGGCAGGTGGTAGTCCACGATGTCCGGCACGATGATCTTGAGCAGGGGGAGGAAGAAGCGCTCCGTGGCGCGGCCGAGCGGGCCGTCCTCGGTGGGCGGGCGGCCGACGACGATCGACTGGAGGAGCGGGCGCTTGCGCATCGTCACGCAGTCGATCTTCAGGGCCGGGAACGGCTCCTGCGGGGTGTAGAAGCCGGTGTGGTCGCCGAAGGGGCCCTCCGGGAGCATCTCGCCCGGCTCCAGCCAGCCCTCGATGACGACCTCGGCGTTGGCCGGGACCTGGAGCGGGACGGTCTTGCAGTCGACCATCTCGATGCGCTTGCCCGCGACGAACCCGGCGAAGAGGTACTCGTCGATGTCGCCGGGCAGCGGCGCGGTGGACGCGTACGTCACGGCCGGCGGGCAGCCGAAGGCGATCGCGACCGGGAGCCGCTCGCCGCGCTTGGCGGCGACCGCGTAGTGGTTGCGGCTGTCCTTGTGGATCTGCCAGTGCATGCCGATGGTGCGCTTGTCGTGGCGCTGGAGGCGGTAGAGGCCGAGGTTGCGGACCCCGGTCTCCGGGTGCTTGGTGTGGGTCAGGCCCAGGTTGAAGAAGGACCCGCCGTCCTTGGGCCAGGTGAAGAGGGCCGGGAGCAGGTCCAGGTCCACGTCGTCGCCGGTGAGGACGACCTCCTGGACGGGGGCGGACTCGCCCTTCACCTTCTTCGGCGGCACGTGCACCATCGAGCCCAGCTTGCCGAAGGCCTCGCGCACACCGATGAACCCCTGCGGGAGTTCCGGCTTGAGCAGGCCGCCGATCTTCTCGCTGATCTCGCCGTACGACTTGAGGCCGAGGGCCTTCAGGAGGCGGCGGTCGGTCCCGAAGACGTTCATGGCCAGCGGCATCGCCGAGCCCTTGACGTTCTCGAAGAGGAGGGCGGGACCTCCCGCCTTGTTCACCCTGTCGACGATCTCCCCGACCTCCAGGTACGGGTCGACTTCGGCCTTGATGCGCTTGAGGTCGCCCTCTCGCTCCAGAGCCCGGAGCAGCGAGCGGAGATCGTCGTAAGCCATAGGGGCCAGTATCCGTCACCGGCTAGCCTGGGAGTGTCACCGGGGCCCGAGGCGGGTCCCCCGTCACTGCTGGGGAGTCGGTCCCACACCGTGCTGCGCTATCTGCCGTTCCTGCTGATCATCGCGCTGACCATCTACGCCTTCATCGACTGTCTGAACACGCCGGAGGAAGAGGTCAAGCACCTCCCCAAGGTGGTGTGGGTGATCATCATCCTGCTGTTCTCGATCGTCGGACCGGTGGTCTGGCTGTTCGCGGGCCGGCAGCGCTCCGTGGTCGGCGGGGGCCGTTCGCGCCGCACCCAGTGGGTCGCCCCCGACGACAACCCGGAGTTCCTGCGCTCCCTGAACGAGGACCGCGACAAGGACAAGGACAAGGACTGACGTTCCCCGTCACCGGGCCCAGGGCAGGACCCGGGGTTCCGCTTCTCCCGGGACCGTGACCAGGGCGTCCGAGCGCATCGCGACGTGGGCCTCGACCGCCTCCGCGGCGTGGACGCGGCGCGCCGCGTGCGGCGGGAGGACCAGGGTCTGACCCGCCGCGACCTGCGCCCCGCGCACGGCATGGCCTTCCAGGTGCTCAAGGGGGGCGGGGCCACCGGAACCGAGCTCGGCGAGCGGCTCGGGGTGACCGAGCAGGCCGCCGGGCAGCTCGTGGACGACCTGGAGAAGCGGGGCTACGTACGGCGCGAGCCGCACCCCGGGGGCGGCCCGTCGGGCATTGAACACGTTCAAGGCGGCTGCAAGAATGAGCGGATGCCGAGGAACAGCGGGGGACCGCGGGTCGTCGACACGATCCTGCGCAATCTCCTCGCGTACGGGGTCGCCGTCGCCGCCCTGCTCGCCATGGCCGGCGGCGATCCGCACGCCGCCCGCGCCACCCCCGCCGTCTACGACGCCCGCACCGACGAGATCGTCGGCACCTGGCGCTGCGTCGACGGCACCGAGGTCGTCTTCCGGGCCGACGGAACCGCCACCGTCACCCTCCTCAACGGGCAGGAGCGCGACTACGACCACGGCTGGCGCCTCTCCGGCAGCGGCACCTGGAAGCTCATCAGCCGCGAACGCGCGGGCTGGAACTACGGCCAGCACGTGCGCCTGCGCCTGCCCGACCTCTACAAGTGGACCTTCGAGCTGCGCCGCGACCACCGGCAGACGCTGGAGCTGTACTTCTTCTACGGCGATCCGGACGCCCGCAGCGCCTACGTCCTGGAGAAGGACCCGTAGGAAGCGCGCAGCTCCGCCCAGCGGGCGTCGGTCCACCGGGACCAGTCCGTCGGATGGCCCTGCAGGGCGGATTCCAGCAGCTCGAAGTGGTGGTGCCAGGCGGCCAGGCAGTCGAGGCGCTCCTCGTCCGTCCCGGCCCGCTCGTCGAGGAAGCGGATCACGGTCGAGTCCGTGCCCACCGCCTCCAGGTGGAAGCGCATCCGGCCGTGCTCGCCCACCGTGTACTCGACGACCCGCTCGACGTCCCACGCCGTGACGTGGCCGGAGACCGTCGACCCGCCGTTCAGCCAGTGCAGGGTGAGCGCCCCGCCCAGCCTGCGCTCCAGTACGTCCGCCGCGGCCAGCCAGCCGCGCAGCCCGTCCGCCGTGGTCAGGGCGGGCCACACGGCCTCGTACGCGCTCGGCACGTGGACTTCGAAGCGCAGCAGCCAGCGGCCCTCGCCGCGGCTCTCACTGGTGGCATGGCTCACCGGTGTCAGCCTCATGCCACCAGCGTCCCACTCCCGCGGGCGCCGCGCCCGCGGGTGCGCCTTCCCGCGGGTCAGACGCCCGCGTACGAGTGCTTGCCGCTGAGCAGGATGTTCACGCCGTAGTAGTTCCAGATCCAGCAGGCGAAGGCGAAGAGCGCGAGGTACGCGGCCTTGCGGCCCTTCCAGCCGGCGGTGGCGCGGGCGTGCAGGTAGCAGGCGTACGCCACCCAGGTCACGAAGGACCAGACCTCCTTGGGGTCCCAGCCCCAGTAGCGGCCCCAGGCGTCGCCCGCCCAGATCGCGCCCGCGACGATGGTGAAGGTCCACAGCGGGAACACGGCCGCGTTGATCCGGTACGAGAACTTGTCGAGCGAGGCCGCCGAGGGCAGCCGCTCCAGCACCGAGGAGCGGAAGCGGCCCGGCGTGCGGCCCTGCTCCAGGTGGCTCTCGTAGGAATCGCGGAAGAGGTAGAGCACCGCGCCGGCCGCACCGATGTAGAAGACCGCGCCGCAGAAGATCGCGGTGGAGACGTGGATCCACAGCCAGTACGAGTGCAGGGCCGGGACCAGCTGGTCACTGGCGGTGTAGAGCCAGGTGGTGGCGATGCCGAGGTCCAGCAGGACGGTGGTGACCAGGATCAGGCCGAGCCAGCGGACGTTCTTCTTCAGTACCAGGAGCGCCAGGTAGGCACCGACGGCGACGGTGGAGAAGGTCACCGAGAACTCGTACATGTTGCCCCAGGGGGCCCGCTGCACGGACATCGCGCGGGTCACGACGCCGCCCGCCTCGATGACGAAGGCCAGGGTGGTCAGCGAGACCGCGATCCGGCCGTACAGGTCGCCGTTCTCGGTGCCGCCGGCCGCACCGGGGCCGTCCGGGACGTCGCGGGTGCCGGCGGCGGAGCGGGTGACGACCTTCGGCTTGTCGAGGACCGCGGTGCCCCCGGTTTCACCGGAGCCACGCGCCCCCTTCTGGCGCACCTGGACGGCGGGGGCGGCGGCCGCGGCGGCCTTGGCGCCGGTCAGCGCCGCGGCCGTACGGCCCACCTTGCTGCGGCTGCCGAAGGTCCACTCGGCGATGTGCGCGAAGAAGGCGAGCATGTAGACCGCCATCGACGAATAGATCAGGTAATTGCTGATCTGCGCCAAATTCTCGTTGACTTCGGCTGCGAGCGGCGTCATCCGCGCTCCCCTTCGACAGGTTCCTTGACAGGTTGGTCGGGCGCCGTGGGCGCCTGCTGGTGGAGGGCGGCGGCGAGCTGCCCCAGCTCCTGCGGGAGCTTGGCCGACTCGCTGCGGCCGAGGCCGGCCATCTCGACGACGGTCACGCCGTCCTTGCCGGCCACCGCGCGCACCCAGACCCGGCGGCGCTGGATGAACAGCGAGGCGGCCAGGCCGCCGATCGCGGCGATCGCGCCCCCGAGGGCGAGGCCGCTGCCGGGCTGGCGGGTGATCGAGAAGGTGGCCCAGCGCTCGATGCCCTCGAACTTCACGGTGCCCGCGCCGTTCGGGAGCTCCATGGTCTCGCCGGGCAGCAGCCGCTTCTTGAACAGCTGCCCGTCGGGGTCCTTGAACTCCTGCATCTTGGAGGTGTTCAGCTGGTACACGTTCTGCGGAAGGCCCGAGTCCACGCCGAGGCTGCCGTGGTAGGCGCTGAGTGCGACGACCGGGAACTTCAGGTCCGGGAACTGGGAGAGCATCGTGCCCTTGCCCTCGCCGGCGAAGGTCGGCACGAACATGGCGTTGAAGCCGAGCTGCTCCTTCTTGCCGTCCTTGTCGCGGTAGCCGTCCGGCACCTTGACGGCGCCGGAGGAGCTGAGGTTCGAGTCGAAGGGCAGCATCGGCACGGCGTCCTTGTAGATCACCTTGCCGGTCGGATCGGTCACCGAGATGACCGGCGCGTATCCGTGGCCGAGCAGGTAGACCTTGGAGCCGTCGACCTCCATCGGCTTGTTGACCTGGATCTCGCGCTTCTGCGGGGCGCCGTCCGAGCCGTCGCTGAAGGTCACGTACGCCTTGAAGTCGCGCGCGGTGCCCTTCTGCGGGCCGCTCTCCTCGTACGTGGCGTCGAACTTGTCGAGCGTGAAGGAGAAGGGCGACAGGTCGTCGGGGTCGAACCAGCTGCCGTACTTGAAGTCGTCGTACTGGGTGAGCGTGTTCGCGAAGCCCTTGCCGCGCAGGACGAGCTTGCCGCCCTCGGACTTGAACAGCTGGCCCCAGGCGAACGCGATCAGCATCACGATCAGGGCGACGTGGAAGAGCAGGTTGCCCGCCTCGCGCAGGTAGCCCTTCTCGGCGGCGACGGCGGACGTGCCCGCCTCGGTACGGAACCGCCTGCCGCCGAGGATGGTCTTCGCCTGCGCGAGGACCTCGTCGGGGGACTTCTGCGTACGCCACGTCGCGTACGCCGGCAGCCGGTCCAGGCGCCGGGGGGCGCCGGGCGGGCGGCCGGTGAGCTGGCCGACGAACTGCCAGGTGCGCGGGACGATGCAGCCGATCAGCGAGATGAACAGCAGCAGGTAGATCGCGGAGAACCACACCGAGCTGTAGACGTCGAAGAGCTGGAGCTTCTCGGCGAGCGGGACCCAGAAGGAGTGGTCGCCCTTCCACTTGGCCACCTTCATCGCGTCGACCTGGTTCTGCGGGACGAGCGAGCCGGGGATGGAGCCCAGGGAGAGAAGGAAGAGGAGGATCAGCGCCACCCGCATGGAGGTGAGCTGCCGCCAGAACCAGCGGATCCAGCCGATCAAGCCGATGCCGACGGGACCGCCGGAGTCCTCCGCGGGGGCGGTGGAGAGCTGCGCGCCGGCCGCGGCGTCGGTGGCGTCCTCGGACGCGTTCGGTGCCTCGGACGGGTTCGACGCCTCGGTGGACGCCTTGTCTGTCGTACTCATGTCCGTGTAGTCCTCAGATCCCCACCGTGAAGCCTTGGGTCCAGCTCTGCATGTCGTTGACGATGCTCGCCCACCATCCTGTGACGAGCAGGAGGCCGGTCAGCACCAGCATGCCGCCGCCGATCCGCATCACCCAGGCATAGTGCCGCTTCACCCAGCCGAACGCGCCGAGCGCCTTGCGGAACGCGATCGCGGCGAGGATGAACGGCAGGCCCAGGCCCAGACAGTAGGCGACGGTCAGCAGCGCGCCGCGGCCGGCGCTGGCCTGGTCGAGGGAGAGCGTGTTGACCGCGGCGAGGGTCGGGCCCATGCAGGGGGTCCAGCCGACGCCGAAGAGCACGCCGAGCAGCGGGGCGCCGATCAGGCCCGCGGTCGGCTTCCGGTGGAAGCGGAACTCGCGCATCGTCAGCCCCGGGATCAGGCCCATGAAGAAGAGGCCGAGGACGATCACCAGTGCGCCGAGCACCCGGGAGATGGTCTCCCGGTTCTCCTGGAGCGTGCCGCCGAAGTACCCGAAGAGCGCGCCGGTGGAGACGAACACCGCGGTGAACCCGGCGATGAACAGGCCGGCGCCGGCCAGCATCCGGCCGCGCCGGGCCTCGGCGAGGTCGGCCCCGCTGATGCCGGTGACGTAGGAGAGGTAGCCGGGGACCAGCGGGAGCACACAGGGCGAGAAGAACGAGACGAGTCCGGCGAGGACCGAGATGGGCAGTGCCAGCATCAGGGCCCCGTCGAGGACCGTCGTGTTCACGCCGGTCGGCTCGGCGGCCAGGGTGAGGAGCTCGGGGACCACTCGGTCACTGCTCCGCGAGCACGGGGTCGATCATGGAGCGCAGCTGCTGCTCGTTGATCGCGACGAGCGTGCGGGCGGCGATCCTGCCCTGCTTGTCGAGGACGATCGTGGAGGGAATGGCCTGCGGGTTGAGCGTGCCGGCGGGGAAGCGGAGCAGCAGCTTCCCGTCCGGGTCGTAGAGGCTCGGGTACGTGATCCCGAAGTTCTCCTCGAACGAGGTGGCGTTCTGCTTGCTCGTGTCGCGGGTGTTGATGCCGACGAACTGCACGTCCTTGCCGGCGTCGGCGAGCTCCTTGGACACCTTCGCGAAGTTCGGGGCCTCGGCGCGGCACGGCGGGCACCAGGAGCCCCACACGTTGAGGACGACGACCTTGCCCTTGAGGGCGGTGGTGTCGAGCGTCTTGCCGTCGACGGTCTCGCCGTCCAGCTTGGGGGCCGCGGTGCGCGCGCCCTCGGCGACGGTGGAGACGCCACCGGCGCCGGTCACGTAGTTGCCGCCGGAGGAACCGTTCGGCTTGCCGCCGCCGTCGTCGCACGCCGACAGGGTCAGAGCGCTCGCGAGGGTCACCGCGGTGAGCAGGAGAGCACGGCCAATTCTCATGTGAAAAGTTTCGCATGAGCGATTTGCGGATCTTTCCCGCCCCCCGAGGCCGTGCCGAACCGCTGGTCAGGCGGCGGAGAGGTACGCGTTCCAGCCTCCGGCCGGCGACTGACCCGGGGCCAGCTCCTGGAGCTTTGCGAGCAGCTTGGGGTCCTGTGCGTCGATCCAGTCGGTGAACTGCCGGAAGGAGACAAGTCGTACGTCCTTTTTGTCCGACATGCCCTTGAGGGCCTCCTCGACGGCATCCATGTAGATGCCCCCGTTCCACTCCTCGAAGTGGTTGCCGATGAACATCGGCGCCCGGTTCGTCTCGTACGCCCGCCGGAAGCCGCCGAGGTAGGAGGCGGTGGCCTGGGTGCGCCAGGCCGGGTAGTTGGAGGGCACGCCCCGGGTGGTGTTCTTCGACTGGTTGGCGAGGATGTTGTAGTCCATCGACAGCACTTCGAAGGAGTGCCCGGGAAAGGGCATCGACTGCAGCGGCAGGTCCCAGACGCCCGACTTCTTCGACGGCCACACCTGGACGCCGCCGGGCGAGGAGGCGTCGTAGCGCCAGCCCAGCTTCTGCGCGACGGGCAGCAGGTTGTCCTGGCCCAGCAGGCACGGGGTGCGGCCGCCGACCAGCTCCTTGCGGTAGTCGAAGGGCAGCGGTTCGATGTCGGTGAAGCCGGTGTTGGTCCGCCAGCCCGTGACGAACGACACGGCCTGGTCGATCTCGCTCTGCCAGTCGTCCGCGGCCCAGTGGGCCACGGAGCCGGAGCCGCCGCAGAAGTGGCCGTTGAAGTGGGTGCCCACCTCGTGGCCGTCGAGCCAGGCCTGGCGCACGCAGCCCAGGGTGTTGCGGACGTTCTCGTCCTTGAGGTAGCCGATGTCGGAGGCCCCGACGGGGTTGTTCGGCGGCTTGTAGAGGTCCTTCTTCGACTCGGGCAGGAGGTAGAGGCCGGAGAGGAAGAAGGTCATGGCCGCGCCGTGGTCCTTGGCCAGCTTGAGGAAGCGCGGGAAGAGGCCGTTGCCGATCTCCCCCGCCCCGTCCCAGCTGAACACCACGAACTGCGGTGGGGTCTCGCCCGGCTGGAGCGGTACGGGCTTGGCCGGCTGGTGGGGCTGCGGGCCGGTGTCGGCGGTGGAGCCGTCGCCGATCGGCCGGATGGCGGCCGAGGACGGGGATTCGCCGGGACCGCCGGGGCCGGGGCGGCCCGGGCGGTCGTCGGCTCCGCAGCCGACGACTCCGGCGGCGACCGCCGCCGCGCCGAGCCCGAGCACTCCCCTTCGGGTGAAGTCGCGCTTCGTTTCGCTCATGAATAGTCACATAAACGGACTTTTCAGCGAAGTCGAGCTCCACCACGGCGTTTCGCGTACGACTTGTATTACTTTTTAAGCGCCGAACGCCTTGGACTTGCCCTTCACCGGCTTCGCACCCGCGAGCAGGTGCGCCGGGACCAGGTCCCGCGCCGGCTCGCTGTAGCCCACCGAAACCAGCCGGTCGTCCTCGTACGTGAACGACGTCAGCGAGGCCAGCGTGCACTGCCGGCGCCGCGGGTCGTGCCACAGCCGGCGCTTCTCCGCGAAGCTGCGCACGATCCAGATCGGGAGCTGGTGGCTGACCGCCACCGCCTCGTGGCCGCGCGCCGCGTCGCGCGCCGCCTCGATGGCGCTCGTCATGCGGACGACCTGCTCCACGTACGGCTCGCCCCAGGACGGCCTGAACGGGTTCGTCAGGTGCTTCCAGTTGGCGGGCTTGCGCAGCGCGCCGTCGCCGACGCCGAAGGTCTTGCCCTCGAAGACGTTCTCCGCCTCCAGCAGCCGCGCGTCGCTCGCCACGACCAGGCCGTGGCCCTTGGCGACCGGCGCCGCCGTCTCCTGCGCCCGCTCCAGCGGGGAGGAGACCACGTACGTGATGTCACGGCCCTGCAAGTGGTCCGCGACGCGCTCGGCCATCTCGCGGCCCAGCTCGGAGAGGTGGTAGCCGGCGCGGCGCCCGTACAGGACCCCGTCCGGGTTGTGCACCTCACCGTGGCGCATCAGGTGGACGACGGTGATCTCGCTCATGCGGTGGCCTCCGGGGTGGCCTGCGCGGCGGCGCGGGCGGCGGCGGGGAGCGCGGCGGCGATCCGCTCGACCGCCCGCTCGTCGTGGGCGGTGGACACGAACCACGACTCGAAGGCCGACGGCGGCAGGTAGACGCCCTGCGACAGCATCGAGTGGAAGAAGCCGTTGAAGCGGAAGGACTCCTGCTTCTTGGCGTCGTCGTAGTTCTTGACCTCGTCCTCGGTGAAGAAGACGGAGAACATGTTGGACGCGGTCTGCAGCCGGTGCGCCACGCCCTCCTTGGCGAGCGCGTCCGTGACCAGGCCCTGGATCTGCGCGGAGACCGCGTCGACCTTCTCGTACGCGGCCGCGTCCAGCAGGCGCAGCTGCGCGAGACCGGCGGCGGTGGCGATCGGATTGCCGGAGAGCGTGCCCGCCTGGTAGACCGGGCCGGCCGGGGCCAGGTGGCCCATGACGTCGGCGCGGCCGCCGAAGGCCGCGGCCGGGAAGCCGCCGCCCATGACCTTGCCGAAGGTCATCAGGTCGGGCTTGACCCCGTCGACGCCGTACCAGCCGGCGCGGGAGGTGCGGAAACCCGTCATGACCTCGTCGGAGACGTACAGCGCGCCGTTCTCGCGGCACAGGTCCGCCAGGCCCTGGTTGAAGCCGGCGGCCGGGGTCACGACGCCCATGTTGCCGGGCGCGGCCTCGGTGATCACGCAGGCGATCTCGCCGGGGTGCGCGGCGAACGCCGCCCGAACCGCTTCGAGGTCGTTGTACGGCAGCACGATCGTGTCGCCGGCCTGCGCGCCCGTCACGCCGGGGGTGTCCGGCAGCGCGAAGGTCGCGAGCCCGGAACCGGCGGCGGCCAGCAGCGCGTCTACGTGACCGTGGTAGCAACCGGCGAACTTCACGATCTTGGCCCGGCCCGTGAAGCCGCGCGCGAGGCGGATCGCCGACATGGTCGCCTCGGTGCCCGAGGACACCAGGCGGACCTGCTCCACGGGCTCGACGCGCTCGACGATCTCCTCGGCGAGGGCGACCTCGCCCTCGCCGGGCGTGCCGAAGGAGGTGCCGCGGGCGACGGCGGCCTGGATGGCCTCCACCACGGCCGGGTGGGCGTGGCCGAGAATCATCGGTCCCCACGAGCAGACCAGGTCGACGTACTCGCGGCCGTCGGCATCGGTCAGGTACGGACCGGTACCGGACACCATGAACCTGGGCGTTCCGCCCACGGCGCGGAACGCGCGCACCGGAGAGTTCACGCCGCCAGGCGTCACGAGGGACGCACGGTCAAAGAGAGTCTGCGAGACTTTGGCTTCATACGGGTACGGGTAGCTCACACCAGCCATGGTCTCATCAGGCCGCGACTGACTTGCGGACGGGCGTTTCACCGCGCCGCCCCGGGGGAGGTCACTGCCATGATGATCAGGCTGCGTGGCGGGGGCCGCGGGGCCGGGGCAGGCAAGACCAGTCGGGTGGAGATATGCAACGCGGTGGTGGACCGGGCGAGGGTACGGACGGCCTCGACCCGCAGCGCGCCCGCGAGGCCCGCGAAGCCCGCCGCCGAGGCAAGCACCGGCGCCGGGCCGCGGACGCGGCCGATCCGGTGCCGGGACCGCTGGAGTCCCCCGACGGCCTGCCCAAGGGCCGCGGCATGGGCGTGACGTACAAGTACTTCGGCGCGCCGGACGGCGCGACCGCCGCCCGGGTCCCGGTCACGATGCGGCCGGAGGAGCTCGGCGGCGACGAGCTCGGCATGGGCGGCCTCTTCACCAAGATCAAGCCGGAGACGGTGGCCGCGATGGTCCTGACCGGCATCGAGGGCATACCCCTGCACAAGGTGCCCCCGCTGGAGCTGGTCGTCCTCCACCCCGACTACGCGGTGGTCAAGCTCCCGATGACCGTGGTCGACCCGCTGCGCGGCATCGGCGAGGAGTCGGTCGGCGCGGCGGCCTTCATCTGGTCCACGGTCCCGGACCGGGGCGGGCCGCGCGACGCGTTCAACGTCTACCAGTTGCTGCACGAATGGCAGGACTTCAGCCACCGCCTCCACGAGGCGGGACACCAGCCGTACTGCCTGGTCTGGCCCTGAGCCGCGGCCTGCCGGCGGCCGGCGGGACGCCGCGCCCCGCGCCGTGTCAGGCCCTGGGCCTGTCCGTACGGGTGAGCACGCCGCTGAGGCTGGCGGAAAAGGGATCCCGCCGGGTGCGCGGAAGCGGCACTTCGGCCAGCTTGCCGTCGTAGAGCATCCACAGCCCGAAGCAGTCGTCCTCCTCGTCGCGGATCATGACCTGCACCGACCACGGGTCGGGCCACGGCAGCGATTCCAGACGGGCCAGCAGTCCGGTCCAGTTGTGGCGGATGAACTGGATCACCCAGGCGTAGCACTCCTCGGACCGCCCGGTCGCTCCGGCGAACACGCGGTCGTCCACCCGCGTGAAGCACTGGTGCCACTCCCGCTCCTCGTCGGGTCGGGTCAGGGGCTCCATCACCGCCTCCGCCCTCCGCGCCAACACGATGACCTCGGCATATCTGCTCATGCGGCGAGTATGGAAGTCCGGCCCGAGGGCCGCGGGCGGGGGTTGCCCGGTGCGGGCGGGGGTTGCCCGGTGCGGCCGGGGTGCGCAGTGCGGCCGGGGGTGCGCAGTGCGGTCGGGGGTGCGCAGTGCGGTCGGGGTGCCCGGTGCGGTCAGCCCGCGGCCAGGATCTTCTGGGCGCAGTCGCGCAGCGGTGTGATCCGGGTGCGCGCGGCGGCTCCGTTGTGGACCGCGTTGGTGAGGACGACCACGTACCGGCCGGTGGCGGGGGCGAGGCACAGACTCGTGCCGGTGAATCCGTGGTGGTACGCCACGCTGCCGCCCGCGCCGAGGATCCATCCCAGGCCGCGCTGCAGACCGGGCTCGATCTCCGCCTGCGGGACCAGGCTCATCCGGAACCACTGGCCCAGCGGGCTCTCGCGCCCGGCGAGGAGGTGCTCGGCGTACGTGGCGAGGTCGGCCGCCGGCGCGAAGACCCCGGCGTGGCCGGCGACGCCCCCCATGATCGCCGCGTTCTCGTCGTGGACGGCGCCCCAGAGCCGGTCGTGGCCCTCGGGCCGCTCGGTGGGGGCGACGCGCGGCTCCTGCCTGACCGGCCCGTAAGCGGTGCCGTCCATGCCCAGTTCGGCCCACAGCTCCGTGGCGAGCTCGTCGAGGGGCCGGCCGTGGACGTGCGCGAGGGCCAGGCCGAGGAGGATGTAGCCGCGGTTGACGTAGCGGTGGGTGCCCGGGAGGTTCTCCATCAGCTCGTGGCAGATCAGCTCGTGCAGCGGGCGCTCGGTCAGGTCGTAGAGGTCGAAGCGGGTGGCGGCCCGCAGGCCGCCGGTGTGCGAGAGCAGCTGCCGTACGGTGGCTTCCGCGCTCGGCATCGCACCCTCCATCGGCGGCAGGAACTCCCGTACGGGCGAGTCCAGGTCGAGCAGGCCCGCGTCGAGGGCGCGGCCCGTGAGCGGCCAGGTGGCGGTGACCTTCGTCAGGGACGCGAGGTCGTAGACGGTGTGCTCGTCGGGGGTGCCGGGGCCGGTGAACGGGGAGACGACCCCGGCCGAGAGCACGGTCCGCTCACCGGGCGCCGTACCGCTCGCGTGCCGCGTACCGCAGACGACGACACCGCCCGGGGTGGCGCCGTCGGCGACGATCTCGTGCAGCACGTCGTGCAGGGCGCCGATCTCGGCGGC
Organism: Streptomyces sp. NPDC051582; assembly: GCF_040681715.1. Classification (NCBI taxonomy): domain Bacteria; kingdom Bacillati; phylum Actinomycetota; class Actinomycetes; order Kitasatosporales; family Streptomycetaceae; genus Streptomyces; species Streptomyces sp. NPDC051582. The sequence goes on from NZ_JBFAZJ010000015.1 coordinate 98,978, forward strand.
CGTGAACATCGGTGCGGCCTGGTCCATCGGGTTCATCTACGCCTCCGGCTCGGTGGATGGTGATCCCGCCGTCCAGCGTGGCCATGGCGCCCGGAGAGTGCCCGCCGCCGCGCCGGAGGCGGCCGCAGGTGATCGCACGCCACGGTTCGGCCCGCTACGGTTCGCCCGCCGGCGGGATGTTCTGGTTGAGGCGGAACACGTTGCCCGGATCCCACTGCGCCTTCAGCGCCCGCAGCCGGTCCAGCTTGCGCTCCCGCGCGCCGTACGCCTGGCGCACGCGCTGCTCGCCCTCGTCCATCAGGAAGTTCACGTACACGCCGGCGTGGTACGGCTCCATCGCGGTCCAGAACTCCCGGACCCACCCGCACTCCTCGGCGAAGCCCTCGGGCGTGTCCCGGATCCCGTTGATGTTCAGCATGTGGCCCAGGGAGCGGCCCGCGGCCGCCGTGTCGTCCTCGCCGACCCGGGCGACCGCCCCGCCCAGCTGGAACAGCGGGAACCCGCTCTGCGGCGAGGCGATCCGCCCCGCGTACCGCGCCATCGTGTCCAGCGCGCCGTCGTCGAGCCGGTCCAGGCCGCAGCCCCGGAAGTAGTACCACCAGCCGTGCGGGAACGAGGCGTCGAACATCGCCTGGTGCGCCAGGTACGGCTTCGGCCGGCACAGGTCGAGCAGCGGCCGCCCGAACTCACGCATCGGCCGCATCACTTCCTCCCCCGCTGCCGTCCCGCCCACCCAGCACGCGATCACCATCACCACCGGCCGGCCGTGCAGCTCCGGCGGGATCGCCGGCGACGGCGGCGCCTTGCGGTGGATCACGATCGTCGTCAGCTCGTCCGGCACCTGCGCGACCCAGTCCCGGTAGAACCGCATGACCTGCGGCGAGTCCTCCACCGGCCACAGCACCGGCCCGGCGAGCACGGTCGGACCGACCGGATTCAGCCGGAACGTGAACTCCGTGACGATGCCGAAGTTCCCGCCCGCCCCGCGCATCCCCCAGAACAGCTCCGGCTCGTGCGCGGCACTGGCCGTGAGCCGCTCCCCGGCCGCCGTGACCAGGTCCACCGACAGCAGCTGGTCCACGCTCAGCCCGTACTTGCGGCTCAGCCAGCCGATCCCGCCGCCCAGGGTGAGCCCCGCGACGCCGGTGTGCGTGACGATCCCCGACGGCACCGCCAGCCCGAACGGCTGCGTCGCCGCGTCCAGCTCGCCGAGCAGCGCCCCTGCCCGGACACGGGCCGTAAGGGCCTGCGGGTCCACCCGGATCTCCTTCATCGGCGACAAGTCGATCACCAGGCCGCCGTCGCAGACCGAATGCCCGGGGAAGCTGTGCCCGCCGGCGCGCACCGCCACCGGCACACCGGTCTCCACCGCCCACTTCAGCGCCGCCACGACATCGGCCGAACCGGTACAGGGCGCGATCAGGGCGGGATGCCGGTCGATGGCGCCGTTCCAGATCCGCCGGCGCTCCTCGTACGGGGCGTCCCCGGGCCGCACCAGGCCGCCCCGGAACGCGCGCGCCAGCGCGTGGTACGCGCAATCGTCCAGGCGAACCCGTGCCGGGGCGGGTGCCGGTGTCGGTCCCGGTCCCGGTCCCGGTCCCGGTGTCGGTGTCGGCGCAGTCGACGCACCCATGGGACGAGTCTTCCACCGCGCGGATGCGCGGGCCAGCCGTGGACCGCTCGCGCGCCTGTTTGCGGAGGTCACCGCTCCGGGCCACGGTGAGCACATGGCCGCGCCACCGCCACCGCCACCGTCACCACCACCGTCACCACCACCCCCCGCCGGCCTGATCCGGCACCTCGGCCCCAACTGGTACGCCAGCGTGATGGGGACCGCCATCATCGCCAACGCGGGCGTCGCCCTGCCCGTGCGCGTCCGCGGACTGCACACCTTCAGCCTGGTCTTCTGGGCGCTGTCCGCCGTCATGCTGGCCGTCCTGCTCACCGCCCGCGCCCTGCACTGGAGCCGCCACCCCGACCAGGCCCGGGACCATCTGCTCGACCCGGCCGTCGCCCCGTTCTACGGCTGCCTCTCCATGGCCCTGCTCGCCGTGGGCGGCGGCACGATCCTTGTCGGCAAGGACGTCATCGGCCTCCACGCCGCCGTGGTCGCCGACGCCGTCCTCTTCGTCGCCGGAACGGCGATCGGGCTGCTCGCCGCCGTCGCCATCCCGTACCTGATGGTCGAGAGCCACCGGATCCGGCCCGGCAACGCCTCACCCGTCTGGCTGCTGCCCGTCGTCGCCCCGATGGTCTCCGCCGCGCTCGGCCCGCTGCTGGTCCCGCACCTGCCACCGGGCCAGTGGCAGCGCGCGCTGCTGCTCGGCTGCTACACGATGTTCGGGCTGAGCATGCTGGCCACGCTGGTGCTGCTGCCCGTCGTCTTCGGCCGGATGGTGACCGGCCCGCGGCTGCCGCTCGGGCTGACCCCGACGCTCTTCCTGGTGCTCGGCCCGCTGGGGCAGTCGGTCACGGCCGCGAACAAGTTCGCCGACGCCGCCCCGGGGGTGGTGCAGTCCCCGTACGCCGAGGGCTTCCGGATGCTGGCCGTGATCTACGGGGTGCCGGTGATGGGGTTCGCGCTGCTCTGGTTCGCCTTCGCCTGCGCGATGCTCGTGCGGGCGCGGCGGCTCGGCATGCGGTTCTCGCTGACCTGGTGGGCGCTGACCTTCCCGGTGGGCACCTGTGTGACGGGTGCGGAGGGGCTGGCCCAGCACACCGGCCTCGACGTGTACCGCTGGCTCGCCGTGTTCCTGTACGCCTGCCTGCTGGCGGCCTGGGCGGCGGCCGCCTCGCTGACCGTACGGGGCCTGACGACGGGCGCGTTCGTCCCGGCCCCGGAGCCCGCACCGGCCGCCGGCGCGTGACCCCCGGCGTGCGCCAGGCGCTCGTCAGCCGGTCGTCAGCCGGTCGTCAGGACCAGGCGGCCGCGGGTGCCCGGCTCCGCCAGGCGGGCGTGCGCCTTCACCGCGTCCGCGAGCGGGAACGTCTGCGCGACCCGCAGGTTCAGGGCGCCCGCGTCGACCAGGCCCACCAGCTCCGCGAGGTGCGCGCCGTCGGCCGCGACCTCCTGCTCCACCACCCGGATGCCCCGCTCCGCAGCCGGGCCGGCGTGCGGGCGCAGGCCCACGTAGACCCCGCCGTCCCGGACGAAGCCGAGCGCCGGCTCCCCCAGTACGGCCGCGTCCAGGACCCCGTCCACCGGCCCGGCCGGAGCCGAGCCGCGCGGGAGGAACTCCGCCGCGCCCAGCGACCGTACGAGCTCCTCGTCCGACTCCCCCGCCAGGGCCGTCACCACCAGCCCCGCCCGTACGGCGAGCTGCACCGCGAGCCCGCCGACCACGCCGGCGGCCCCGGTGACCAGCACCGAGGATCCCGGCGCCAGTCCCAGCAGCCCCACCGCCCGGGCGGCGGTCAGCCCGCTCAGCGGGAGCGCGGCCGCGGCGGCGTCGTCCACGGTGGCGGGGGCGACGGCCACCGCCGAGGCGTCGAGCACGGCGTACTCGGCGTGCGTGCCCAGCGGCTTGACCGGCCCGTAGTGCAGTGCGACCACCCGCTGCCCGGCCGACCAGCCGGTGACCCCGGCGCCGACCTCGTCGATCTCGCCCGCCACGTCCCAGCCGAGCCCCAGCCGCGTCCCGGCGCCCCCGAAGACGCCGACGCGGACGGCGCCGTCCACCGGGTTCACCCCGGCCGCCGCGACCCGGATCCGGACCTGGCCGGCGGCCGGCCGCGGGACCGGCACCCGCACGATCCGCACCTGCTCCGGCCCGCCGAAGGCGCTCACGACGGCCGCCCGCATGGTCTGCACGGTCTGCGCGTTCTCGCTCATGGTCTGTCTCCCCGATTCGGTCGGTTGCGTTCGCTCGTTCCTCTGAGCACTAACCTAGGGAGAGGTACTCTCCTTTCGTAAGTACGTACCTGGAGGTGCGTACCCGACCCGGAAGTGGGGCACCCGATGGCCACCCGTACCGCCGCGACCCGCCGCGAAGAGGCCCGCCACGCCTACGACGCCTTCCTCAAGGAGTGCCCCACCAGCCAGCTCCTGGCCCGCATCAGCGACAAGTGGGTCGGCCTCATCGTCGCCGCGCTCGCCGAGGCCGAGGACAACTCCCTGCGCTACAGCGACCTCGGCCGCAAGATCCCCGGCGTCAGCCAGAAGATGCTCACCCAGACCCTGCGCTCCCTCGAACGCGACGGCCTCGTCACCCGCACCGTGACCCCCACCGTCCCCGTCCGCGTCGACTACCGCCTCACCGGACTCGGCTCCAGCCTCGCCTGCCTCCTCACCTCCGTGAAGCGGTGGGCCGAGAACCACTTCGACGAGGTCGACGCCCATCGCACCGCCTACGACGGCGCCGCCGCGACCGCGTGATCGGACCGGGCGTTTCGGCCGCGTGATCCGGCCGCGTAATTCGGCCGCGCCGGACCGGCCCCGATGGCATGCTGGCAGCGTGAACGGACCTGGCATTCAGCTCACCCTCGCCCCCGAACTGCGCCTCTTCGCGCCGCCCAGCCGGCGCGCCGACCGCGTACCGACCGCCACCGACGGCGCCTCCAGCCTCGGCCACGTCGTCGAATCGGCCGGCGTCCCGCTCACCGAGGTCGGCCGGCTCCTCGTCGACGGGCAGGAGGTGCCCGTCTCGTACGTGCCCGCCGCCGGCCAGTGCGTCGAGGTCTTCGGCGTCGACCGCCCCCAGCGCATCCCCGGCGACGCGCCGCTGCGTTTCCTCCTCGACGTCCACCTCGGCACGCTCGCCCGCCGCATGCGGCTGCTCGGCGTGGACACCGCGTACGAGAACGAGGACATCGGCGACCCCGCCCTCGCCACCCGCTCCGCCGCCGAACGGCGCGTCCTGCTCTCGCGCGACCGCGGACTGCTGCGCCGCCGCGAGCTGTTCGCGGGCGCGTACGTCTACAGCGACAACCCCGACGAGCAACTCCGGGACGTGCTCGGCCGGTTCGCCCCCGCCCTCACCCCGTGGACCCGCTGCACCGCGTGCAACGGGCCCTTGCGCGAGGCCGACAAGGACAGCGTCGGGGACCGGCTGGAGAGCGGCACGCACCGCTCGTACGACGTCTTCGCACAGTGCACGGCGTGCGAGCGCGTCTACTGGCGCGGCGCCCACCACGCCCGGCTGGAGCGGATCGTCGGCGAGGCCGTAGAGGAATTCGGCGGCGTGGCCACCCCGTAACGGCCGCGCGGGTCAGAAGGCGTACGAGTCGCCCGTGTCCAGCGCCAGCACCGCGTGCCGGTTGTTGGACACGTCGCGGTCGGACGCCCCGCCGTTCCACCAGGTGTCGATCCGGACCACCACCTCGGGCACCGGCTCCTTCAGCTCCAGCAGCAGCCCGATGTGCCGGCCGCGCCCGTGCAGGGGCAGCGCGCCCGTCTCGCACACCACCTCGCGCAGCCCGGCCCGCGCACAGCCCTGCGCCAGCTCCTGCCGGTCCGCGAGGTCCGCCGACAGCCGCACCCGCAGCGTCGCGTTGGGCAGCGCGGCCGGCCCGTCGTTCTGCGGTACGACCCACACCCGCAGCCGCCCCTGGGACAGGGACACCCGCCCGTGGTACGCCACGTCGGCCTCGGGACCGCCCCGGGCGGCCGCCCCCGCCTCCCCGGACACCCCGGACACCCCGGACACCCCGAGCACCAGCAAGCCCGCCACCACCACACTCCGTACGGCACCACGGCGCACCGCCACCACCTCCACGCGCGGAGGCTAGCCAGCGCCGCCCCCGTCCGGTCGGACCATCACACGAACGAGGGCGCGCCCCTGGCCCAACCGGCGGGCGCCGATCCGGGCCCGGGGGTCCGTCTGCGTACGCTTCGAGCCATGCTGATCGCCCGCTCCGCCGCCCTGTTCGCCGTCGCCGCCGTCCTGGAGATCGGCGGTGCCTGGCTCGTCTGGCAGGGCGTGCGCGAGCACAGGGGCTGGGCCTGGATCGGCGCCGGGGTGATCGCCCTCGGCCTCTACGGCTTCGTCGCCACCCTCCAGCCCCAGGGCGATTTCGCCCGCGTCCTCGCCGCGTACGGCGGGGTCTTCGTCGCGGGCTCCCTCGTGTGGGGCGCGGTCGCCGACGGCTACCGCCCCGACCGCTGGGACATCACGGGCGCCCTCGTGTGCCTCGCCGGCATGGCGGTGATCATGTACGCCCCGCGCGGCCGCTGAGCCCCGCCTATGCTGGCGGGTATTCGTCCGTACGAACGACCGAACGACCGCAACGACCGAGGAGCCCGCACATGAGCACCGCCGCCACCCGGACCGCCGTAGTCACCGGCGCGAGCAGCGGCATCGGCGCGGCCACCGCCCGGCAGCTCGCCGCCGCCGGCTACCGCGTCGTCCTCACCGCCCGCCGCAAGGACCGCATCGAGGCCCTCGCCGCCGAGCTGACGGCGGCCGGCCACCGCGCCGCGGCCCACGCGCTCGACGTCACCGACCGCCCCGCCGTCGACGCGTTCGCGGCCTCCCTCGACCGCTGCGACGTACTGGTCAACAACGCGGGCGGCGCCATCGGAGCCGAGCCCGTCGCCACCGGCGACCCGGCCGACTGGCGCACGATGTACGAGGTCAACGTCATCGGCACCCTCAACCTCACCCAGGCGCTCCTGCCCGCCCTCATCGCCTCCGGCGACGGCACGGTCGTGGTCCTGTCCTCCACCGCGGGCCACGCCACGTACGAGGGGGGCGCAGGCTACGTCGCGGCCAAGAACGGCGCCCGCGTCCTGGCCGAGACCCTCCGCCTGGAGATCGTCGGCGAGCCGGTCCGCGTCATCGAGATCGCCCCGGGCATGGTGAAGACGGAGGAGTTCGCGAAGACCCGCTTCCGCGGGGACGCCGAGAAGGCCGAGAAGGTCTACGCGGGCGTGGCGGCCCCCCTGACCGCCGACGACGTGGCCGACACCATCACCTGGGCCGTGACCCGCCCCAGCCACGTCAACATCGACCTCCTGGTGGTCCGCCCCCGCGCCCAGGCCTCGAACACGAAGGTCCACCGCGACCTGTAGGCGGCCGTACGCCGCCCCTGCGAGGGCGGCCCGGCGCTCCTCCACCTCCCACCGCGGCCCGCGAGCAAGGCCCCGCGTCAAGGCCCCGGTCGGAGCGGAGGGCGGGACCAGGGGGCGCCGGGAGCGGCGGATTCCGGGCGCAGTCCCAGCTCGCGGAGCTGGTTGACCGCCATCATCGCGAGGAACAGGGCGTTCGGGTTGGCGCCGCCGCCGCCCGTTGCGGCCACGGCCTGCGCGTACCGGGCGGTGAACTCGCCCGGTACGACCGGACCGTTCCCCCCGGTCGCCCCGAGCGCCGCCGTCTGCAGGGCGGTGGCCTGCTCCAGCAGGCCGTCCAGGAACGGCACGACGACCTCGGCTCCGCGGCGCACGGCGAAGGTGTGCCCGTCGGTGAGGAGCGCGGCCTCCCCCTCCTCGAAGAGGAGGGCCACCGCGCCGAGCGTGGTCTGGATCTTGACCTGGTCGGCGTCGGCCATCGCGCCGCAGGCCCCGTTGCCCTCGTCGGACAGGTGGAGGACACCGCAGTCCCTCAGGTGCACGATCACGTGTCCGGCGCAGTGGCCGTGGGTGCGCAGCACGCGGACCGCACCGTCGGCGAAGGTCCAGCCGGTGAAGCGCGACGATCCGAGGCGGATCCGCTCCAGCGGGCGCTCCTCGTAGGTCCGGGTGCCGGCGGCGAAGGGCCGGTACGGCCGGAAGAGCGACACCAGGGCGGGGCCGGCCACCGCCGGGGCGGGCAGCGGCGCCATTCCTTCGACGCGCTCGAAGGCGCGCACCCAGTACGCGTCCGGGTCGCGCATCTGGTCGAGGTCGGGAGCGGGTACGAAGTGCTCGGCCGGCGCCCCGGCCCCACCGGCCAGCTCATCGGCCAGGTCGTTGTTGGCGACGTGGTCGGGATGGCCGTGCGTGGTCAGGACCAGCACCCGGGACCACGGCCCGACCCGGTCCGTCGCCTCCCGCAGGGCGGCACGAAAGGCGTCGGTCACGCCGGTGTCGACGATCACGAGGGTCTCGCCGGCCCGGTGCACGAGGGCGTTGCCGACGTCCGGCTGCCCTCGCTCGACGTCCAGCTCCTGCCCGAGGACCAGTACGGTCCGGTCGTCGATCCCGATCAGTTCACCGAGGGCGGTCATGGATCCTCCCGCGTGCCCGCCGGACCCCCGCCCCTGCCGAGCGTACGCCGCCCGCACCCCACTGTCCCCGCGAAGCCACCGGCGTTCGCGAGAGCAATGTGATATTCCGCCATACATTCGAGTGAACGGCTCCAGATCCGACGCCTCAGCCAGGACGAAGACCTAAGTTCGGCCACGACGCAAACGGCCCCCGGCCGGGATGGCACTCCCGGCCGGGGGCCTCACCAACAGGGAAGAAGGACCTTCCTCATGGCTGAACAGGACCTTAGCTCCACCACGCGCTTCATGGACCTCAAGGACCCCCGCTACGCGTACATGTTCGGCTTCCTCCAGGCCGACGGACACCTCTCGGAACGGCCACGCCAGCGCGGCCAGCTCACCGTGGAGATCAACGTGCGGGACATCCACATCCTGCACGAGTTCCAGCGCCTGACGCCCTACGCAAGCAGTGTGCGCGAACGCATCCGGAGTACGAACTTCTCGTCACGACACCACTCGGCGACCTGGGCGCTGTGCGCTCTCAAGGCCAGGACCACCCTCAATGAGCTCGGCCTCCCGTACGGACGCAAATCGGCGACGATCACTCCTCCCCGAGTGGAGTTCTCCAGGCCCGATTACCTTCGCGGGGTCGTCGACGCGGACGGATCCGTCGGCTTCACCGGTCAGGGATTCCCCTTCGTTTCGCTGACCACCGCCAGCACTGCCGTGGGCGCGTACCTCTGCCACTACGCGAAGAAGATCACTGGTGCCGAGCGCCGGATCAAGCGCAACGCACGCGACGGCATCTATAACATCGTCTACACCAAGGAAGCTGCCGTGCAGCTGGCCGGCCACCTCTACTACCCGGGCTGTCTGGCTCTGCTCCGCAAGCAGACGGCCGCGGACTCCCTGGCCTCGTGGCAGCGCCCGGCCGGCATGAGGATCGCGCCACCACGGCGCCGCTGGTCGCAGGCCGACGACCGGCTCCTGCTCCTGCTCCAACTCGATGATCCGGCAACGGCAGCACGCGCGATGGACCGTACCGAACAGAGCTGCACCATGCGCCTCTGGCGACTGCGCAGCGGGCGGGCTCCCATGCCGTCCGCGTGATGATCCACGCAGGGGGAAGGGCCCGGACCGAAATCGGTCCGGGCCCTTCCATTCCCGCGACAACCACACCCGGGGCTCATCCCTTGATGCAGATGACCTGCCTGAGCTTGGCCACGACCTCAACCAGGTCCCGCTGCCGCTCCATGACCTGCTCGATCGGCTTGTAGGCCGCCGGAAGCTCATCCACGACGCCCGAGTCCTTACGGCACTCGACGCCCTTGGTCTGCTCCGCCAGGTCCCGCGTTGAGAAGCGCTTCTTCGCGGCCGTCCGGCTCATCCGGCGGCCGGCGCCGTGCGAGGCGGAGTTGAAGGCCGCCGCGTTGCCAAGGCCCTTCACGATGTACGTACCAGTGGCCATCGAGCCGGGGATGATTCCGAGATCTCCCGCACCGGCGCGGATGGCGCCCTTACGCGTGACCAGCATGTCCATTCCCTCGTACCGTTCCTCTGCCACGTAGTTGTGGTGGCAGCTGATCTCCGGATCGAAGGTCACCTTGGCCTTGCGGAACTCGCGCCGGAGCACCTCTTTCGCGAGCGCCATCATGATCGCGCGGTTGTACATGGCGTACTCCTGCGCCCAGTGCAGATCGCTCCGGTACGCGGCCATCTCCGGAGTGCTCGCCAGGAAGACCGCCAGGTCCCGGTCCACCAGCCCCTGGTTGTGCGACAGGCTTCGCGCCACACCGATGTGGTGCTCCGCGAGCTGGTTGCCGATGCCTCGCGAACCGGAGTGCAGCGTCAGCCAGACGGCACCCTGACCGTCCAGGTTCAGCTCTAGGTGATGATTGCCGGATCCGAGGGTCCCGATCTGCTTGGTGGCCCGTTCACGACGGAATTTGACCGCATCCGCCAGGTAGTCGAACCGCTCCCACAGCCCCGCGTACCCCTCCACCGGGAAGCCGTACAGGCGGTCCGGGTCGACCGGGTCGCGGTGCATGCCCGCGCCCACCGGGATCGCCCGCTCGATCTTCGAGCGGAGGGGGGACAGGTCGCCCGGGAGGTCGTTCGCCGTCAGGGACGTCTTCACCGCCGACATGCCGCAGCCGATGTCCACGCCCACCGCCGCCGGGCACACCGCGTCCTTCATCGCGATCACCGAGCCGACGGTGGCCCCCTTGCCGTAGTGGACGTCCGGCATGACGGCCAGGCCCTTGATCCAGGGGAGGCCGGCGACGTTGTGCAGCTGCTGCATCGCGCTCGCCTCGACCGACGCGGGGTCGGCCCACATCCGGATCGGGACCTTCGCTCCCGGTACCTCTACATACGACATACGGCTTCAATCCCCCGAATAAGAAAAAACATCACCCTTGACCACAAAGCAGACAGGGGACCGGCGCCGGCACCAGCGCGTGCGATAGACATTGTGTTCATCCGCGTCCAAAGCGCGGCAACGCAATTTTCCTGACCGCCGGGCGGCCCCGGCCGGTCGAAGGGAGCCAGTGGACGTGCAGCGCAAGGCGGTACGGCAACGACGACGGGTCCTGCCGGGCATCGCGATGCTCACCGCGCTCATGGCCGGCGCGGCCGGCCTGACCGGATGCACCAGCGGCGACGGCGTCGGGTCCGACACCGATTCCAAGGCGGGCGACAGCAGCCCCGCACCCGCACCGGCCGGCAAGTACCGCAGCCTGCCCGCGCCCTGCAAGGCCGCCGACGCCAAGCGCGTCAAGGCCATGCTCCCGGCCGGGGACAGCCTCACCGAAGAGCAGCGCACCCAGCTGTACGCCGGGGTCGCGGACACCTCGTACGACGGCGACCGGCACGTCGGCTGCCGCTGGACGGCGCAGTCGCCCGAGGAGACCCGGCTGCTGTCGGTCGGCTTCGAGCGCGTGGTGTCGTACGACCGGACGCTCATGAGCGACGACGACAAGGCGCGGCAGGTGTACGTGCGCCGGCTGACGGACGCGCACCTGCCGTTCCCCGGCCCGACCGCGAGCCCCACTCCGAGTACGGGCTCCAGCTCCCCTCCGGCCGCCAGCGCCCCGCCGCCGGCCGCCGGGCAGTCGCCCTCCACGGGCGCCGCCGCGAGCCCGTCCGCGCCGCCGCCCGAGCTCGGCTCCCGGGTGCTCGAAGGGCTCGGGACCGAGGCGTACATCGAGGACAAGCTGAGCGCCGCGGGCGCGAGCGCGGCGCAGGCGCGGACCGTGCGGATTGTGTTCCGCACCTCGAATGTCATCGTCACGGTCGAGTACGTCGTGCAGCCCGCGCTGCCCGGCACGGTGCCGCCCAGCCCCGAAACCCAGGACAAGGCACGGCAGTTGGCGCAGGCACTCGTCGAGCGTTTCAACGAGTGAGCGGGGGCGCACGGGGCTCGGCGTGACGGCGCGCACAGCAGGCGCGCGCCGGGTCGGGCTACCGTTGTTCGCGTCCCGCGCCCGCCCACCGAGCCCGAACCGAGTCCGAACCGAGCCCGCTCCGAGCCCGCACCGCGTCCCCGGAACGTGCCACACCACGTACTGACTGAAGGAACCATGCACCGATCTGCCTCGCGCCTCACTCGCGTTCTCGCCTGCGCAGCCGTCCCGGTGATCCTCACCGTCGCCGGCTGTTCGTCCGACTCGGGCAAGGACTCCGGTTCGGGCGGCGACAAGAAGCCCGGCGCGTCCTCGTCCGCCAAGCCGAGCGCAAAGGCCTCGGCCGCGCTGGAGAAGGCGGCGTTCGCGGCGCTCCCCGACCCGTGCAAGGCGATCCAGACGAAGACGATCGAGACCCTCGTCCCGGAGGCGAAGGACAAGAACGGCTCCGCGACCAAGTCGAACGACCTGGCCTCCCGCGCCGGCTGCTCCTGGAACGGCCTGGACGAGGACGGGCTGAAGGGCTCGCAGTACCGCTGGCTGTCGATCTCCCTGGTCCGCTACGACTCGCACGCCACGCTGGGCGGTGCGAACAAGCGCGCCGAGGACCAGCTGGGCAAGCAGGTCGAGGCGGCGAAGGCGACCGAGGGCGCGACGAACGTGAAGGTCGAGCCGGCGAGCGGGATCGGCGACCAGGCGTCGTCGATCGTGTACGGCGTGAAGAAGGAGGTCGACTTCTTCAACACGACGATCGTGGCGCGCACCCAGAACGTGGTGATCACGCTCGATTACAACGGTGCGGCGTACGAGGGCGCCGGTGCTCCGGATCAGGCCAAGCTGCTCGAAAACGCGATCGCCGCGGCGAAGGAGGCGGTCGCCTCGGTCGGCGCCGCCAACCAGCCGCAGGCCCCTCAGCAGCAGCCTGAGCAGCAGGCTTCCCCCTCCGCGCAGTAGGCGCCGGCGGGTCCGGGAGGCACGGCGGACGGCGCGGACGGCGCCCAATGGGAGGCTGACATTCAGTCACCTGTGCGGTCACCCGTACGCTGTGCCTGCCGTAGCTCGACAAGGGGAGGGGATCGCGGGTGGCCGCGATGCAGCTGACTCGTACGCACCGGATACTCATCGGCGTCGTGGTCGCAGGAGCCGTGGTCATCGCGGGGATCGGTTTCGCCGGTTCGTACGCGGCGGTCCGCGCGCTCGCCCTGCAGAAGGGGTTCGGGAACTTCTCGCTGGTGTTCCCGATCGGCATCGACATGGGCATCTGCGTGCTGCTGGCACTGGACCTGCTCCTGACGTGGATCCGGATCCCGTTCCCGCTGCTGCGCCAGACGGCGTGGCTGCTGACCGCGGCGACGATCGCGTTCAACGGCGCGGCGGCCTGGCCCGACCCGCTGGGCGTGGGCATGCACGCCGTGATCCCGATCCTGTTCGTCGTCACGGTGGAGGCGGCCCGGCACGCGGTGGGCCGGATCGCGGACATCACCGCGGACCGGCACATGGAGGGCGTCCGCATCACGCGGTGGCTGCTGTCGCCGCTGCCCACGTTCAAGCTGTGGCGCCGGATGAAGCTGTGGGAGCTGCGCTCCTACGAGCAGGCCGTCGGCATGGAGCAGGACCGGCTGATCTACCAGGCCCGTCTCCAGGCCCGGTACGGGCGCGCGTGGCGGCGCAAGGCCCCGGTGGAGGCGCTGATGCCGCTGCGCCTGGCCCGCATCGGCGTCCCCCTGTCCCAGACGGCCCCGGAAGGCCTGGCGGCGGCGGGCATCGACCCGCTGCTGCTGCCTCCGGCCGCGGCGTCGGTCGCGGCGGGACCGGCCGCGGTGTCCCCGGCCCCGGCGTCCCCGGCCCCGGCGCTGGAGACGGGCCGGGCGGCGCAGACCACCGGCCGGTCGGGCGCGGCGGCGGGCCACACGGGCCCGGCCGCGACGGTCCCGGCGCAGCCGGGGCCGACCGCAGTGGTCGGGGGCCAAGCCGGCCCTGTCGGCCCGGCAGCAGCCGTGGCCGCGGGCGTTCCCGGGCAGCCGGGGCCGAGTGCGCCGCAGGCGGCGGCTGCCGCCGAGATTCCCGGGGCGGGCACGGCAGCGGCCCCGCAGGGCCACACCCCGCCCGCGTTCGCGGTGGACCCGACGGCGATGCCCGCCGCCCACGACAGCGCGTGGTTCGCGGCCCCGCTGGCTCCGCAGGCCGCGTACGAGGGCGGGTACAACCCGCAGTACGTCGAGGGCCTGGAGCCGACTCCGGTCATGGCCCCGGCCGGCCCGGACGAGGTCCTCGCGCAGCAGGACCAGCTCCCCGTACCGGCCGCCGCCGTCGACGTCGTCGGCGATGAGGTCGACGCCGACGGCGAGGCCGATGTCGATGTCGATGCCGACTTCGACCAGGTGAAGTTCAACGAGGCCGCGTACGAGGTGTTCCGCGCCTACCTCGACGAGCACTCCGACTACCCGACCCCGGAGCAGGTGGACATACACCTCTCGGACCGCCACGGTCTCGACCACCCGCGCAGCTCCTCGATGATCCGCAAGCTCATGCCGGGCCTGAAGCTGCGCTACCAGCGCGAGCTGGAGAACGAGCACATCGCGTAGGCCCCGCACCGTGAGCGGCAGCGCCGAGCGGCAAGCGGAAGGGCCCGCACCCCGAGGGGTGCGGGCCCTTCCCGTACGTGCGGAACGGCTCAGGCGGCCAGCAGCTTGCGCACCCGGTCCGCGCCCACGGCGAGGAGCAGCGTGGGCAGGCGCGGACCGGTCTCCCGGGTCACGAGCAGGCGGTACAGCAGCGCGAAGAAGGTGCGCTGCGCGACCTTCAGCTCCGGCGTCGGCTTGGCGTCGGGCTCCAGCCCCGCCATCACCTTCGGCACGCCGTAGACGAGCGTGGTCAGCCCGTCGAGCGACCAGTGCGAGTCGAGGCCGTCCACCAGCAGCCGCAGCGATTCGCGGCCCTCGGCGTCCAGGGAGGACAGGAGCTCGGTGTCGGCGTCCTCGCGCACGAGCGTCCGCTGGTCGGCCGGGACCTGGGTGGTGATCCAGTTCTCGGCGCGGTCCAGCCGCGGCCGTACCTCGTCCAGCGAGTTCAGCGGCTGCGACGGGTCGAGGTCGGCCAGGATGCGCAGGGTCTGCTCGTCGTGTCCGGCGGTGATGTCCACGACCGAGGCGAGCGTGCGGTACGGCAGCGGCCGCGGGGTGCGCGGCAGCTCGTGCGAGGCGACGCGTACGGCACGGGTGTGCGCGGCGGCGTCGGCCGGCAGCACCGAGCCGTCGGCGACCTTGGACTCCAGCTTGTCCCACTCGTCGTAGAGGCGCTGGATCTCCTGGTCGAAGGCGATCTTGAAGGACTGGTTGGGCTTGCGGCGCGCGTACAGCCAGCGCAGCAGCTGCGGCTCCATGATCTTCAGCGCGTCGGCCGGGGTCGGGACCCCGCCCTTCGACGAGGACATCTTGGCCATGCCGCTGATGCCGACGAACGCGTACATCGGTCCGATCGGCTGCTCGCCGCCGAAGATGTGCACGATCTGGCCGCCGACCTGGAACGAGGAGCCGGGCGAGGAGTGGTCGACGCCCGAGGGCTCGAAGATCACGCCCTCGAAGGCCCAGCGCATCGGCCAGTCGACCTTCCAGACCAGCTTGCCGCGGTTGAACTCGCTGAGCTTGACCGTCTCGGTGAACTCGTCCTCGGTGCAGACGTAGGTCATCTCGGTCGTCTGGTCGTCGTACGAGGTGACCTTGGTGAAGTCCTTGCCGCACCGGCCGCAGTACGGCTTGTACGGGAAGTACCCGCTCTCGCCGGTGCTGCCGTCGTCCTCGGCGGCCGCACCGGAGCCCTCGGCGGCCTCCAGCTCGGCCTCGTCGACCTGCTTCTGCTGCGGCTTCTTGCCGCCCGGCTTCTGCTTGGTGCGGTACTGGTCGAGGACGGCGTCGATGTCGCCGCGGTGCTTCATCGCGAACAGGACCTGCTCGCGGTACACGCCGGTGGTGTACTGCTCGGTCTGGCTGATCGGGTCGTACTCGACGCCCAGTTCGGCCAGGGCCTCGACCATGGCGGACTTGAAGTGCTCGGCCCAGGTCGCGTACGCCGATCCGGCCGGGGCCGGGACGGAGGTCAGCGGCATGCCGATGTACTGGCCGTACGTCTCGGGGTCGACGCCGGGGATGCCGGCCGGGACCTTGCGGTAGCGGTCGTAGTCGTCCCAGGACAGGACGTGGCGGACCTCGATGCCGCGGCGGCGGATCTCGTCCGCGACCAGGTGCGGGGTCATGACCTCGCGGAGGTTGCCCAGGTGGATCGGGCCGGAGGGGGAGAGTCCGGACGCGACGACGACGGCTTTGCCCGGGGCTCGGCGCTCCGCCTCGGCGATGACCTCGTCCGCGAAACGGGAGACCCAGTCGGTCTCGGTGCTGCTCTGGGCGCTCTGAGCCACGACACGTCCTTCTATCTCGAATGCTGGCTTCTCGCCATTCTCCCAGACGGAAGCGGCCCCTCGGAGGTTGCCTGCCGACCCGCGCCGAACGTGGGCCCCGGTCCGTCCCGGCACCGTGGCGAGGGGGAAATCCCGGATTGCGGGGTGGCCCCGCGTGGGATACTCGGGGCTTGTCGGAACAACCAAGTGCAGCTTCAGGCACGACCTCACAGGAACGGCAGCTCATGGCCTCGGTCCCTTCCCTCGCTTCTTCGGTCAATCAGCGCGTCGCGGACGCCCTTGCCTCGGCACTGCCGGAGGCCGGTGGCGCCGACCCGCTGCTGCGACGAAGCGACCGGGCCGACTTCCAGGCCAACGGCATCCTGGCGCTCGCGAAGAAGGCCAAGGCCAACCCGCGCGAGCTGGCGACGACCGTGGTCGCGGGCATCGCCGCCGGTGACCTGATCAAGGACATCGAGGTCTCGGGCCCCGGCTTCCTCAACATCACCGTCTCCGACCGGGCGATCATCGAGACCCTCGCCGCCCGCGCCGGCGACGACCGCCTCGGTGTCCCGTACGCCGCGAACGCCGGCACGACGGTCATCGACTACGCGCAGCCGAACGTCGCGAAGGAGATGCACGTCGGCCACCTGCGGTCCGCCGTGATCGGCGCCGCGATGGTCGAGATCCTGGAGTTCACGGGCGAGAAGGTGGTCAGGCGCCACCACATCGGCGACTGGGGCACCCAGTTCGGCATGCTCATCCAGTACCTGCTGGAGCACCCGCACGAGCTGGACCACAAGTCGGAGGCGGAGGTCTCCGGCGAAGAGGCCATGTCCAACCTGAACCGCCTCTACAAGGCCTCGCGCGCGCTCTTCGACTCCGACGAGGAGTTCAAGACGCGGGCGCGGGCACGGGTCGTCGACCTCCAGGCGGGCGACGAGCAGACCCTCGCCCTGTGGCAGCGGTTCGTGGACGAGTCGAAGATCTACTTCTACTCCGTCTTCGACAAGCTGGACATGGACATCCAGGACCCGGACGTGGTCGGCGAGTCCGGCTACAACGACATGCTGGTCGAGACGTGCAAGCTGCTGGAGGACTCGGGCGTCGCCGTCCGCTCCAACGGCGCGCTGTGCGTGTTCTTCGACGAGTACAAGGGTCCGGACGGCAACCCGACCCCGCTGATCGTCCAGAAGTCGGACGGCGGCTTCGGCTACGCCGCGACCGACCTGTCGGCGATCCGGGACCGCGTCGGCAACCTGAAGGCGGACACCCTCATCTACGTGGTCGACGCCCGCCAGTCGCTC
The DNA here is from genome assembly GCF_040681715.1 of Streptomyces sp. NPDC051582. Classification (NCBI taxonomy): domain Bacteria; kingdom Bacillati; phylum Actinomycetota; class Actinomycetes; order Kitasatosporales; family Streptomycetaceae; genus Streptomyces; species Streptomyces sp. NPDC051582. The sequence goes on from NZ_JBFAZJ010000015.1 coordinate 116,203, forward strand.
CACTTCAAGATGGTCTTCGAGACGGCCCGGCGCGCGGGCTGGCTGAACGACGGGGTCAAGGCCGTGCAGCTGGCCTTCGGCACGGTCCTCGGCAAGGACGGCAAGCCGTTCAAGACCCGTGAGGGCGAGACGGTCCGGTTGGTGGACCTGCTGGACGAGGCGGTGGAGCGGGCCGCCTCGGTCGTGCGCGAGAAGGCGCAGGACCTCACCGAGGCCGAGATCGCCGAGCGTGCGGCCCAGGTCGGCATCGGCGCGGTGAAGTACGCGGACCTGTCGACTTCGGCGGCCCGTGACTACAAGTTCGACCTCGACCAGATGGTGTCGCTGACGGGTGACACCTCGGTGTACCTCCAGTACGCGTACGCCCGCATCCAGTCGATTCTCCGCAAGGCCGGGGACGCCCGGCCGGCCGCCCACCCGGAGTTGACCCTCACTCCGTCCGAGCGGGCGCTGGGCCTGCACCTGGACCAGTTCGGCGAGCTGATCACCGAGGCGGCGCAGGAGCACGCCCCGCACAAGGTGGCGGCGTACCTGTACCAGCTGGCGTCGCTGTACACGACGTTCTACGCGGAGTGCCCGGTCCTCAAGGCCGACACCCCGGAGCAGGTCGAGAACCGCCTGTTCCTGTGCGAGCTGACCGCCCGGACGCTCACGAAGGGCATGTCCCTCCTGGGCATCCGCACGCCCGAGCGCCTCTGACCCAGCACGCCGCGAGGTGCCCGTGAGGGGCTCGAAAGTCCCTCACGGGCACCTCTGCGTCTCTCACTCGCGGCGCGCGGTCCCACCTCGCTCAGTGGGTCAGTGGCTGATCGGGTAAGAGTGCCGGCCCGTCGCGTCGTCGATCTCCGAGTGGGCCTTCTGCAACATCTGGGACGCGAGATCCATCAGCGCGCGAGCGCCTGCGATCTCTTCCCCGACCCGCAGCTGCTCCGGGTCGGAGGGGTGGCGCATGGCGTAGCCGTGCGCCCTCATCTCGGAGCCGTCACCGAGCCTGACCATGGCCGCCGCGCTGGTGCGGTGGCCTTCCTCGGTGAATTCGAGCTCCACGTGCCACCCGACGAGTGTGGGCATGGTGCATCACCTCCAGGGGGTCACCCTGCCTCCAGGGTGCGCCCGGGGCGGCGGGAACGCGAGTGGGGGCTTCGGGGGTGGATCCCCGCGGACGGGCCGGGACGTTCACGTTCCGAAGGCGGTCCGGTGGACGGGGTGGTGGGGCGGCGGGACGATGAGGGCATCTCCCACGAGCCTGCCGAGGCGTCTGCGCCGAGGCGATTGTGAGGTGTGGCGATGAGGTTGCGACGTACGGCGGCCCTTGCGGCGATCGCGCCGGTCACCGTGTTGTGCGTGTGGACGGCTCCCCCGGCCTCCGCGGCCAGTACGCACACGGTCACCATGACCGGGACACTGACCGTGTCGAACGCGCCCGGTTTCGGGTCGAGCAGAACCACCCAGAATTTCCCCTTCACCAGGTTGGTCAGGCTGAGTCACGACAAGCCGGACGGCACGTTGACGGCGTCTTCGTGTGCCGGTGGCGAGACCCGGGGCGAGGTGACGGTCCAAGTCCACCTGAGGTCGGACGAGATGGTCGTGGCCACGCCCACCCTGAAGCTCTTCGAGGGATCCGACTGCCGCTCCAACGACTTGGACGGACAGGCGCAGGGCGTTCAGCAGGGCGTCATGCCGGGCAAGAACACGAGGTTCAACTGGCAGATGTCCGCCCAGAACGGTGAGGTCGGATCCGACGACTACACGCGGGCGAACTTCAGCGTGAAGCAGGACGGCAGCACCGGGATCGGCCTCGGCCGGCCGGCCGAGCCGTCGAACGTCGTGGCCTCGCGGGACTCCGCCGACCCGACCCGCGTGAACGTGGAGTGGTCCGACCCGGCGACCGACGAGACGCACTTCGAGATCTTCAACAGCACCCTCCGGCAGGCCAAGGGCGCCCCGAAGGACAGCACGTCGTTCGTCTGGACCGGTCTGCCGCTGGGCAAGCAGTGCTTCCAGGTACGAGCGGTCAATGCCAACGGTGCGTCGGACTTCACCCCGGTGAACCCGAAGTCCGAATGCGTCTGAGCCCCCGGCACGCCTTCCGGCTCCACCGCGGCCGATGGCCCGGAGTGACAGATTCCTCTCCCGCTCCGTGAACCTGCGCCCCGACCCTGCCTACGCTCCCCGGCATGGGTGGCTACGGGAAACCGGGATGGTGGCGGCTGTGGTCACGGATCTGGCGGTCCGGGCCCCCCGCCGGGTCGGCGCGCGTCTGGCCGCTGCGCTGACCCGGCGGGGGCGCCCCACGGGGAACCGCCCCGAACCTCGCTCAGTCGATGCCCTGCGCGAAGCGGAAGAAGCGGTTCGGGTCGTAGGCGCGCTTGACCGAGCGCAGGCGGGTGTAGTTCCGGCCGTAGTAGGCCTCGCGCCAGTTGGTCAGCGCCGGGTCCATGTAGTTCTGGTACGACTGGTGCAGCGAGGCCGTGTACGGCTCCACCGTGTTGAAGCCCCTGTCCACCCAGGCCTGACCCCGGTCCTTGTCCTCCTGCGTGAGGTTCGGGCTGGTCAGACCCACCGAGTACCCGGCGTTGAACAGCGAGTCGCGGTGTACGAAGGCGGTGGCCGCCGGGGCGACGTCGTTGACCTTGCCCGCGTAGGCGAACAGGCCCAGGAAGCGGAACTGGCCCGGGCGGAAGTCGGCCGTGAAGGCAGCCAGGGCCGCCTCGGCGTTGGCGCGGGTCCAGCCGCGGGAGAAGAAGTTGTTGCGGCCCAGCGAGTAGTTGTCGCGCGTCAGCTGCGCCTCGGGCGAGTAGCCGATCCGGTGGCACTGGTCGACGGTCTTCGTCCCGCAGCCGAAGACGTTCATCATCGCCTCGCGGTAGGGCAGTTCGCTGACCGTACGGGAGGTCGTGGGCCGGCCGACGGCCGCGACCAGCTGGTCGAGGACCCGGTCGGCGTCGGCCTGCGGACCGGCGTAGCCGCCGGTGAGGACGACGTACGGCTCGGTGCCCTGCGGGGCGTCGGTGGAGAGCAGGAACAGCAGCTCGGCCGACAGCTCCCGGGGCGCCGTCGCGATCCAGTCCTGCCAGGCCAGGATCACCTGGACGGCGTCCGACCAGGCGAAGTTGAGGTTGTACGTGGTGAGCGAGGGGATCTGGACCGGCTGCACCTCGAAGTCGGTCACGACGCCGAAGTTGCCGCCGCCACCGCCGCGCAGACCCCAGTACAGGTCCGCGTTCTCGTTCTCCGAGGCGCGTACCGTGCGCCCGTTGGCCAGGACGACCCGGGCCGAGACCAGCCGGTCGGCGCCCATGCCGAACTTGCGGGTGGCATAGCCGAGGCCGCCGCCCTGGAGCCAGCCGCCGACCGCGACGGTGGGGCAGGTACCGGCCGCGACCTGGATGTTGTACGGGGAGAGAGAGTTGAGGACGTCGACGCCCTGGCTGCCCGGACCCAGGTGGACGGTGTCGCCGGGGCGGACGTGGTTGAGCTTGGAGACGTCGATGACCAGGCCGGGGGTGGTGGAGTAGCCGGCCTGGCTGTGGCCGCCGCTGCGCACCGCGGGGGCGAGGCCGTAGTCCTGGGCGAAGCGGATGCACGCGGCCACGTCGGCCTCGCTGGTGCAGTAGGCGATGGCCTGCGGGTGGATCGCGTCGAACTGAGCCAGCTGCAGCTGCTTGGCCGTGTCGTACGTGGTGTCACCGGGCAGGACCAGCCGGCCGGACAGCCTGCTCTGCAGGGTCTTCCACGGGGTGGCGCCGGCAGCCTGCGCCAGCATCAGGCCACCGGTTCCGGCGGTCAGCGCGGCGGCCGCCCCGACGCTGGCACCGGCGCGTATGAGCGAGCGTCTGCTGAGCACGTGAACCACACTCCAGTTCCGTCCTGACACGCAGGACAAGGCTTTCGGTCGAGTGCGTGCAGCCTCGGTCAGGAACGCACGGTTCCCGCCACGCCCATCCGGAATCCGTCAGTACCCGGCGGTGGGCCGGCACCGAGCTGACGGATTCGGCCCGCGGCCCGCAAGTTGGCCGAGGCGCACCGCCTACCGTGACGCCCCGGCCGGCGACGGGGGGCGGACACGGGAAGTTGACGTACTCGTGCCTGCGGCGTTGTCCGCGCGGCGCGGGGCGCAAAAAGTGGGCACCGCTAGCTCGCACTCATCCGGAGGTATTTTTCAATGTCTGAGCCGCTCCGCGTCGCAGTCATCGTCGCAAGTGTCCGTGACGGCCGGTTCGGCCCGGTCATCGCGAACTGGTTCACCGGTGTCGCGCGTGAGCGGCAGAGCCTGGACATCGACGTGATCGACCTGATCGAACACGACCTGCCCAACCGGCTGTCGCAGTCGCCGGACCTGGAGGTCCAGGCCCAGCTGTCCGCGGTCTCCCCGCGGCTGGCCGCCGCCGACGCGTTCGTCGTCGTCACCCCGGAGTACAACCACTCCTACCCCGCCTCGCTCAAGTCGCTGATCGACTGGCACACCACCGAGTGGCACGCCAAGCCGGTCGGTTTCGTCGGCTACGGCGGCCTCGCGGGCGGCATGCGCGCCGTCGAGCACCTGCGCCAGATCTTCGCCGAGACCCACTCGGTGACGGTCCGCGACACCGTCGGTTTCCACGGTCCCTGGGGCCAGTTCGACGAGCAGGGCAACCTCATCGACCCGACCGAGGCGGAGGCCGCGGCCAAGACCCTCCTGGACGCCCTGGAGTGGTGGGGCACCGCGCTGAAGGACAAGAAGGCCCAGCAGCCGTACGGCAGCTGATCGCCGACCCGCCACCACGCTCGGCCCGGCCCACCCTCCCGGGGTGCACCGCAGCCCAGGAGGAACGATGAGTCTGCGCACGACCTCTCCCCGGCCCGCCGCCCCGCTACCGGCCGCGTCACGCGGCGGCGCGCCCGACTGCCCCGCCTCCCCCGAGGCGGGGCAGTCGGTATGGCGCGTGATCACGGGCATCTCCCTGCTCGGGATGCTGGTGGTGGGACAGCTGTACGTGGCGATCCCGCTGCTGCCCGACATAGGGCGGGCCTGGGGGGTGGACCAGGCGTCGGCCACCTGGGCCACGTCCGCGTACGCGGTGACGTACGCGCTCATATCGCTGTTCACCGGGCCGCTGGCCCGCCGGTTCGGCACCCGTACGGTGCTGGTGGCCGGGGTGAGCGCGCTGGCGGTGGCGACCGCCTGCGTGCCGCTGGCGGATTCCTTCGGCGCGGGGCTGGCGCTGCGGGCCGGGCAGGGGCTGTTCGCCGGCGTGTACGTACCGCTGGTGTACGCGTACCTGAACACGCACATGCCGGCTTCGAAGCTGCCGACCGCGCTCACGATCGTCTCCGCCTGCATGGCGGGGACGATCGTCGCCGGTCAGGTGGAATCGCAGCTGCTGGCCGCCGTCGTCGGCTGGCGCGGCACCTTCTGGGTGACCGCGCCGCTGCTGCTGGTGGGTGCGCAGATCCTGCGCCGGGTGCTGGCGCCGGAGGATCCGGCGCGGGCCAAGGCCGGCGGTGCCTCCGGGGAGGCCGCCTCCCGGGAGGATCGCGGAACCGCCCGGCGGATGTGGCTGCGGCTGCTGCCCCTGTACGTCGTCGGGCTCACCTGCTCCAGCACCCTGACCGCCGTCTACACGAGTGTGCAGCTCTACGGTCCGCCCTCGCTCGTCAATGACGGCCAGGCGATGCTGACGCTGCGCGCCACCGCCATCCCCGCGCTGGTGCTGGGCGTGCTGGTGGCCCCGCTGCTGGGCCGGATACCGGCCCGCAAGCGCGGGGCCGGGGCGTTCGCCGTGGCGGCGCTGGGCATCTGCGGCGCCGGCCTGTTCGGCGGTACGGCGGCCGGGCTGGCCGGGGCGATGTTCGTGTTCATGCTCGGCCTCGCGGCGATCGGCCCTGCCGTGGTGCAGGAGATCGGCTCGATCTCGGGCGTGGCCCACGGAGTCATGGCGACGGCCCTGTACGGGTTCACGCTCAACATCGGCGGCGGGGTGGGCGCTCAGATACCGCTGGCGTTCGGCGAGGTCAGGGGCGTCGGGCTGTTCATGTCCGCGCTGCTGGGCGGCTGCGTGGTGCTGCTGGTCGTGACCGGCCGCCGCCGGCGCCGCGCCGCGTACGTGACGGACTAGGACCGGCGCCCTCGATGGGGCGCCGGGCACGCAAGCAGGATCAACTCAAGGCCCCGGCAGTCGAAAACCGGAAACGAGCGGGGGCGGTCGAAAGGGAGTGCATCTCGTCATGACGAACATCGCTGTCATCTACTACTCGTCCACCGGCTCCACCCACAAGCTCGCCGAGGCCGCCGCCACCGCGGCCGAGAAGGAGGGCGCGGAGGTCCGCCTGCTGCGGGTCGCCGAGATCGCCCCGAACGGCGAGGCCGCGAGCCGCGACGGCGCCTCGGACTTCCAGAACGCCACCAAGGACATCCCGGTGGTGACCCTCGCGGACCTGGAGTGGGCGGACGGCATCCTCATCGGCACCCCGGTGCACTTCGGTCTCGCCGCCCCGCAGCTGATGCACTTCATCAACTCCACGTCGAAGCTGTCGATCGAGGGCAAGCTGCTGAACAAGGCGGTCTCGGCCTTCGCGTCCGGCTCGGCGGCCCACGGCGGGCAGGTCTCCGCGATCCTCGCCCTGCACAACGCGATCACCCACTGGGGTTCGCTCATCGTCTCCACCGGTTCGACCGACCCGGTGCTGTACAAGCCGAAGAACGGCAACCCGTACGGCGCCTCCGCCGTGGTCGGCGCCAACCCGGGCCAGGTCCCGGAGGAGAACCTGGAGGCCGCGGCCTTCCAGGCGCGCCGCACGCTGGAGGTCGCCTCCGTGGTCAAGACCCTGGACGCCCGGTGATCGACAACGGGCTCGCCACGGCGTACCTGGCCCGGATCGGAGCCTCGCGCCCCGCGAAGGCCGACCTGGCGTCGCTGGCCGAGCTGACCGAACGGCACGTGCTGACCGTGCCGTTCGAGAACCTCGACTACCACCTCGGCCAGGAGATCCACCTGGACGAGCGGGTCGTCGACAAGATCGTGCACCAGGGCCGCGGCGGCGCCTGCTACGAGGTGAACCCGGCCTTCGGGCTGCTGCTGGAGGCGCTCGGCTTCCAGGTGGAGATCCTCTCGGCGCGGGTCCACCGCCCCGGCGGGCTCGGCGCTCCGCTGGGCCACCTGATGCTGCGCGTGACCGTCGACGGGTCGGCGTACCTGGTGGACGTGGGCTTCCGGCGCAACGCGCGCCGGCCGCTGCTGCTGGGGACCGGGGCGGTGCAGTACGACCCGCAGGGCGCCTTCGCCTTCGGGCCGGAGCAGCAGGGCGAGTTCGACCTGTTCCTGGACGGCGAGCCGATGTACCGGGTGGACGGCCGGGCGCGTGAGCTGGGCGAGTTCCGGCCTTCGCTGTGGTGGTTCCGCACCTGCCCGGACTCGCCGTTCATGCAGGACGTGTTCTGCTCGCTGCCGACGGTCGAGGGCCGGATCACGCTGAAGGGCCGCACCCTGACCAAGCGCGTCCACGGCGAGTTCACCGTGGAGCACCTCGCCGACGACACCGAGGTGTTCGAGGCCTACCACAAGCACTTCGGAATGACGCTGGACCGGCTGCCCGTCGAGCCGGTGCGCCCCGAGGGCACGCCCGGCATCGCCGTCGAGTAGCCGCGGGTCCCCACCCCGCAGCCGCACCTCCCTCCCCGACCCGCACCGCCGGATCCCTCCCCTCCCCCCACGGTGTGCGCTCCACCCCAACCGCCTCCGCCAGGTACCTCCTTATCCCCCCCTCTCAGGAGTCACCATGACCACAACCGTCACGGCACCGGCCGAACTGCCCAATGCGTTCCTGCGCGCCTTCAACGCCCGCGACATGGAGGCGATCGATCGCCTCTTCGAGCCCGGGGCGGTACGTGTGCTGACCCCCGGCGAGGTCGTCACGGGCGAGGGCCGGCGCGACGCGACGCGCAGCTTCATGTCACTCGGCATTCCGATGAAATTGACGGTGCGCCACTGCTACGAATACGACGACTTGGCGTTGCTTCTGTGTGACTATCTGATCAAGGGCGTCAAGCCGGACGGAACTTCCGTTCTCCACGAAGGCACGGCCACGGATGTGGTGCGCCGCGGCGCGGACGGCTCCTGGCGTTATGCCATCGACAACCCGCCGGGAATCGACCGCGAAAGCGCGAAGCCCTGAATCCCACAAGACAAGAGAGATTGAAGAGCCGATGACCAACGTCGCGATCGTCTACTACTCGGCCACCGGAAACATCCACAAGCTCGCCGTGGCCGCCGCCGAGGCGGCCGAGAAGGCCGGCGCGCAGGTGCGTCTGCGCCGGGTCGCCGAGATCCAGGAAGCCACCATCGCGCCCAACTTCTCGGAGTGGACCGAGGCGTTCCAGGAGCACGTCGGCGGCAGCAGCCGCGAGGTCGAGGTCGCCACGCAGGACGACCTCGACTGGGCCGACGCGGTCATCTGGGGCACCCCGGGCCGCTACGGCGCCATGGCCGGCCCGCTCAAGCACTTCATCGACCAGACCTTCGAACTGCACGCGCGCGGCGGGCTGAAGAACAAGGCCATGTCCTCGTTCACGTCCACGGGCACCCAGCACGGCGGCCAGGAGTCGACCGTCCTGTCGCTGTCGAACGTCTTCTACCACTGGGGCGCGATCATCGTTCCCCCGGGGGTCACCGACCCGATCATGGTGGCACCGAGCAACGGCAACCCGTACGGCGTGAGCGCCACCTCCGGGCTCCAGGCCGTCCCCGGGCTGCTCGCCCAGAACGTGACCGAGGACAACCTCAAGGCGGTCGGCTACCAGACCGTCCGCACCCTCCAGGTCGCCGAGGCGCTCAAGCAGGGGCTCGGGAACTAACGCACCTGCGCGAACGGCAAGAACAGCAACGCACCGGCACCGGAAAGGCCCGTAGCGGAAGCATCCGCTACGGGCCTTTTTTCGCGCGCACCACAGCGAATTCCCGCCATTTCGATGGCTCGAATCCGTCGAGCTGACACAGTCAAACAACCGCCATTGGGCCCGGGCATTCTTGGTGAGAACTTGAACACATGCTCCGGATTCCCAAGAACAAGACGCCGCTCTACCTCGGCCTGGTGGCCGAGGAGGCTGCCGCCCAGTTCGGCGCCAACACCATCACGCTCGACCGCACCATGGACGCCCTCCCCGAGGTCGGCCAGGTCCTGACGGTCGCCCAATTCGCCGACCTGATCGCCGAGATGGCAAACCGCCTGTGGGCCAGTGGTATCCGGCCCAGCGAACACGTCGTCATCCACAAGACCAACAACTTCGACATCACCCTCTTCGCGTGCGCCGCGGCCCGCATCGGCGCCGTCCCGGTGATGCTCTCCGCGCACCTCGACGGAGAGACCATCAACGCGCTGCTCCAGCGGCTGCCGTCACCGACGCTGCTGACGGACGCCGCGAAGCTGAACGGCTCGCTGGCCGCCTCGCCGCTCCCCGAGCTCACCGCGCGGGTCATCTCGGTCACCGAGCCGGTCGAGGGCGCGATCTCGCTCTCCGACCTGGCCGGCGCCCCCGAGCGCACGGCGGTGACGCTGCACCCCGACTCGCACGCCATCATGACCCACACCTCGGGCACGACCGGCATCCCCAAGCTCGTGGTGCACTCCGCCCGTTCGATCGGTGCCCGCTACCGCTGGCAGAACATCCCCGTCAGCCTGCTGCGCCAGCGCGAGCCGATCCTGATGCACGTCTCCTACGTCCACTCGCGGATGTACCCGGGCATCGCGTCCATGATGCTGAACAACAAGCCGATGGTCTTCCTGGACGACGCCGAGCCGGCGAAGGTCGCCGACGCGATGGTCAAGTACCGTCCGGGAGTCTTCGAGACGCACCCGAACTCCTTCCTGGAGTGCGAGGCGATCCTCGACGACCCGCGCAAGCCCTTCAAGACGGTCCGCTTCTACAACTCGACCTTCGACGCCATCCACCCGGGCACGATGGACAAGTTCCTGCGGGCCTCGGAGCGCAAGAGCCCCGTCTTCCTCCAGGTCTACGGCCAGAGCGAGTGCGGCCCGCTGGTCGGCCGCCCGTACACCCGCAAGACCGTCATGCAGGCCGACGGCCGCTGCCAGGGCTACTCCACGCCGGGCATCACCAAGTACCGCCTGGTGTCCCGCAACGGCAAGCCCGTCACCCGTGACAACCCCGGTTACATCGACGTCCAGACCTCGGGCCGCGCCCTGACCTACTACGGCGAGGCCGAGCGCTTCGAGAAGCAGCTCGACGGCGAGTGGTGGCGCGGCGGCGACATCGGCTACCGCACCAAGTGGGGCTGCCTGCACCTGCTGGACCGCGAGGTCGACCAGATCCCGACGATCCACTCGACCCTGGAGGTCGAGGACACCGTCCTGCACCGGCTGCCCGAGCTCACCGAGCTCATCATCGTGCCGGGCCCCGAGCAGGAGCCCGTGCCGGTCGTCTGCACCAAGGACGACGCCCCCCTGGACCTGGCCCGCTGGAAGCGCGCCATCGCCGACCAGTCCACGATGGCCGACCCCATCCAGATGAAGCTCGGCGAACTGCCGCGCACGGCCACCGCCAAGATCAAGCGCCTTGAGCTGGCCCGCCGGCTGGCCGACCAGGTGACCCACGAACTGGCCTCCTGAGCAGGCGCTCCCACCGGACTCCACCGCACTGCACCGCATCGCACCGCACCAGGTACGACCCATCGACCCCCGACCCGACCCCGGGAGCTGTACACCATGTCAACCACCCAGAACCAGGACGGCCGGCGCAAGCACCTCGGCCTCACCCTGGCGCTGCTCGCCTTCGCCCAGCTGATCATCTCCATCGACTACAACATCGTCTACGTGGCCCTGCCCGACATCGGCAGCGGACTCGGCTTCTCCGCCCAGACCCTGCAGTGGGTCGTCAGCGCCTACGCCGTCGCCTTCGGCGGGTTCCTGCTCCTCGGCGGCCGTGCCTGCGACCTGTTCGGCCCGCGCCGCATGTTCGTCCTGGGCCTCGCCCTCTACGCCGGCTCCTCCCTGCTCGGCGGCCTCGCCGGCAGCCCCGAGGTGCTCATCGCCGCCCGCGCGATCCAGGGCATCGGCGGCGCCTTCCTCTTCCCGGCGACCCTGACCCTGGTCTCCACCAGCTTCGCGGAGGGCAAGGAGCGCAACCGCGCCTTCGCCGTCTGGGGCACCGCCGGCGGCAGCGGCATGATCGTCGGCTCCCTGCTCGGCGGCGTGCTCACCCAGTCCCTCGGCTGGGAGTCGGTCTTCTACGTCAACGTGCCGCTGGCCGGCATCGCCGCCCTGCTCGCCTTCCCGCTGATCAAGCCGGACGCCGCCCGCAACGCCGGCCGCAGCTTCGACCTGCTGGGCGCCCTGACCTCCACGGTCGGCATCACCGCGATCGTCTTCGCCCTGGTCCAGGGTCCCGAGTCCGGCTGGGCCTCCAGCGAGGTCCTCAGCGCCCTCGCCGTCGGCGTGGTCCTGCTCATCGCCTTCTTCGTCATCGAGAAGAAGTCCGCGGACCCGCTGCTGCCGCTGTCGCTCTTCAAGAACCGCAACCTCACCACCGCGGTGGGCGTGACCTTCTTCTACATGGCCACCTTCGGCACCCTGCTGTACTTCCTCACCGTCTACTTCCAGGGCGTCCACGGCTACAGCCCGCTGGAGACCGGTGTCGCCTTCCTCGTCCCGATGGTCGCCATCGCCATCGGCGCCCAGACGGCCGGTGGCCTCGCCACCAAGCACGGCATCCGCGCCATCATGGTCGGAGCCATGGTCATCGGTGTCATCGGCACCGCGATCGTCGGCATCACCATGGCCACGGACGCCTCGTACTGGGCCCTCGTCCCCGGCCTGATCATCATGGGCCTCGGCCAGGGCGCCGGCTACACCCTGATGTTCGGTGCCGCCGCCATCGGCGTCGCCCCCGAGGAGCAGGGCATCGCCTCCGGTGTCGCCTCCACCACCCAGCAGATCGGTGGCGCCGTCGGCCTCGCCGTCCTGGTCGCCATCGCCAACTCCGGCCTGGAGGGCCAGACGGGTGAGGCGCTGCGCTCCGCCACCACCGACGGCATCCAGAAGGCGGTCTTCATCGCCGCGGTCGGCATCGTCATCACCGGCCTGATCGCCCTGGGCCTGAAGAAGCCCGAGCAGAAGGCGCAGACCGCGCCCGCCGCCGAGCGCGAGTCACAGACCGCCGGCGTCTGATCCGGCAGCACGACACGCACCGCACGGCGAAAGCCCCTACCCCGCCGGGTAGGGGCTTTCGCCGTGGCCCGTGCGCGCGGGGCGGGGGAAGCGGGGAAGCGGGGAAGCGGGGAAGCGGTACGGAACGCAAAGGCCGCCGGGGGGTGTCCCGGAGTCGGGACACCCCCCGGCGGCGCGGGGCGGGAAGCGGATCAGACGGAGGCGAGCAGGGCCTCCGCGGAGTCGGGCAGTTCGCGGCCCAGCAGGGACCGCAGCCGCGGATAGGCCGCCGCGTCGCCGGCGAGGATCCCGCCGAGGAGGCTGTCGCCCTCCGAGTCCAGGACGAGCTTGGCGTACACCTCCCCGCCCGCCGACTCCCGCACGAACTCCAGCGCGCCCGGGGTCTGCGCGTGGGCGTCGCCGAAGGAGGCGACGTCCACGCCCATCAGCTTGAGCTTCGTGGACATGTCGGCCCCCGGGAAGCGGGCCGGGCCCTCTCCCAGCAGCTGGGAGGCGACGGCCTCCGCCATCCGGTAGCCGGGGGCCACCAGGCCGTAGCAGCGGCCCTCGACGGCCGCGCACTCTCCGATGGCCCAGACGTACGGGTCCTCGGTGCGGCAGTGGTCGTCGACGAGGAAGCCGCCGCGCTCGCCGCGCGGCAGCTCCGCGGGACCGGCCAGGGAGTCCTGGGGCCGCACCCCGGCCGAGAAGACCACGAGGCCCGTCTCGATGGACGTGCCGTCCGCGAAGACCAGGCGGGCCACGCGGCCGTCGTCGCCCGCCTCGATCCGGCTCGTCGCCACGCCCAGGTGGGTGGTGACGCCGAGCCCGGTGACGAGCCGGTCCAGGACCCGGCCGCCGCCCTCGTCGATCTGGACGGGCATGAGCCGCGGGGCCATCTCCACCACGTGCGGGGAAAGTCCCAGCAGGCGCAGGCCGTTGGCGGCCTCCAGGCCGAGGAGGCCGCCGCCGATCACCACGCCGGTGGTGGTGCGGGTGGCGGTCTCACGGATGGCGTCGAGGTCGTCGAGGGTGCGGTAGACGCAGACGCCGGGCAGTTCGCGGCCGGGGACGGGCGGGACGAAGGGCACCGATCCGGTGGCCAGGACCAGTGCGTCGTAGGGGACGCGGCCGCCGTCCTCAAGGGTGACGACGCGGGCCCCGCGGTCAATGCCGACGGCCCTGGTGGAGGTGTGGAACTCCACCAGGGCGTCGTCGAACAGGGCCGGCTTCACGAGGCTCAGCTCGGCCGGGGTCTTGTCGTCGAGGGCGGACGACAGCCTGACCCGGTCGTAGGCGGGGTGTCTGTCCTCGCCGAGGACCACCACCCGCCAGGTTCCGTCCGGGTCGCGGGAGCGGAGCTCCTCGACGAGCCGGTGGCCGGTCATTCCGTGTCCGATGACGACGAGGGTTCGGGTGGTCATGCGGGATTCCTTTGCGGGGTGAGGGCCTCCGCGCCGGGTCAACTGCCGGTCGCGGCAGGCGTGGTGGAGGCCAGGACGGTGCAGATGGACTCCACCTGGCGGGCGCAGCCACCGCAGCCGGTGGTCGCTCGGGTGGCGCTCGCGAGCTCGGCGAGCCCCTGCGCCCCGGCGTGCCAGGCCCGGGTGAGGTCCTGATGGGTGACGTTGTTGCACAGGCAGATGACGGTCTCGGGCGTGATCTCCTCGGAGCCGGCCTTGGTCAGGCGCGGGGCCCGTCCCATGAGGAAGCTGAGCCGGTCGCGGGGGACGGGCGCGTCGTGGACGTACAGCTCGGTCGTGGTGGCGATGGCCCGGTCGAAGCCGAGCAGCACCCCGGCGGTGATGTGTTCGCCGGTCAGCTCCAGGCGCGCGTAGCGGCCGTTCGCCGGGTCGTTGAGGGTGATCGTCTCGTCGCAGGGGGCGGCGCCCGGCATGCCGAGGACCACCAGGCCGGGGCCGGCGATCCGGGGCCGCAGGACGCGGCGGGCGGGGGCCACGCCGCGGGCCCCGTGGGCCAGGTGGCGGGCCAGCGCCTCGGCCTGGGCCCAGCCGGAGGCCAGGGATCCGCCGCGGTTGCCGCGGTGCTCGGCGCAGTCGCCGATGGCGTGGATCAGCGGGTCGTCGGTGCGCATGCAGTCGTCGACGAGGATGCCGGTGCGCACGGCCAGTCCCGCGGTGCGGGCCAGGCCCGTCTCGGGCAGGACGCCGGTGCACAGCAGCAGGGTGTCGGCGGGCAGGGTGGCGCCGTCGGCGAGCGTGAGGGCGCCGGGGGCGTCGGCGGTGGCGGGGGTGTAGGCGGTGGCGGCGCTGCCGGCGACGAGCTCGACTCCGGCGGCGGTGAGCCGGTCGCTCACGAGGGCCCCCGCGGTCGCGTCGAGGAGGTGGTCCATCGGCCAGGGGCGGGGGTGGACGAGGGTGACGGGCCGGTTCTTGAGGGCGAGCGCGAAAGCGGCTTCGACGCCGAGGGATCCGGCCCCCAGGATGGTCACGGGGGTCCGGGCGGCCACGACGGCCGGGGCGGTGAGCCGGGTGCAGTCCGCGAGGGTGCGCAGGACGGCGACGCCGGCGGCCGGGCGCCCGTCGGGGGTGCGCAGGCCCGGCAGGTCGGGCAGGAGCGGGGTGGCGCCGGTGGCCAGGATCAGCCGGGCGTACGGGAAGACGTCCCCGTCCGCGGTGTGCACGCGGCGCCGGACCCGGTCGATGTGGACGGCGCAGACCCCGGTGCGGATCGTCGTGTCGCCGGGCGGCGGCGGCAGCTCCATGGCCTCGATCGGCAGGCTGCCGTCGAGGGCGGAGGTGAGCAGGGCCCGGTGGTAGGCGGGGGTGTCCTCGGCGCCGAGGACGGTGACGGGGTCCTCGCAGCCGAAGTGGCGCAGCCGGTCGAGGATCTGGTGGGCGGCGGGACCGTTGCCGATGACGAGGATCGGCGCGGTGGAGTACGTGGTCATGGGCGGGCGTCCTGGAGGAGTGCGGGGCCCTGGCCGGGGCCGGGCGCGGAGGCGAGCACGATGTCGACGGCGTCGTCCTCGAAGTCGTCCTCGATGCCGTCGCTCCCGGCGTCCGTCTCGGGGAATTCGAGCTCCGCCGGTTCGATGCGGACCGCGCACACCTTGAACTCGGGCATGCGGCTGCGCGGGTCGAGCGCGTCGTTGGTGATCAGGTTGGCCCGCCCGGCGCCCGGGAAGTGGAACGGCAGGAAGACCGTGTCGGCGCGCAGCGTCGGGTCCAGGCGGACCCGGGCGAGCGTGGTGCCGCGCGCGGAGCTGACCCGGGCGTGGCCGCCGTCGGTCAGTCCGGCCCGGGCGGCCGTGTCGGGGTGCACCTCGACGTGCACCTCGGGGGCGGCGGCGGCCAGCTGCGGCACCCGGCGGGTCTGCGCCCCGGACTGGTACTGGGCCAGGACCCGGCCGGTGGTGGCGTACAGGGGGTGCTCTGCGTGCGTCTCCTCGGCGGGCGGGCGGTGCTCCACCTCGGCGAAGCGGGCCCGGCCGTCGGGGTGGGCGAAGCGGTCGAGGAAGAGCCGGGGGGTGCCGGGGTGGGCGGCTTCGCCTTCGGGGGTCTGCGGGCAGGGCCAGTGCAGGGTCTCGCCCGCGTCGAGGCGGTCGTAGCTGATGCCCGAGTAGTCGGCGCCGCCGCCGCGCGAGGCGCGGCCCAACTCCTCGAAGACGGCCCGGGGTTCGACCGGGTAGCGCTCGGGGAGGTCGCCGAGGCGGGTGGCGAGGGCGTGCAGGACGGCGAGGTCGGAGCGGGCCCCGGGGGGCGGGTCGAGCAGCCGGCGCCGGCGCAGGATGCGGCCTTCGAGGTTGGTCATGGTGCCCTCCTCCTCGGCCCACTGGGTGACGGGCAGCACCACGTCGGCCATGCGCGCGGTCTCGGAGGGCACGAAGTCGGCGACGACGAGCAGGTCCAGGGAGGCCATGCGCTCGGCGACCCGGTCGGCGCGCGGGGCGGAGACCACCGGGTTGGCGCCGAAGACGAGCAGGGCGCGGGGGCCGGTGTCGGTGCCGAGGGCGCTGAGGAGTTCGTAGGCGCTGCGGCCGGGGCCCGGGATGACCTCGGGGTCGACGCCCCAGACGTCCGCCACGTGCGCGCGGGCCGCCGGGTCGGTGATCATCCGGTAGCCGGGCAGCTGGTCGGCCTTCTGGCCGTGCTCACGGCCGCCCTGGCCGTTGCCCTGGCCGGTGAGGCAGCCGTATCCGCTGCCCTCCCGGCCGGGCAGGCCCAGGGCGAGGGCGAGGTTGATGAAGGCGGCGACGGTGTCGGTGCCCTTGCTGTGCTGTTCGGCGCCGCGCCCGGTGAGGACGTACGCGCGCTGGGCGGCGGCGAGCATCCGCACGGCCTCGCGCATGTCGCTGACGGGTACGCCGGTGACCTTCTCGACGCGCTCGGGCCACCAGGAGGCGGCGCGCTTCCAGGCGGCTTCGAAGCCGTTGGTGCGCCGGTCGACGTAGGTCCGGTCGGCGTGGCCGTCGACGACGAGGATGTGCATCAGACCGAGGGCGAGGGCCAGGTCGGTGCCGGGGCGCGGCTGGAGGTGCAGGGCCGCGCGGGCGGCGGTGGGGGTGCGGCGCGGGTCGATGACGATCAGCTGGGCGGCGCTCAGGTGGCGCATCAGCGGGGGCATCGTCTCGCCGGGGTTGGCCCCGGCGAGCAGGATCACGTCGGCGGCGCCGAGGTCGGTGACGGGGAAGGGCAGTCCGCGGTCCAGGCCGAAGGCGGCGTTCCCGGCGGCGGCCGCCGAGGACATGCAGAAGCGGCCGTTGTAGTCGATCTGGCTGGTGCCGAGGGCGAGGCGGGCGAACTTGCCGAGCAGGTAGGCCTTTTCGTTGGTGAGTCCGCCGCCGCCGAACACGCCGACGGCGTCGGCGCCGTGTTCGGCGCGGATCCGGGCGAGGCCGGCGGCCACGGTGTCGAGGGCGGTGTCCCAGTCGGTGGGGCGCAGGGTCCCGCCGGCGTCGCGGACCATCGGGGTCCGGATCCGGTCGGGGGTGGTGAGCAGGGTGGGGGCCGTCCAGCCCTTCTGGCACAGGCCGCCGCTGTTGACGGGGAAGTCCGGGTCGGGCTGCACGTCGGCTCCGCCCGACCGGTCCTCGCGGCTCAGCAGGGTGCCGCATTGCAGGGCGCAGTACGGGCAGTGGGTCCGTACGGTCGCGGCGTCCTCGGGCGGTATCCGGTCAGACATGGACGTTCTCCGGGCGGGTGGCGGCTGCCACCGTCTGCTGCTCGCTCGCCGCCGGGGCGGCGGCGGCCGCACGCTCGCGGCGCACGTACACCGTGAAGACGACGGCGGCGCAGAGGGCGTAGTAGCCGAGGAAGGACAGGAAGGCGGGGGTGCCGTTGCTCGCGCCACCGCTGTAGGCGCCGCGGAAGGCGAGGTTGATGGCGACTCCGCCGAGCGCGCCGATGGCGCCGGAGATGCCGATGGCGGCGCCCGACAGCCGGCGGGCGGCGGCGAAGGCGCGGGTGGCGTCCTCGCCCCGGACGATGCGTGCCTCGGCCTGGCGGGTGAAGGCCGCGGGGATCAGCTTGTAGGTGGAGCCGTTGCCGATGCCGCTCAGGACGAACAGGGCGGTGAATCCGGTGATGAAGATCGTCAGGGAGTCGCGTGCGGAGGCGAGGAGCAGCACTCCGGTGCCGATGCCCATGCCGCCGAAGGTGAGCAGGGTGATGCGGGCGCCGCCGAAGCGGTCGGCGAGCCAGCCGCCGAAGGGGCGGGAGAAGGAGCCGAGCAGCGGGCCGAGGAAGGTGTACGAGGCCGCCTGGAGCGGGGTGGAGCCGAACTGGGTCTGCAGGACCAGGCCGAAGGCGAAGCCGTAGCCGATGAACGAGCCGAAGGTGCCGATGTAGAGGAGCGAGATCAGCCAGGTGTCGCGCTGGGCGAGGGCCTCGCGCTGGGCGCCCGGGTCGGTCCGTACGGTCGCGATGTTGTCCATCTTCAGTGCGCAGCAGAGGGAGACGAGCACGATCAGCGGCAGGTAGGTGGCGGCGATGTACGCCGGGTGGGTGTCGCCCGCGGTGGAGATGACGAGCAGGCCCAGCAGCTGCACGGCGGCGACGCCGAGGTTGCCGCCGCCGGCGTTGAGGCCCAGCGCCCAGCCCTGGTGGCGGCGCGGGAAGAAGGCGGTGATGTTGGTCATCGAGGAGGCGAAGTTGCCGCCGCCGACCCCGCCCAGGGCGCTGATCAGCAGGAACACCCACAGCGGGGTGCCGGGGCGCTGGATGAAGAACACGGTGAGCCCGGCGGGGATCAACAGGATCGCCGAGGCGAACACGGTCCAGTTGCGGCCGCCGAAGCGGGTGACGGCGTAGCTGTACGAGGGGCGCAGGAGGGCGCCGACGAGCGTGGGGGTGACGACGAGGAGGAACTTCTCGTCGGGCGCGAAGCCGAGTCCGATCGCGGGCGTCATGAAGAGCACCAGGACCGACCACATGCTCCAGACGGAGAAGCCGATGTGCTCGGAGACGACGGACAGGTAGAGGTTGCGCCGGGCGACGCGCTTGCCGCCCTGCTCCCAGAACTGCTCGTTCTCGGCGTCCCAGTCCTCGATCCAGCGCCCCTTGGCTGATCGCGTGGCACTCATGACCTGGTTTCTCCCTTTGTCTGTCAGACGGTTGATCCCGGTGGTGGGGACTGCGGTGCGTCGGCCAGTGCGCGGTCGACGAGTGCGCCGGCGGCGCCGCTGTACCCGGCCGGGTCGCAGAGCCGCGCGATGCGGTCCGCGCCGAGTCCGTGGCCGGGCATCGCGGTGAGTACGGCGGCCAGGGGCCGCCCGCTCGCGGCGGCGGCGGTCGAGGCCTCGGTCAGCAGCTGCTTGGCGGCGGCCTTGCCCAGGTGCGGGGCGAGGCGGGCCGCGATGCGCTCGGAGACCACCTGGCCGCCGGTGAGGTCGAGGTTCTCCCGCATCCGGCCGGGCCGGACCTCCAGCCCCTCGGCCAGTTCGACCGCGGTGTGGGCGGCTCCGCCGGCCAGGCGCAGGCATTCGCGCAGCAGTTGCCACTCGGCGTGCCAGACGCCGGCGGCCCGTTCGTCCTCGGTGACCAGGCACTGGGTCAGTCCGGCGGCGATCACCGGGACCTGGAGGGCCGCCGCGCGGATCAGGGTGGCGAGCACCGGGTTGCGCTTGTGCGGCATGGCCGAGGAGCTGCCGCGGCCGGCGGCGGTGGGTTCGGCGACCTCGCCCACCTCGGTCCGGGTCAGCGCCTGCACGTCGACCGCGATCTTGCCGAGGGCTCCGGCGGTGAAGGCCAGTGCGGCGGCGAGATCGGCGAGCGGGGTGCGCAGCGCGTGCCAGGGCAGCACGGGGCGGGCGAGTCCGGTCTCGGCGGCGAAGGCGTCGACGAGCCGGTCGAGGTAGGGGTGCTCGGTGTCGGCCGCCACGTCGGGGCGGTCGATGTCGGCGTATTCGAGGTAGCCGGCGAGGGTGCCGGCGGCCCCTCCGAGGGAGACCGGCAGGCCCTCGTCCAGGACGCGGGCCAGGCGGGCGTCGGCGTCGAGGACCAGGGCGCGCCAGCCGGCGGCCTTGAGTCCGAAGGTCGTGGGTACGGCGTGCAGGGCCAGGGTGCGGCCCGGCATCAGGGTGTCGCGGTGGGTGCCGGCGAGGCCCGCCAGGGCCTGCGCCGTCCGGGCGAGGTCCGCCCGGATCAGGCGCAGGGCCCTGGCGGCCACCAGCATGGCGCCGGTGTCGAAGATGTCCTGGCTGGTGGAGCCCCGGTGGACGAAGTCCGCGGCTTTCGGATCGATGCCGCGGACCTGCGCGGTGAGGGCCTGGACGAGGCCCACCACCGGGTTCGCGGTCTCCCGCGAGGCGAGCGCGAGGGCCCTCAGGTCGAAACGATCGGCCTGTGCCGCTTCGGTGATGGCGGCCGCGGCTTCCCCCGGGAGGGTGCCGAGGCTCGCCTGGGCCCGGGCCAGGGCGGCCTCGGCGTCGAGCATGGCCTGGAGCCATGCCCGGTCGCCGACGGCCGTCTCGACCTCGGTGCCGGCCCGCACCGGGGACAGCAGGCCGGCGTCCACGAGAGGACCCTCGCCGGTCATACGATCACGCCGGGCAGGGTGTCGTCGGCCGGCTGGTCGGCGACCGCGCGGATCCCGGCCGGCAGGCTCGCGACCGGCGGGAGGGCCAGGACGGCCCGGGCGATCGCGTCGGAGTCGCCGAGCGTCACCGAGTCCACGCCGGGCCGGATGCCGGCCGCCGTGACCCAGTGGACCGACTCGGTCGGCACCCCGTAGGCGAAGCGGCGCGCGTGGGCGGTGCCCCGCGCGTCGATGAGCCGGTACGGGCGCTCGGTGACCGCGAGGCCGCCGGTCTGGTAACCGCCCTGCTCGCCCGAGATGACGTACGGCTTCGCCTGGTCGGTGTCCAGCAGGTGCTGGAGCAGCGGGTCGGAGGTGCGCCGCAGGTCGGGCTCGGGCAGCCGGGACTCGATGAGCACCTGCGCCTTGATCTGCGGCCCCGGAACGGACGCGGACGCGGCCACGTACGTCTGGGTGTCGGTGTCGATGCGGACCTGGGTACCGGGTCCGGTGACGGTCAGGACCCCCGCCTCGATGAGGGCGATCATCTCCTCGATGCGGGTGGCCGGCGGGCCGATGGAGAGGAAGCCGTTGAGCGGGGTGTACCAGCCCTCCAGGTCGTCGCGGTGCGAGTCCCCGTCGAGGCCGCCGTGGTCGACGGCGAGCCGGACCTCGTTGCGCAGGTCGCGCAGGACGTCCAGGGCGGACTTGATCGGGCCGCTGAGGTTGCCCTGGCGGGCGGCGACGACATCGGCCGCCAGGTACTCCACCAGCCAGCTCTGGAAGTCGTCGCGGTCGGCGAACTCCCGGTCCCCGTAGGGGATGGAGAGCTTCTCCCAGCTCCAGTGCTGCTCTTCGGGGATGTCGTACTCGGCGAGCAGCCAGGCGCGGCCCTCGGCGTCTTCGGTCTCCAGGTAGCGCTCGGCGAACGCCTCGCGCTCCTCCGGCTGCCCGTTGGCGGCGAGCAGGGCGCCGTAGTAGACGCTCTCCACCTCCAGGGAGATGAAGGGCCACAGGTCTTCCTTGAAGGTGACCTTGCCGCCGTCCGCGGCGCGCTGGCGCAGCGCCCTCACGTAGTCCGGGGTCAGCAGCTTGGGGAAGTAGCGGCCGTACGCGCCCTTCTCGTTGTCGCCGCGGGCGTGGTACGGGATGCCGCGCCGGGAGAAGGCGTACAGCCGGGGCTCCTGGCCGGACGGGCGGTAGGTGAGCTTTCCGTCCTCGTCGCGGACGAAGGAGCCGCCGCGGCCGTGGCTGAACAGCGCCATGTAGTCGAAGAAGTTCAGCCCCAGGCCGCGGACGAGCACCGTCTGGCCGGGCTTGATCGCCGCGAGGTCCTTGTCGGCGGGGTTGCCCGGCGTCAGGTAGGTCAGGTAGTGGATGCGCGCCAGGGATGCGGTGCGCGCCTCGCGCGGGGTCAGCCGCGCGGGGACGTGACCCTGGGCCAGGATGATGGCGTCGAGGTCGTTGAGGCGGGTGCCGTCCTGAAGGCGCACGCCCTGCGGGCCGCCGGAGATGCCGAGGGTGTCGGCGAGGGCGACCGCGCGGGAGCGGTGGACGTGGACGCTGACGTGCTTGGGGGCGCCGACGATGACGCGCTGGAAGCACTCGCTGAGGTAGTTGCCGTAGAAGGCGCGGGTCGGGTAGGTGTCCGGGCCCATGGCCGCGGCCTCGGCGAGGGTGCCCTCGTCGTAGTCGCCGAACTGGCCCAGGACGGAGAGGGACTTGGCCCACTCGAACAGGGTCGGACCGGGCTCGATCGGGCCGTCGATCTTGCAGCTCTCGTCCGTGTAGACGGTGATCTGGCAGGCGACGGTGTTCATCAGCAGGTGGCGTGACTGGCCGGAGCGCCAGACCTGGCCGGCGCCGGGCGCGGCCGGGTCCACGACGTGGATGGCGACCGAGTCGTGAACGGGGTTCTCCCGCTCGTTGGCGACCAGTCGCTCGACGACGGACAGGCCGCGGGGGCCGGCGCCGACGACGGCTATCTCAACGGACGAGCTGCTCATGCGAATTCTCCGATGCTGTGGGGATGCGGGGTGGGATCCACTCAGGCGGCTTCGGCAGGGACCTCGGTGCCGGTCTTTGCGTCGGCGTCCGCCTCGGCCCCGGCTTCCGCCCCGCCCGCGACCAGTCGGGCGAGTTCGAGGCGCTTGATCTTGGTGGTGGAGGTCTGCGGGACGTCCTCCAGACGCCACTGGACCGGCGCGGCGAGCTTCGGCAGGCCGATGACCGCGGACTTCCACGCGATCAGGTCGAGCGGCTTGTCGTCGCGGGTGCAGACGACCGGGACCGGGACCCCGTCGGGGCCGGGGATGATGATGACCTCGATCAGCTCGTGCAGCCGGGTGAAGAGCTTGTCCTCGATCTCCAGGGTCGAGCCGATGCCCGGGATCTCGTCGACCTCGCGGTCGAGCAGGTGCAGGCAGCCCCACTTGGTGCGGTAGCCGAGGTCGCCCATCCGCCACCAGCCGTCGTTGACCTGCTTCTCCCAGCGCTCGTGCTCGGAGTGGTAGGTGATGATGCGGCCGTCGGACTTGATCTCGATGAAGCCCGGGTTGTCCTTGGTGACGGGGTTGCCGTCACGGCTGACGACGCGGACGCCGGTCATGCCGGGGAACGGGGAGCCGACGCAGCGGCCGTCGAAGTCGGCGCCGCCCTTGCGGGTGTAGGTGCGCGCCGCGATCGGGCCGACCTCGCTCTGGCCGTAGGCCTGGGCGAAGAGCGCGTTCTTCCGCTTGCTCGCCTTGAGCAGGATGCTGACCGTGCGCGGGTGGATGGCGTCGAAGGTCGAGCTGAAGTACTTGACGTTCGCGAGGGGCCCGCGGGGGTCCTCGGCCAGCTCCTCCCAGCGCAGGAACGTGTTGGGGTGGGCCTCGATGAAGCCGGGCGGCACCTGGGAGAAGATGTCGCCGACGGTCTCCGGGTCGTCCTCCTTGAGGACGATCAGGGTGTGGCCCTGGAGGATCGAGATCGGCATGGCCGTGAACATCCGGGAGTGGACGAACGACACGTGGACCGCGACCGGTTCGCGCTTGGGCACGGCCGAGAAGACCGTCGCCTGCGGGCGGTAGCGGGCCTCGAAGGTGTGGCCGGTGTGGACGGCGAGCTTCGGGGTGCCCGTGGTGCCCGAGGTGTGCGTGATCAGGGTGGGGTGCTCCGGCGGCATCGGGATCGCCTGGACGCGGGGGACGCCCGCGAGGGAGGCCAGTTCGACGGTCCTCTCGTAGGACCCCGAGGTCAGCAGCACGCCGGCCGTGATGTCGAAGATCTCGGCCGGCAGGTTGGTGTCGAGCTTTTCCTGGTCGGTGATCAGGAAGGGCTGGTCGATGCGGCGCACCAGCGTCGCGACCGTCTCGCCGTCCAGCTTCGGGGACAGCAGGGCCGGGATCGCGCCGATGCGGGCGATCGCGCAGGCCAGCAGCGAGATGTCGAAGCCGTCGGCCTTGTGGACGACGACGTGGTGGTTGGGCCGTACGCCGACCGACCACAGCCGTGAGGCGAAGTCGTCGACCAGGTCCGCGAGTTCGGTGAAGGTGGGGCGGCGCCCGAGCTGCGGGGCGATGTCCAGGTCGTGGTCCATGACCACGAGGCCCGCGGGGGTGCGGGCGGCCGCTCGGTCGAAGAGCGTACCCAGCCGGATGCCCTTGTTTCCTATGCGCTGGAGAAGCATGGCCTCGTTCTCTCAAGAGTGTCTTCGATGACGTACGGGGAGTGGGCCGGCACCGGGAGGGAAGCCGGTGCCGGCGTCCGGGTGCGGCAACGCGGGCTCAGCGGCCTTCGACGACGTCGCGGATGCGGGCGAGGGTGGCGTCGAGGTCCCCGACGAGCTTCTCGGTCCAGTCGGTGATGAACTGCTTGCGCTGGACCTCGTCCAGGTCGGCGACGATCTTGTGGATGCCGGCCGTGGCCTTGCCCATGCGGAAGTGGTGCACGAGGACCGAGCCCTCCTGGGCGGGCTCGATGTCGAAGCCCCAGACGGACTCCTGGTCCTCCTGGGCGTGGGTCAGCATCATCCAGCGGAAGGTGCGACCGGGCTCGGCAGCCGTGACGCGGGCCTCGGTGTACCAGGTGCCGCGCACCAGCGGGGCCCAGCCGACGACGTCCTCGGCGCGCAGGTTCTCGCCGCGGAAAACCGCGCCGACGGTTGAAGGTTCACCGGAAATCCACTCGCCGCCCATGCATTCCGGGCTCCACTCGGCGCTCCGGGTCAGGTCGCTGACGACGTCGTAGATCTCCTGCGCGGTGGCCGCGACGGGAATGTCCGCGCGGACCTCGAAAAGCGGGGTCGAGTCGATGATGGAGTTCGTCATGGCCGAAATACTGCTGCTCTGCGAATCTCCACTCAAGGCTCTTATCGCAGGTCCATCAGGTCTTTTACCCGTGTATTGCACAAGGAAAATAAAGGCATGCCGGAGCGGCGCCGCGATAATGATCCCGCGGCGCCGCTCGCAGTTATTCCGCAGATGTGTACGTCAGGAACGGGCGCGCAGCACCAGCTTTCCCGTCACCTTGCCCTCGTCCAGCAGGCGGTGCGCCTCGGCCGCCGCCGACAGCGGCAGCACCTCGGTGCCGCGCGGGCGCAGCAGCCCCGCCGCCGTCAGCTTGTTCACGTGGGCCGCGGCGGCCGCCAGCCGGCCCGCGGTGGCGTGCGAGATCGCGAAGCCGCGCACCGAACAGTCCTTGAGGTACAGCGGTCCCACGGGCAGCACGGGACGGGTGCGCATGCCCGAGAGCAGCACGATGCGGCCACGGCTCGCCAGCAGGTCGACCGCGGTCTCCAGGTCGTTGCGGGCCGAGGTGTCCACGTGGATGTCCACCCCGTCCGGGCTGAGCCCGCGGACCCTGGCCGGCACGTCGGGGTCGTTGTAGTCGATGACCTCGGCTGCGCCGAGCCCCCGTACGTAGTCGAAGTCGCGCGGCGAGGACGTGGCGATCACCCGGGCTCCGGCGTGCGCGGCCATCGTGACCAGCGCGCTGCCCACGTTGCCGGCGGCGCCCAGCACCAGCACGGTGTCGCCGGCGGCGATGCCGCCCTGGTCGAAGAGGGCGAGGTAGGCCGTGACGGCGGGGTGCGCGAGGGCCACCGCGTCGACCGGGTCCACCCCCTCGGGCAGCGGGTAGAGCCGCTCGGCCGGGACGACGGCCTGCTCGGCGGCGGCGCCCTGGCGGCCGTCGTGCCCGAGGCTGTTGCACCAGACCCGGTCGCCGGGCGCGAAGCGGTGGGCGACCGCGGCGCCGGCGGACAGCACGGTCCCGACGAGGTCCCGGCCGATCACGAAGGGGAAGTCGAGGGGGGTGCTCCAGGCACCCGAGCGGACGAAGGTGTCGACGTGGTTGACGGAGACGACGTCGACCTCGACGAGCACGTCGGACGGCCCCGGCCGCGGAGCGGGCAGCTCACCGAAGCGGATGAGCTCTGCGGGACCCAACTGTTCGATATAGGCGGCATGCATGGTTCGGATTCTGTTCGCAGCGGCCGCCACGGGAAACCCGCTGACACTTTTCAATCAGGTGCGACTTATCCATCGGGACGCGGCTCCGTCAGGTGCGCCCGCCCCACCTGACGGAGTGACTATCGGCCAGTGGGTGCCGCACCAATTCCCCAGCAGCATCGATAATCCGCCACCCCTCAGTTCTGCCCATGCGCAAGACTTGGGCCCATTTCCTGGGAGTTTCCTGTGGTTACTGCATCCCTCACCGTCAGAAAAGCATCGGCCCTACAACAGCCCGACTGGGCCGATTCCCCCGACCTGGCCAAAGTAAAGGACGATCTTTCCCAGCGTCCCGCGCTGGTCAATGCCGGAGACGTCCGCCGCCTGCGCTCCCACCTCGCGCGGGTGGCGGCGGGCGAGGCCTTCATCGTCCAGGCGGGCGACTGCGCCGAGGACCCGGCGGAGTGCGACGCCGGGTACATCGCCCGCAAGTCCGCCCTCCTCGACATGCTCGCCGGCACGCTGAAGATGGTCACGCACAAGCCGGTGGTGCGGATCGGCCGGCTCGCCGGCCAGTTCGCCAAGCCGCGCTCGCGCCCGACCGAGGTCGTGGACGGCGTCGAACTGCCCGTCTACCGCGGCCACATGGTCAACGGCCCCGAGGCCGGCCTGGCCGAGCGCCTCCCCGACCCCTTCCGCCTGCTCTCCGGATACCGCTCCGCCGCGCAGGCCATGGCCCACCTCGGCTGGACCGACCCGGCGCGCCGCTCCGGCATCTGCCCGCCGGTGTGGACCAGCCACGAGGCACTGCTCCTCGACTACGAACTGCCCATGATGCGCTGGGACGAGGAGGGCAGCCCGCTGCTGACCTCGACCCACTTCCCGTGGATCGGCGAGCGCACGCGCCAGATCGACGGCCCCCACGTCGACATGCTGGCCGGGGTCGTCAACCCGGTCGCCTGCAAGGTGGGACCGTCGATGGAGCCGGAGGAGCTCATCGAGCTCTGCCGGCGCCTCGACCCCTGGCGCGAGCCCGGCCGCCTCACCCTGATCGCCCGCATGGGCGCCGACCTGGTCGCCGAGCGCCTGCCCTCGCTCGTCGACGCGGTACGCCAGGCCGGCCACCCGGTGGTCTGGCTGACCGACCCCATGCACGGCAACACCTTCTCCGCCCCCGGCGGTCACAAGACCCGTCTCGTCGACACCGTCGTCAAGGAGATCCAGGGCTTCCAGGCGGCCGTGGCCCAGGGCGGCGGCGTCGCGGGCGGACTCCACCTGGAGACCACCCCGGACGACGTCACCGAGTGCGCGACCGGCGACGACCAGCTGCACACGGTCGGAGACAGGTACACGAGCCTGTGCGACCCCCGCCTCAACCCGAACCAGGCCTACGCCGTGGTGACGCAATGGCGAGCCTGAACCAGCAGGGAGATTGGACATGGAGAACAAGGTCGCCCTCGTCACCGGAGCCGCAGGAGGCATCGGCTTTGCCGTAGCCCGCAGGCTCGCCGAAGAGGGCGCGACGGTGGCCGCCGTCGACCGGGACGCCGAACGGCTCCTGGAGTCGGTGGAGAAGCTGGTCGCCGACGGGCTGGACGTCCACGCCCACCCGGCCGACGTCACCGTCACCGCCCAGGTCGAGGCCGTCGTCGACGCGGTCGAGTCCGAACTGGGCCCGCTGGACTTCCTCGTCAACACGGCGGGGATCCTGCGCCTGGGCGAGGTGCGCGACTTCAGCGACGAGGACTGGCTCCAGACCTTCGAGGTCAACGTCAGCGGCGTCTTCCGGCTGTCCCGCGCCGCCGTCAACCGGATGATCCCCCGCAACCGCGGTGCCATCGTCACCGTCGCCTCGAACGCGTCCGGCACCCCGCGCACCGCCATGGGCGCGTACGGCGCGTCCAAGGCGGCGGCGACCATGCTCACCAAGACCCTCGGCCTGGAAGTGGCCAAGCACAACATCCGCTGCAACATCGTCGCCCCCGGATCCACGGACACGGCGATGCTCGCCTCGATGTGGGAGGACGAGCAGGGCCCCGCGCGGACCATCGCGGGCAGCCCCGAGTCCTTCAAGGTCGGCATCCCGCTGGGCAAGCTCGCCCGGACCAACGACATCGCCGAATCCGTGATGTTCCTGCTGTCCGACCGGGCGGCGCACATCACCCTGCACGTCCTGACCGTGGACGGCGGAGCCACGCTCGGCGCGTGAGCCCGCCGCCGACCGCCCCGCCCCCTCCTGCGCACCCCTTTTGAGGAACAGACATCCGAGAGGACAGTCATGGCCGGCATACCGACCATCGAGCCCTATCCCCTCCCGACCGCGGGAGACCTTCCCCCGTCCATACCGCAGTGGACCTTCGACCCTGACCGGGCCGTACTGCTCGTCCACGACATGCAGCGCTACTTCCTCGCGCCCTTCCCCGAAGCGCTGCGCGGCGAGCTGACCGACAACGCCGTGCTGCTGCGCGAGCACTTCAAGGCCCACGGCGCCCCCGTGGCCTACACCGCCCAGCCCGGCGGCATGACCCCCGAGCAGCGCGGGCTGCTCGCCGACATCTGGGGTCCGGGGATGCGTACGACCCCCGAGGACCGCGAGGTGGTCCCCGCGCTCGCACCCGACCCCGAGGACTGGGTCTGCACCAAGTGGCGCTACAGCGCCTTCTTCAACACCGACCTGCTGGAGCGCATGCGCGCCGCCGGCCGGGACCAGCTCGTCATCTGCGGCGTCTACGCGCACGTCGGCGTGCTGACCACGGCCATCGAGTCCTTCAGCCACGACATCCAGACCTTCCTCGTCGCGGACGCGATCGGCGACTTCAGCGAGCTGGAGCACCGGCTGGCCATCGACTACGCGTCCAAGCGGTGCGCGGTCGTCACCACCGCCAAGGAGATCGCGGGATGACCTCTCCCCTGCTGGCCCGCATCCTGGGCCCCAATCCACCACCCTTCGCCCTTCTCTACCGTCCCGAGGCCACCGGTCCCGGAATCCTCGACGTGATCATCGGCGAGAGCGCCACCGTCGACTCGCTGGCGCAGCTCCGTGCGTCAGGTGCCGCGTCCGCCGCGGACGGGCCGGCCGGGCCGGCCGCGGCGGACGGCGCCCGGCACGAGGTGCTCGCGCTGATCCCGTACCGGCAGATCTCCGAACGGGGCTTCGCCGCCCCCGACGAGGACACCCCGCTGGTCGCGATGACCGTCACCGGGCAGGAGCGGATCTCGCTGGTCGAGGCCCTCACCCGGATCCCCGACCTGCCGATCGACCTCGACGGAGGGTCGTTCGACGTCTCCGACGAGGAGTACGCGGACACCGTGCGCCGAGTGATCTCCGACGAGATCGGCGAGGGCGCGGGCGCCAACTTCGTCCTCAAGCGGTCCTGGACCACCGGCATCCGCTCGTACTCCACCGGCCACGCGCTGACCCTCTTCCGGCGGCTGCTGCAGCGGGAGTCCGGCGCCTACTGGACCTTCGTCGTGTACACCGGCGAGCGCACGCTCGTCGGCGCCAGCCCCGAGCGGCACGTCAGCCTCCGCGAGGGCACCGCCGTCATGAACCCGATCAGCGGCACGTACCGCTATCCGGCGGCCGGGCCCTCGCTGCCGGAGGTGATGGACTTCCTCGCCGACACCAAGGAGGTCGACGAGCTCTACATGGTGGTGGACGAGGAACTCAAGATGATGGCCCGGATCTGCGAGGGCGGTGCCCGCGTCGACGGCCCGTACCTCAAGGAGATGGCCCGCCTCGCCCACACCGAGTACTTCATCGAGGGACGCAGCACGCGGCCCCCGGAGGAGATCCTGCGCGAGACCCTGTTCGCCCCGACCGTCACCGGCAGCCCGCTGGAGAGCGCGGCTCAGGTGATCGCCAAGTACGAGCCGCAGGGCCGCGGTTACTACAGCGGCGTACTGGCACTGATCGGCCGCGACGAACAGGGCGGGGACGCGCTGGACTCCTCCATCCTGATCCGCACCGCCGACATCGGCTCCGGCGGCGAGGTGCGCATCGGGGTCGGCGCCACCCTCGTGCGCCACTCCGACCCGTGGTCGGAGGTGGCCGAGACCGCCGCCAAGGCCGCCGGTCTGCTCGCGGCCCTGGAGTCGCAGGGCGCCGCCGCACGCTTCGCCGGCCACCCCACCGTCCGCGCGGCCCTGGAGGACCGCAACCGCACGATCGCCGGCTACTGGCTCAAGGAGGACCGGGACCGGGCCTCCGTCGATCCGGCGCTGGCCGGCCGGCGGGTGCTGGTGGTGGACGCCGAGGACACGTTCACGGCGATGATCGCCCGCCAGCTGGACTCCATCGGCCTGGACGTGACGATCCGCCGCTTCGACGAGCCCTACTCCTTCGACGGGCACGACCTGGTGGTCATGGGCCCCGGCCCCGGCGACCCCCGGGACGGCACCCACCCCAAGATCGCCCATCTGCGCACGGCGGTACGGACCCTGCTGGACGAACGGCGGCCCTTCCTGGCCGTCTGCCTCAGCCACCAGGTGCTGTCCACCGCGCTCGGCTTCGACCTGGTCCGCCGGAGCGAGCCCAACCAGGGCGTGCAGAAGGAGATCGACTTCTTCGGCAGGCCGGAGCGGGTCGGTTTCTACAACACCTTCGCCGCCCGCTCCCTGGTCGACAGCGCCGTCGTCCCGGGCGTCGGCCGCCTGGACATCAGCCGCGATCCGGAAACCGGGGAGGTGCACGCCCTGCGCGGGCCGCACTTCGCCTCGATGCAGTTCCACGCCGAGTCGGTGCTGACACAGAACGGACCGCGCATCACCGGGGACCTCCTGGCCTCGCTGACCGCGCGGATGCTCGCCGCCTGACGCGGCGCGGGGCGGTCCGGCCTCCCGGACCGCCCCGCGGCCCCGTACCTGACAAGGTCCCACGGACGCCGTTGTCGGCATTTCCCCGGGACGGAACCATGAGTTTCACGCAGTGTTGAGGAGTCGTAGAAATGATCACGACGGGAAATCACGGTGCGCGCAATGCTTTTTCGGTGGGCGTGCTCGGTACGGGGTCGTACGTACCGGCTCATGTCGTCTCCAACGAAGAAGTCGGAGCGCCGGCCGGAGTCGATCACGAATGGATACTCGGCAAGACGGGAATACGCGAACGCCGTTGGGCCAAGCCCGATGAGGCGACATCCGATCTCGCGGTGATCGCGGGTCGGGCGGCACTGGAGAGTGCCGGCATCCGCGCCCGTCAGCTGTCCCTCATCGTCGTCGCGACCTCCACCCCCGACCAGCCGCAGCCGCCGACGGCTTCCGTGGTCGCCGACGAGCTCGGCGCTGACCAGGGCACCGCCGCCTTCGACGTCAACGGTGTCTGCACGGGCTTCCTGTTCGCCCTGACCACGGCCCAGGGCATGCTCGCGGCCTCCTCCGGCGAGGGCTACGCGCTGGTCATCGGGGCCGACGTCTACTCCCGGATCCTCAATCGCGAGGACCGGCGCACCACGATCCTGTTCGGTGACGGCGCCGGCGCCGTCGTCCTCGGCCCGGTGGCCGGGGAGGACCGCGGCGTCCTGTCCAACCGGCTGGCCAGCTACGCGGCCGACCGCCACCTGATCGAAGTCCCCGGCGGCGGCAGCCGCATTCCGGCGACCCCGGAAGTCCTCGCCGAGGGACTCCAGTACTTCACCATGAACGGACGGGGCGTCCGCGATTTCGTCGCCGACAACGTCCCGCCCGCCATCGAGGCATTCCTCTCGGAACGGGGACTCACCCCGGCCGATATCGCGCACTTCGTTCCGCACCAGGCCAACGGACGCATGCTGGAAAACCTCTCCGAGGAAATCGGAGTGGGCATCGACCGCACCTGGACCACGTACGAGAGGTACGGCAACACCGGCTCCGCCTCCGTCCCGATCACCCTCGACCGCGCGGCCCGCTCGGGCCGTCTGGCCGAGGGCGACCTGGTCCTGCTCGCGGGCTTCGGCGGGGGCATGGCCCTCGGCCTGTCGCTGATCCGCTGGTAGTCACCTCCCGCACACCCCTCCCCTCCCTGCGCTCCCCGCCCCGCCGGAGAGCGACACCCTTCAAGGAGATCCCATGCTGGACGCAACCCCGATCGACGACGCCCGGGTCGACGCCTACCTCACCCGGATCGGCGCCACCCGCCCGGCGCAGCCGGACCTCGCCGGTCTGCGGCACCTGGCCGAACGCGCCGTGCTGTCGGTCCCGTTCGAGAACCTCGACTACCACCTCGAAGGCCGCGAGATCCACATGGACAAGCGGTCCGTGGACAAGGTCGCGATCGACAGCCGCGGCGGCGGCTGCTACGAGGTCAACCCGGCGCTCGGCTTCGTCCTGGAGGCCCTGGGCTACGAGGTCGACATCCTGCCGGGCCGCGTGCACCGGCCGGAGGGCGTGGGCCCGTTCCTCGGCCACCTCGCCCTCAAGGTGACCATCGGCGAGAACGCGTACCTCGTCGACACCGGCTTCGGCCGCAACAGCCGTTTCCCGCTCGACTGGAACAGCCGCGAGGTCCAGAGCGACCCGCACGGCGAGTACCAGCTCAAGGACGTCGAGGACAAGCCCGGCACCGTGGACCTGTGGCTCGGCGGCCGCCCGCTGTACCAGGTGGTCGAGACCCCGGTCCGCATCGAGGACTACGCCCCGTCGCTGTGGTGGTACCGCACGGCGCCCGACTCCTCCTTCATGCAGGCCCTGTTCTGCTCCATCCGCACCGAGAACGGTCTGGTGACCCTCAAGGGACGCCACCTGAACGTCGTCGACGGCGACCAGCGCTCGAAGACCGTCCTGCAAGACGACGCCGAGGTCATCGCCGCGTACAAGACGCACTTCGGCATCAGCCTCGACCGCCTGCCCACCGAGCCGGAGAACTCCGTCACCACCGGCGTCCGCACCGACTGAGAGAGTCCCAGAGGCCATGGCTGACCTGATAGCCGGCGAGAGCCGGCCCACGAGAGAGGGCGAAGCGGTTTCCGCCGCCGGGGAGTCCGACCTGGACGTCCTGGTGGTCGGGGCCGGCCCCACCGGACTGCTGACCGCCGTCGAACTGCTGCGGCGCGGCATCAGGGTCCGTGTGATCGACCGCGCCCTCGAACCCATGCTGACCCCCAAGGCCCTGTCCGTCTGGCCGCGCGCCCTCGACATCCTTGAGGACACCGGTCTGGGCGGCGTGGTCGACGAGGAGTCCGTACGGATCAACACGCTGAGCTACTTCTCCGAACGGCGCCCGCTGGCCTCCTTCGGATTCTCCGACGACCTGGCGTGCCGCACCCTGCCGCAGCACGTCACCGAGCGGCTGCTCACCCGGCGGCTGCATGAACTCGGCGGCAAGATCGAGCGCGGGGTGCGGCTGCTGGCCCTGGACGGACTGGACTACTCCGGCCGGATCGAGGCGACCGACGGCGTGACGGCGGTGCTGGAGACCCCCGAGGGGCTGCAGCGGATCCGGGTGCCGTTCGTCGTCGGCGCGGACGGCGCCGGCAGCGCCGTCCGAGGCCAACTCGGCGTCGGATTCGAGGGGTCCACTTACGAGATGGCCTTCGCACTCATCGATGCCCGCATCGATGGGTACCTACCTCCGGACGAGTGCCACTTCTACCAGTCCGCGAACGGCGCTCTGGTGATCGTGCCCATCCCGGGCGGCATCTTCCGCTTCCTGTCGGTCATGCCCCAGGGCGGCGGCGAGGTCGACGCCGCCATGATGCAGGCCGTCATCGACGAGCGCGGACCGCGCGGCGTACGGATCAAGGAGGCGGTTTGGAAGGCCGTGTTCCGGGTTCACGCCCGGCGGGCGAGCGAGTTCCAGCGCGGCCGGGTCTTCCTGGCGGGCGACGCCGCCCACGTGCACAGCCCGGCCGGCGGGCAGGGCATGAACAACGGCCTCCAGGACGCGCACAACCTCGCCTGGAAGCTGGCCTCGGTGATCCGGGGCGAGTCCCCCTCCTCCCTGCTCTCCTCTTACGGCGAGGAGCGTGCGGAGGTCACCCGCCAGCTCGTGCGCGACACCGACTTCCAGACCCGGGCCTGGCTGTTCAAGTCCAAGGCCAGCGTGGCGGCGCGCGACGCCGCCTTCCGGCTCCTCGACCGGACCGGGATCGTCTCGGAGTTCTACGCCCCGGTGATGGCCGGCCGCCGGCTCTCGTACCCGCCGGTCCGCGACACCCAGCAGCCCTCGGGCTGGACGGGCTGCCGCGTACGGCGTTCCCTGCCCGGCGTGCTGGAGGTCGGAGCGGTCTTCCCGCGCCGTCTGGCGCTCGCGTACGGGATCTCCGGACCGGCCGCGGACCCGCACGGCTGGAATCTGGTGGTCGTGCCGGACGGGAACAGGGGCTGGGAAGAGGAATTGGGCCACATCGTGGCGCAATGGCCACTGTTGCGGCAAGTGACGGTCCAGCGCCGCGACGCCGCCGCCCAGGCCGGATGCGGAGCCGCGGGCTACTACTTGATCCGGCCGGACGGTCATATCGCCGCTCACGGCCATGCGCGGGATCTGGGAAGGCTCGAAGCGGAACTCCGGCTCTCCTTTTCTTGAGCGGCAATCCACCGATATCCGAACATCGATATCCGGCCAATCAAATACCGGATAACCTCCCGGTTTTCTCGTTAGACTGGCCGTTCCCGTTCCGTTCCCATACCACCTCCCACTCAAGCGGGAACGGAGAGGGACTGGAGCAGGAAGCCCCGTTGCGAATCTCTGTCACGTCGAAAGCGACACGGGATTTCCAAACAAACAAGGGGTTCGAAATGCGCGGCAAGCTCGCTGGTCTGGTCGGTATCTTCGCGGTCGCCCTCGCCCTGGGCCTGGGTGCGGCAGTCGAGCAGGACCACCAGGCCAACGGCACGGGGCACTCCGTACTGGCCGACACCAAGGGCCCGGGCGTCGCCCCGGCCACGCCGCCGACCACGCCCCCGGCGACCCCCACGGGCGTCTGATCCGAACCCCCTCCGCGCACGCAGTGGGCCCCGTCCGAAGCCGGACGGGGCCCACTGCTTTTGCCGTACCGCCGCGCACCCGCGCCGCGGTCAGCGGGTGCGCCGCCCCTCGGCCGGCACCCCCATGGCCTCGAAGAGCACCTCGGCCCGCTCCCGGTACCCGGCCGCGGCCGGCAGGCCGAGCCCCGCGGCCGCGACCGCCATCCCGTCCAGGGCGTGCGCCATCTCCACCCGGTAACCCATGCCCTCGGCACACACGAACGCGCTCTCGTGCAGGCGCAGGGCCTCCTCGTAACGGCCGCCCCGGCCGTGCTTGAGCGCCAGGACGTTGTCCACCCTGGCGCGCCGCTGGGGCGAGATCGTCGAGGTGAGCAGCTTCAGCGCGGTGGCCTCCTGCTCCTGCGAGCGCCGCACGTCACCGCGCCGGTCACAGAGTTCCGACGAGACCGCGAAGGCGAGCACGAGGACCTCTTCCGGGCACGAAGAACCCATGTTCAGCGCCCGGGAAAGGCTGGACTCCGCTTCCTCGAACGCGCGCGCGCCGCAGTGCGCCAGAGCCAGGGTCGTCCACCCCAGGGCCTCCTGCTCCGGGAACGCGAAGGCCCGGCAGATCTCGATCGCCTGCCGCGCGGCATCGACCGCGTCCTCGTACCGGCCGAGCGCCAGGCACACCGTGCCGACGTTGTTGAGGTCCTCCGCCTGCTGCTGCGGAAGCTTGGTGCGTCCCCCCTCCTTGAGTTCGCCCACGGCCTGCGTCGTGTAGTCGTACGAGCTCGCCAGGTTCCCCAACGCGTAGTGCGCGATCCCCAGCAGCCCGAGGGCGACCGTCTCGTCGTCCGGCCCTCCCGCCTTCCTGGCCCAGTCGAGCGCCTCCTCCGCCGCCTCCACGGCCTCGGTGAGCCGGCCCAGCTTCCAGCGCGCCACCCCGAGGTTGTTGAGCGTCTGGCAGATGAGCAGGGAATCGCCCATGCTGCGCGTCGCGGTCAGGCCCACCCGGCACACCGCCTCGAACTCGGCGAACCGTCCGCGGAGGTTCAGGTGGAAGGACGCGTTGCGGGCCAGGGCGAACACCAGCTGCGGGCTCTCGTCGTGCCCGCCCCGGGCCAGGAGCGTCTGGATGCCCGCGGACTCCCGGTCGAACCACTCCAGGGTGCGGTCCTCGCGGCGCATCGGCGGCAGCGCGTACGCGGTGTCGGGAGCATCCACGTGCATGCTGCGGCGGCTGGGGAACAGCAGGGTGCACGCGGAGTCCGTCGCCGCGGCGTAGTAGCCGAGCAGCCGTTCGTCGGCGTCCCGGGCCTCGCGCCCGCCCCTGCCCTCGCCGAGGGAGAGCGCGTACGTGCGCACCAGGTCGTGGAAGGCGTACCTCCCCGGATCGTTCTGCACCAGCAGGTGCATGTCGAGCAGGTCCTCCAGCATGTCCTCCGCGTCCCGGACCCCGGTCTCCAGCAGCGCCGCGGCCGAGTAGACGTCGACCTCCGCGCCGGGGTGCAGGCCCAGCAGGCAGAAAGCGCCCTGGAGCTCCTTCTCCAACGCCTTGTACGACAGGCTGAGCGTGGCGGCCACGCTGCGCTCGCCCGCGCTCAGTTCGTCCAGCCGCCGGGTCTCGTCCTCCAGCCGCTCCACCAGGTAGCGCACGGTCCAGCGCGGACGGTTGCGCAGCCGGGCCACCGCCAGCCGCAGGGCCAGCGGGAGGTGGCCGCACAGGTCGGCGAGTTCGGCGGCGGCCTCCGGCTCCCTGGCCACCCGGCTGTCGCCGAGGATCTCGCCGAGCATCACCCGGCTCTCCTGCGGCTCCATCACCCCCAGCGAGATCCAGTCCGCGCCGTCCAGATCGAGCAGCCGGGCCCGGCTGGTGACCAGCACCAGGCACTCGGTCGAGGACGGGAGCAGGGGCAGCACCTGGCCGGCGTCGAGGGCGTTGTCGAACAGCAGCAGCAGGCGCCGGCCCGTCAGGGTGGCCCGCCACAGGCCGATCAGGCCCGCCTCGTCGTCGGGGATGCTGTCCGCGGGAACGCCGAGGGTGCGCAGCAGACCGCCGAGGGTGGCGGACGGCCGCTGCGGCTTCTCACCGGGGGTGAAACCGCGCAGGTCGGCGTAGAGCTGGCCGTCCGGGTACTCCTCGGCCAGCTGGTACGCGGTCCGCACCGCCAGCGAGGTCTTGCCGCAGCCGCCCATGCCGTCGATCGCCACGACCCGGGACCCTTCCCCGGCGTCCTGGCGGCACGCCTCCAGCACCTCGGCCAGCTCGCGCTCACGACCGGTGAAGTCGGGAATGCCGGGCGGCAGGGTGCAGGGGGCGCCGTGCAGGGAGGCGAGGGTGGGGAAGCGGTCGTTCCCGGCGCCGGAGGGCGCGGACCGCCGGGCGGCTGGAGCGTCCGGCTCCGGGGGCTGCGGCGCGGGCGGATGGTCCACGGCCACGGCCACGGGCCGGGCGGCCGGGCCGGCGAGCTCGGGGGAGGCGCGCAGTATGGCCTCGTACAGCTTGGTGAGCTGCGCGCTGGGGTCTATGCCCAGTTCCTCGACGAGCAGTTCGCGGACCTTGGCGTACTCGGCGAGCGCCTCGGCCTGCCGGCCGGAGCGGTACAGCGCCAGGATCAGATGACCGCGCAGCGACTCCCGCAGCGGGTGCTGTGCGATGAGCGTGCGCAGGTCGCCGATGAGTTCGCCGGCCTCCCCCAGGGCCAGGCGCAGTTCGAAGAGCTGCTCGGCCGCCCCCAGCCGGCGTTCCTCCAGTACCGCGCCCGCGGCCTCGACCACCGAGCCGCCGGCGCCCGACATCACCGGGCCGCGCCACAGGGCCAGGGCCGCGCGCAGCTGGTCGGCCGCCTCCTGGGGCTGGCCCACGGCGACGGCGCGCCGGGCCTGCTGCATGTGTCCGTTGAACGCGAGCAGGTCGAGCTGCTCGTCCGCCACCTGTACGCGGTAGCCGGGACCGTCCGTGACGATCAGCTTCCCGCCCCCCGGGATCCG
This sequence comes from Streptomyces sp. NPDC051582, assembly GCF_040681715.1. NCBI lineage: Bacteria > Bacillati > Actinomycetota > Actinomycetes > Kitasatosporales > Streptomycetaceae > Streptomyces > Streptomyces sp. NPDC051582. Next base: position 153,624 of record NZ_JBFAZJ010000015.1, read on the forward strand.
ACGCCGCAGGTCGGCGACGGCCTTGCGTACCTGATGGGAAGCGGTTACCGGAGGTTCCTCATCCCACACCGCCTCCACAAGACGGACAACCGGGACAATATTTCCCGGTTCGAGCAGCAGAGTGGCAAGAACTCGTTCGTAAATTTGACCGCCGAGCTTTAACCGCTCTCCCGCCATCCACCCTTCAAGCGGTCCAAGAATGTTGAAACGCACCTGGCTTTCCACTGAATTCGCCATGGCCTCCTTGCCCATCCCCCTCAATGCCCCCTGCTGAAGAGCCTTCCCCAGGATCCTAAGAGCTTCCGGGGGGAAGCGGTAGCGAAGAGGGAACGAAGCGGGAACGGCTCCTCGCACAGTTGCGTCCTGACTCGGACTCAGGAGCAGCGATGAAGACTTTCGGCCTCGGCGCCAGCCGGCGGACCGTGCGGCGCGCGGCGAACCATTCCGGCACCCGGCCTGCCGCCGCGCACAGCGCCTACCAAGCACCTGTAGCCGCCCCTCCGGCACAGGATCCCCACTCCCCACCCGCCATACCGTCGACCACGACGGCCGACCACAGAGCCCAGATCGTCGAAGCGATGATCTCGGAGCTCGCACCGCAGCTGTTCATGTCGCTGCGCCGCAGCGACCAGCGCGCCCGCGGTGAGCAGTACCTCCGGGGCCTGCTCTACGCGGAAGGACGCAAGTCGATCCGCAACATGGCCGGAGTCGTCGGCGGAGCGGGCACCGAGCAGTCGCTGCACCACTTCATCAGCGAATCCACCTGGAACTGGGCCCCGATGCGCGCGGCGCTCGCCCGGCACGTGGAGCAGACGGTCCAGCCCAAGGCCTGGGTCATCCAGTCCATGCCGATCCAGAAGGCGGGCGAGCAGTCGGCGGGCATAGACCGCCGGTTCGTCCCCGAGCTGGGGCACTCCGTGCACGGCCAGCACTCCTTCGGGCTGTGGATGGCCTCGGAGGCGATGAGCGCGCCGGTCAACTGGCGCCTGTACCTCTCCCCTTCCTGGCTCCAGGACGAGGAGAAGCGCCGCCGGGCCGACATCCCCGACTGGGTGGACGAGGAGTCGCCGGGCGAGTGCGCCACGGCCTCCGCCCTCGACGTCCTCGCCTGGGGCGACGTGGAGCGCCGCCCGGTCGTGCTGCCCTCCCGCGACTTCGTCAGCAGCGCCGTGCTGAGCCGCTTCCACACCGCGGGAGTTCCCGTCATGGCCCGGATGCGGCCCATGGACCAGCTGCGGGTCGCCGACACGGCCATGCCCGGATACGGCGCCGGACCGATACCGCTGGCCGACATGCTCCAGCACGTACGCGGACTGCGCCGGCCCGTCGAATGGCTGGACCCCTCCTCGGGGACGCCCGTCGTCCGCAGCACCCTGGTCGCCGGCATACGCGTCGAGCTGCCGCAGCCGCGCCGCTCGCCCGCCGGTCCGCAGCAGTGGCTGCTGATGGGCGAGTGGACCAACCGCAACGGCCCGCCCAGCGAGTTGTGGCTCACGGATCTCACCACCACCTCGCTCGACGGGCTGATGCGGCTGGCCAAACTCAGCCGGCGGACGGCCTTCGACAGCGCCGTCACCGGCGAGCGGGCCGGTCTGCGCGATTTCGCCGGCCGCTCCTTCAAGGGCTGGCACCGTCACCTCACGCTCGCCTCGGCCGCCCACAGCGTCGCGATCGGCGCCGACCACGCCGCTGGCCGCACTCGGGCGGAGAGTTCGTCCGGCACTCCGTCGCGGAACCGGCCGCTGCGGCAGATGGGCTGAGGCGTGTCGTCCGAGGATGACGGTACGCCGAGCACAGGGGAATGTTCGGGGCCCGCTCCCGTGCTTCCTCGGCCCGCCTCACGCGGGGCTTCCCGCGGTCTGCGGCGCCTTCCCGGCGGCCGGGGTCGGCTGCGGGAGACGCGTGGCGACCAGTCCGACGGTGGTGAAGTAGAGCGCCCAGCCGAGCCAGGCCCAGCCGCCCCAGCCGACGGAGGTGGTGATGAGAGGGGGTCCCACGACGGTGGTGACGGCGAAGCCGAGGTTGAAGGCGGCGAGGTAGCCGGTCTTGCGGCCCTCGGGGATGTGCAGCAGGGCGGCGCCGGTGGCGCCGGACATGATGTACAGCTCCCCGAGGGAGAAGAGCAGCGCGGCTGCGATCACCAGGGCCAGGTTCGTGGTCGCGTCGCCGAACGCCGTCAGCGGTACGACCCCCGCTGCCAGAGCCGACAGCAGCCCGCCGCGCCGCATCATCCTGCGGGCGGTGCGGAAGTCGTCCGACCCCTTGCTGATCCGGACCTGGAGGGCGACGACGACGGCGGTGTTGAGGACCTGGACCACGGTCACGGTCCAGGCGGGGGCCTGCGTCTGCTGGACCACCCACAGCGGGACCCCGAGCCCGAGGACCAGCGCCGACATGGTCAGGGCCCCGTACAGGACGGTGATGCGCAGGAAGGCCCGGTCGCGCAGGACACTGCCGCGTGAGGGGCCGCCCCGCGCGGCCCCGGCCGGGCGTCCGCCGTCGGCGAGGGTCCGGCAGACGGCGGCGCAGCCGATGAACAGGACGGCGGAGAGCACCATCACCGCCCGGTAGGCCCAGGCCTCGTCGATCGCGATGGCCGCCCCTGAGGGCAGCGCGCCGGCCGCCATTCCGGCGTTGCGCAGCGACCGGAGCCGGGCGAGCGCCCCGACCGCCTCCTCGTTGCTCGCCCGGGCGATGAGGCCCGATTCGATCAGCGGGCTGATGCCCCGGCTGAGCACCCCCGCGACCGCCGAGGCGAGCAGGGCGGCGACGAAGGAGGAGGACACGGCCAGCGCCAGGAAGGCGGCGGCCCGGACCAGGAACAGGACGGTGAGCACGGTACGGGTGCCGAAGCGTTCGGCGGCCCGCGCGATGGGCATGGCCCCCAGCAGCGAGGTGACCCCGGCGATGCCGAGGACGAGCCCGATCTCGGCGTTGGGCAGTTCAACGGCCTTGTGGAAGAAGAGGACGGACAGGGACAGGTACATCCCGAGTCCGACGGCGTCGGACAGTCCAGTGGCGTAGATGCGTTTCTTCATCGGAGCGATCCCCACGTCATGAGTAGGCGGGATTGCGGAGTCGGGCGGGGCGGGGGGTGCGTGTCCACGGCTATGCGGCCCGGACCGGGACGGACTCGGACGGTGCGCCGGCCGCCTCTTCGAGTTCGATGCCCAGCGCCCGCTCGATCCGGCCGGCGAGCTCCAGCGCCCCGGCGGGCGTCGGCGCGCCGAGCATGAACGTCGCCAGGTGCAGGGTCCGGTCCCGGCTCGCCGACTGGCCGATCCCGAACCGGGGCTTCACGTAAGCCAGTTCGGGGAAGGCCGCCATGAGCTCCGCCACCGGCGTCTGCGCGGTCACCAGCCATTCGCCGGCCGGGATCGGCACCATCCTCACCAGCGCCGTCCGCGTGAACTGCGGCACGGCGTCCGGCGCCAGGCCCAGGGCGCTGCGGCCGATCTGCTCGGCGTAGTCGTACCGTGCGCCGACCTCGAACATGACCGGCATTGGCCCGCCCGCGCGGGCGTTGACCTCGATGACGCGCGGCCCCCGCGGGGTCAGCGCGATCTCCGTGTGCACGGCCCCCGTCGTCAGCCCGATGGCCCGGATCGCCCGGTCCGCGCAGTCCACGACGGCGGCCCGGTCGGCCGCGCCGAGCCTCGACGGCATCGACGCGCCCTCCTCCGCGTAGCCGTGGCGCAGCCGGATCCGGTCGGAGACGGCCAGGTGGTGCCGCTCCCCGGCCGCGAGGAGCGATTCGACGCTGCAGTAGGCGGCCCAGCCGCTGTCTGCGTCCGCCTCCAGTTCGAGACGCTCTTCCAGCAGGAAGACGTCCTCGCTCTGGAGGAAGGCCGAGACGGTGGCCCGGCCGTCGCGGTACGCCTCGACGAGTTCCCCGTACGTGCGGACCAGGCGCACGCTCTGGCTGCCGGCGCCGAGCGAGGGCTTGAAGACGGCCGGGAATCCGATGCTGCGGGCCGCCTCCGCCAGGTCGGCCTCCCCGCGGATCTCCGCGAACCGCGGTGAGGGCACCCCGTGTTCGGCGAAGACCTGCCGCTGCCGGGACTTGGACTGGGCGATGCCCACCGCCTCGGGCGCGTTGCCCGGCAGTCCGAGGCGTTCGGCCAGCTCGGCCTGCGGCCGCAGCAGCAGCTCCGAGTAGGTGACCACGCCCGACAGCGGATACCGCTCGTGGAGGGCGAGGCCCACGGTCACCGCGTCGTCGAGGTCGGCCGCGGTCAGGAACTCGCCGCGCAGTCCGCGCGCGGCCCAGTCGGCGCGCACCGGTTCCGGGTCGCCCCATGCCGCGATGTGGACGACGGAGACCGCCGGGCCGATCCGCGAGAGGGAATCGAGCGCCGCGGCGGGCGGATGGCCGCCGATCCCCGAGATCAGCAGCAGGTGCGGCTGGTCCTCGGGGCCGGCGGACGGGCGGGCGGGGCGGGGGGTCATGGCGCGTCCTTTCGGGTGACGGGCTTGCCTTCGCTGGAGTGGGGGTTCATTCGGGGGTTAGGGCTCCCGGCTCATCGGCCGGCGAGGGCCGCCGGGAGCCGGCGGGCGGAGCGGAACGAGAGCAGTTCGCCCACCATCCGGTCCATCCGTACGTGCAGCTCCTCCAGCGGCACCCCGGGCGTGAAGTCGCCGCGGGCGGAGGCCACATGGGTGGGCACGGCCCAGCCGCCGAGCGCCCTCACCACCGCCCGCATCTGGTCGCAGGCGGTGCCCGCGCCGCGCGGACCGCCGCCCGCGGCGATCAGCCCCACGGGCCGGTCGGCCAGCGAGTCGCCGGTGAGGTGGTCCAGGGCGTTCTTGAGCAGCCCGCTGTACGAGCCGTGGTAGACCGGCGTGGCGAAGACGGCGCCGCTCGCCCCGGCGATGCGGGCGCGCAGGGCCGCCGTCTGGCTGTACGGGGGCGGGTCGTCGTAGTCCTCGATCCGGTGGCGCCCCGGGAACTCCACGCTCAGGTCCAGGAGTTCGTACGCCGCCCCGGCCGCCCCGATCCGCTGGGCGGCCACCTCCAGGACCCGGCGCGAGACCGAGTCCGCGGAGGCGCTGCCGAGGATGCCGAGTATCACCGCCCGGCCCCCGCGGCCCCGGGCTTCGGCTCCAGTCCGATCACCAGACGCACCTCGTGCTCGGCACTGGCGACCAGCCGGCGGACCTCCTCGTGCGAGTCGTGGGTGAAGACGTACGTACAGGCGCCCGTCCCCGAGAACGGCTGCGGCGGGACCACGTCGCCGATCCGGTACGGCACGTTGCGGTAGTACGCGTCCTGCGCGACCGCCGAGTCGTCGAAGTCCAGCAGCATCCCGCCGACCGTGAAGTGCACGGTCCAGCCCGCGTACGCGCCCACGGGCGCGATCCGGCCGGCCCTCGGGTCCAGCCCCACGTCGGTGAGGATCTTGGCGTGGAAGAGGTCGACGCCGGTCGTGGCCAGGAAGGCCTGGCGGATGCCCGCGCCGCCCGGGCGGCCCGCCACCTCGCAGAAGGTGAAGGACCCGGACTCGTCCAGGAAGGCCTCCAGGTGCAGCACTCCGGCCGTGACCTGCCAGGCGTCGGCGACCTGGCCGAGCAGTTCGCGGGCGGCCGCGCGCACGGCGGGGTCGGCGACCGTGATCGAGGAGAGCGGCTCCACCCGGGAGACGGCCAGGGTGTCGCTCACGTACCGGGACACGTCCCAGATCACGTCGCCCTCGTAGAGGACGGCGTCGATGTGGCACATGTCGCCCGCCACGAACCCCTCGCACAGGTGGGTGCCGGGGGTGAACTCCTCGCGCACCCACCGCTCGACCTGCCCGGCGTCGGTGAGCACCGACACCCCGTACGAGCCCGAACCGTCGCGCGGCTTGACCACGACCCGGCCGTGCCGGGCGAACAGGCCGGTGACGTCCTCGGGGGTGTGGATCAGGTGCCCGTCGGCGGTGCGGATGCCCGCCCTCCGGGCGATGCGCTTCATCACCGCCTTGTCCACGAACTTGCGCGCGGTCGCCGGGTCGCTGCCCGGAGTGCCGAGGCGGGCGCGCAGCTCGGCCGCCGGCTCCAGCAGCCGCTCGGAGATGGTGGCGACCCGGTCCACCGGGTACAGCGCGTGCACCGCGCCCGCCAGGGCCCGCACCCCGTCCGGGTCGAACACGTCGGTGCGGGCGGCGAAGTCGGCAGCGCTGCCCGTGGTGTTCGCGGCGGACGAGCTCAGCACGCTGACCCGGTAGCGGTCCGGGTCCAGCAGCGGCGAGCCGTCGTCGCGGGTCCACACCCCGGGACCGATCCGGTCCAGCAGCAGGACGTGCGTACGGTCGGCCGGCTCGGTCTTCCACAGCAGCGAGCGCTCGATCCGGGCCACCGCCTGCTCCGCGCGGACCGCGTCCGGGGCGGCCACGGTGTACTCCAGGCGGACGACCGGCCCGTTGTGGACGCCCTCGCGATCGAGCGGGGTCCGCACGAAGACCGTCTCGGGCCAGTCGTACAGCTCCTCGGCACCGGTCGCGGCGACCACGCGGAAGCGGCCCGGCCCGGACAGGACGTGGCGCTGGACGGCGATCCGCCCGGCGTCGGGCAGGGCGGCGGCCACCGGCCGGCCCAGGGCGCTCTCGGCGGCGGCCGCCACCAGGCTCCGCCGGTGGGCGGCGTCGTAGAGGTCGAGGACCTGCCGGTCGAAGCCGGGCAGGACCAGCGGGCGGGTGTTGCGCGCCCCGAAGACGACCCGGGCGGGCCCCTCGATCCCGGCCTCGCGCACGGCCTCCACCGTGCGGGCCAGCAGCCGCGCGGGCATCGGGCCCGCGGTCAGGCGGCGCTCGGTGCTGCCGTCCTCGGCGGCCTGGTCGCCGCTCTCGTCGATCGCGGCGAGCACGTCCACGCGGCCTCCGGCTGCCGCGAGGGCCAGCACGGTGTGCACGGGGTCGCTGACGAACGCGAGCTCCTCCAGGAGCCCTCGAAGCTCACCCAGTTCCTCGCTGCCCGGCTCTTCCGCCCGGCCGTCTCCGGCGGCCAGCGCGCGCAGTTCGCGCGCCTCCCGTTCGTACGCGCCCGACCAGGACAGCACCGCGGCCACCGGCACGCTCGCGTGCGCCGCCAGGAAACGTGCGCGCACCTCGTCCATGGTGAGCTCGTCGCGCCGCAGCACGGTCAGCCGCGCGGTCACCGCGCCGGCCGCGCTCACGATCCGCTCGACCGGATCGCCCCGGTCCAGCAGCAGCACCAGGTGCTCGCCGCCGGCGCGGCCGTGCTCCGGGCGCGCCGGCCCGGCCTCCGGCGCCTCTGCGGCGACCGGCTCGATGCGCAGCGACTCCTGGACCCGGGCCGCGGCCTCCGCGGCGGTCCGCACGGCCGTCGCGGCGTCGGCGCCGCGCACCATCAGGTACCCGAACCGGTCGTGGTTGGTGCCCAGCGCCGGCACCCGGTCCCCGGGACCGGCGGTCACCTCGCAGTCGACCACCCCGGCGGGCAGCTCCCGGGGCCCGGGAGCCGTGCCGCGCACGATCCCTTCGGTCCGGCTCCACAGGGCGCGCAGCGCCACGGTGGCCACGGGCGGGGCCGCGTCCTCGACCGGCGTGCCGGTGGCGAGCGCGACCAGGTCGAGGGCGACCGAGCGGTCCAGCGCCAGCGACATCTGCCGGGTCACCACGTGCCCGGCGATGCGGCCGTTCACCTCGATCAGCTCCGGGCCGGTCGGCGTGACGAGCAGCTCCACGTGGAGCGCGCTCGCCCGGACGCCCAGCGCCTCGACGGTGTCCAGGACGAACCGCCGTGCGGCGCCCATGCCCTGGAAGCGGGCCGGGAAGTGCCCGCCCAGCTCGGCGGTGGTCCCGGGCGCCGCCGGGACGCGCTCGGCGAAGCCGTACAGGACCACGCGCCCGTCCTGGACGAGCAGTTCGGCGCTGACGTGGCGCCCGACCGCGTACTCCTCGACGAGCGCGACGGGCCGCCCGCCGCCGTCCTCCTCACCGTTCGCTCCCGCGTTCCCGTCGCCGTTCCCGACCGCGTTCCCGTCGCCGTTCCCGTACGGGCTCCCCAGCACCTCGGCCAGCCCGGCGGCGGCCTGCTCCCGGGTCCACGCCACGGTGACCCCGACCGAATACCGGCCGGACGTCGGCTTGACCACGCAGGGCAGGCCGATCTCGTCGACCGCCGCCAGCCCCTCCTCCTCGGTGACCGCCCGGCGCCAGCGCAGGCTGCCGATGCCGGCCTTCCCGAGCCGTTCCCGTACGGCCGACTTGTCGCCGAGCAGCCGGGCCGCCTCCAGTGACTCGTGGGGCAGGCCCAGGTCGCGGGCGAACCGCGCCGCGCCGTGCAGGAGGTTCTCGTCGCGGCAGATGACGCCGTCGACCGGGTGGGGGCCGAGCCGTCCCCGCAGCAGGGCGGCCAGGTCGTGGCCGCCGGACAGGTCCGGCACCTCCACCACCCGCGCCGCGCGTTCGATCAGGTCGAACCCGGCATTGGCGCGGTAGGCGTCCAGGCGCTCCGTGACGAAGGTGACCTCGATACCGTCGTCGGCCATCTCTGCCACGACGTCAAAGCCTCTGACGTATGCCGTCTCCAACAGAACAACATGCATGAGCTCAGCCCCTTGAGTCCTCTTCTCATCGAAGCATCAAGGGGCGGCGACCGGAGAGCAAGCGGCAACCGCATAATCCCGCTCACTCCATCACCTCTTCCCGTTCCATTCCCGTCCGGTTCCCGTTTCGCTCCCGCATCGATCCCAATTGGATCCGACGCGGACCCATCCTGACCTGCGGCAACATGTCAAGTAAGAGAATTCGAATCCATCAGGTCGGGAAACTTCCCACATTGCAGGACAGTATTTCGCGGCTTTTTGCGGCGCCCACTAGCGTGAATGCCAGGAAACTGGACACCCACATCCACCCCCACCTTGAAAATCCACCTTCCCGGCTCCGAAACAAAGGACAGAGACAGCGTGCGCACCATCTCCATCCCGAAATCGGGGACCGGACATTCGGCCCCGATCACCCACGTGGCCTTCAGCCCGGACGGTTCCCGCCTCGCCACCTCGTCCTACGACGGAACCGTGATCGTCTGGAACACCGCCGACCCCGCCCGCCCCACCGAGACCGCCACGCTGCGCCACCGCCGGCTCGTCAACGCCTCGGCCTGGAACCCCGCCGACCCGACCCTGCTCGCGACGGCCTCCGCCGACAAGACGGTCGGCATCTGGCGCGTCCCCCAGGAGGGCCCGGCCGCACTGGTCAACGTCCTGGCCCGGCACACCGACGACATCAACTCGGTCGCCTGGCTGCCCGACGGCGAGCGCCTCATCTGCGTCTCCGAGGACGGCCGCGCCACCTTGTGGTCCGTGCTCGACGGCACCTTCCTCACCGAGGTCGGCTCCCACGAGGCGCACTGCATGATGGTCTCCGTCAGCGCCGAGGGCCTGGCCGCCACGGTCGGCGAGGACGGCCTGGTCGCCGTCAGCGACCCCGCCTCCGGCTCCGGCGCCGCGCGCAAGCGCCACTACGACTCCTCCATCGAGGGCTGCGCCTGGTCCCGGGCTGGCGACCTCCTCGCCGTGGCCCGCGACGACGGCCGCGTCGACCTGCTGACCCGCGAGCTGGAACACGTACTGACCGTCGAGGTGTCCAGCTCCGCCGCCCGCGCCGTCGACTGGGCCGAGGACGACTCCGCGTTCGTCGTCGGCGCCTACGACGGCTCCCTGCACTGGTTCGACCGCTCCGGCGGGCGCCGGCACACCGTCGCCGACCTGCGCGTATGGCCGCGCTCCGTCGCCGCCGCCCGGGGCCTGGTCGCCGCGGGCTCCTTCCGCAACGCCCCGCACCTGTACGACATGGCCACCGCGGCCGAACTCTCCGGCCCCGAGCGCGCCACCCACGGCCCCAACGCCCTGGCCGCACGCGGCGACGAGCTGCTCATCGGCGGGGACTCCGGCACCGTCTTCGCCGTCCGCATCGAGAACGGCGCCCAGAGCCGGGCCACCCCGATCCAGCTCACCGACGGCCCGATCCTGTCCCTCACCACCGACGGCGACACGATCTACGCCGGCACCTACTCCGGCCACGTCATCCGCTGGGACGGCGCCCGCACCTCCAGCGAGTGCCTCGGCGCACCGATCCCCTCCCTCACCGTCGACGGGGGCCGGCTGATCGCGGGCACCTACAACGGCGAGTTCCTCTTCGTGGACCCGCTCACGCTGCGGCTGGAGGAGCGCGTCGAAGCCCACGGCGGATCGGTGAAGTCCCTGGCCCCGATCCCCGGCGGCGGCTTCCTGTCCGCCGCCACCGACCGGACCGTCGAGGCGGGCGGCGCGCGCGGGCGCACCAAGCTGTGGGAGCACGGCAACCTCGTCAACGCGGTCGCCGGCCTGCACGGCCCCGAGGGCTCCGTCGTCGCCAGCGCCTCGCGCGACCACACCGTCAAGGTCGGCCGGGTCACCCGTAGCGGGGAGGGCGGCTGGAGCACCGGCGCGCCGCAGACGCTGCTCGGCTCCGACGAGTCCGTCAAGTGCGTCTCGCTGCTGGGCGACACCGCGGGGCCCACCGTCCTCGCCGGCTCCTACGACTTCAACCTCTACTGCTGGCAGGTCGACTGGGCCGACTCGGCGGGCACCCTCGCCTCCGGCCGGGTCCTCGCCGGGTTCGCCCAGGGCCTGTCCTGCATGTTCCAGCTCGACGACGGGCGCGTGGCCGTGGCCGGCTGGGACGGCCGGATCGTCTTCGTCGCCGTCGACGACTACGGCGCGCACATCCAGCACACCCTCCACATCGACGACATCGCGCAGAGCGCCGACCGGAAGCAGGTGGCCGCATGACGACCTCGGCGAAGACACCGGAAGCGGTCACCGAAGCCGTGACCACGGCCGTTCCCGGCGCGATCCCGGCGGTGGTCCGGGCCCGCGTACCCGTCACCCTCTCCCGCGTCCGGGGCCGCAGCGCCGACCTCGTCACCTTCCACCACCTGCCCGACCCCGGCGAGCACTTCGCGGTCCTGGTACCCGCCGACCCCGCCGACCCCGCGCCGCCGCTGGTGCGCCTGCACAGCGAATGCCTGACCGGCGACGTCCTCGGCTCGGCACGCTGCGACTGCGGCCCCCAGCTCGACGAGGCCCTGCGGGCCGTCGCCGACCACGGCGGCGCCGTCCTCTACCTGCGCCAGGAAGGCCGCGGGATCGGGCTCTACAACAAGCTCGACACCTACGTCCTGCAGTCCCAGGACCACGACACCTTCGCCGCGAACCGCATGATCGGCCGCGGCGACGACGAGCGGGACTACGCGGCCGCCGCCGCGATGCTCCACGCCCTCGGCCTGAACCGGATCCGCCTGCTCACCAACAACCCCGACAAGGTGCGGGAGCTGCGCGCGCACGGCATCGAGATCACCGAGGTGATCCCCACCGGCGTGTACGTCACCGCGGAGAACTCCCGCTACCTGTCCGCCAAGGCCGAACTCGCCGGCCACACCATCGCCCTGCTCCAGGAGGCCGCGGCATGACCCTTTCACTCGAAGACCTGGCGGACTCCCCGCACTTCAAGGAGCACGCCGGCCTCGCCGACCCCGGCAGGCTGCACCCCGCCCGGCTGCCCGGCACCACCCCCGAGGAGCTCGCGGCCGCCGTCGAGGACCCGGAGCTGCCGACCGCCGAGCGCCTCGCCGCCGGCCACGTCCTCGGCCTGCTCGGCGACCCCCGCATCCCCTCCCCCACCACCGGGGCGGGCCCGGCCACCCGCCACGTGCCCGGCGGCCGGATCCGCATCGGCCTGCCCGAGAACGAGACCGGATACGTCACCAACGCCTGGGCCCACGTGGGCGTGGAGGAGTCCTGGATCCTCAAGGAGTGCCCCGAGCACACCGTGGAGATCGCCGACTTCTGGATCGCCACGTACCCCGTCACCAACGGCGAGTACCGCGCCTTCCTGGCCGACACCGGCCTGGAGGAGCGCCCCACCACCTGGTACCTGGGCGCCTACCCCTGGGACCGCTCCAACCACCCGGTGGCCGGCATCCTCCCCGGGCACGCCGACGCCTACGCCGCCTGGCTCACCGAGCGCACCGGCCACCCGTGGCGGCTGCCCACCGAAGCCGAGTGGGAGCACGCCGCCAAGGGCCCCGAGGGCCTGCCCTACCCCTGGCCCGGCGGCTTCGACCCGGAGGCGGCCAACACCCGCGAGTCCGGCGTGCACACCACCAGCCCGGTCGGCGCGTTCCCGGCCGGCCGCTCCCCGTACGGCGTCCACGACATGGGCGGCAACGTCGAGGAGTTCACCGCCGACGAGTACGCCCCCTACCCGGACGGCCCGTACGTCGCCGACCACCTCGTGCAGTCGATGGGCGGCTACCGGATCGCCCGCGGCGGCTCCTTCTCCCGCTTCGGCGACCTGACCCGCACCCGCCGCCGCCACGGCGCCTTCCCCGGGCCGCTCTACCCCGTCGGGTTCCGCCTCGCCACCGGCGAGCGGCCCTCATGACGACCGCCCTGCGCCCCGGCGGGGGACCGGTCCTCACGGCCGGCCCCCCGCCGGCGGCCCCCGCACCGGCCGGGCCCGAACCGGCCACTCCCGTACCGGGCTTCGCCGACATCAGACGGGTCCTGGCCGACCGGGCCCCGTCCCCGGCCGACCTGACCCGGGCCTTCGCCCCGCTGGAGGCCGAGGCCCACCGGCTGCTGCCGCGGCTCGCCGCCCTGCGCCCGGGCATCGGGGACACCCCGCTGGTCCCGGTGCCCAGCCGGGCCGGGCGGGGCACGGTCTGGCTCAAGGCGGAGGCAGCCAATGCCTCCGGCTCCGTCAAGTCCCGCACCGCGTACGCCTTGTTGTGCGCGACCGCGGTCTCGGCGGGCTCCCCCCGGCTCCGGCTGGCCGAGTACTCGGGCGGCAGCCTCGCCGTCGCCCTGGCCGAGCTGTGCGGCCAACTGGACCTCGACCTGCACCTGGTGGTCCCGTACGGCGCCCCCCAGCGGCTCCTGGACCAGCTGCGCAGGAACGGGGCGAAGACCACCACGGCCGCCGAGGGCACCGGCTTCCTCGGCGCGATGGACGAGGCCGTCCGCGTGGCCGAACGCGAGGACCGGCACCTGCTGCTCCAGCACTGCGCGGCCGTCGGCGCGGCCCTGCACCGCGAGCACACCGGCGCGGAGATCATCGGCCAGCTCTCCGGCCACGGGGTCGAACCGGTCGCCCTGGCCGCGGGCGTCGGCACCGGCGGCAGCCTGGCCGGCACCGCCATGGCCCTCGCCGGCGCCTGGCCGCACTGCCGCCCCGTCGCCGTCTTCCCGGCCGAGGCCGTCTACGGGGACGAGCGCGCCCCCGGCGGCGCCCGCCGCATGAACGGCACGGGCGGGCTGGGCCACGGGCTGCGTCAGCCCCTGCTCGCCGCCTTCCCGCAGGACTACTTCGGCTTCACCGACGTCGCCTATCCACAGGCTCTCCACGCCATGCGCCACCTGCGCCGGGAACACGCCATCGCCGTATCGAGCAGTGGCGCGGGTGCATGGCTCGCCGCATCCGCGGAAGTCGACAAAGGCCCGCGAGGGCGCAACGCAGTCGCGGTCGTCGCAAGCCGCGGAACAATCGAGGAGTGGGAGCATGCCGCAGGATCATGACATCAAGGGGCGCGGCACACCCGCGGTCCTGACCGCCCCCGGCCGCAGCGCCGAGCACGCGGAGCACGCCGAACGCAACTACTGCGGCTACCGCGAGGTCGTCCGCAACTCCTTCAAGCAGTGGTACAAGAACAACCGCGACTCCTGGTCGGGCACGAAGACCAACGACCGCGTCACGCACTTCGCGATCGCCGCCGCCCCCACGGACGAGCACCAGCCGGGCTCCGGCCCGGCCCGGGTCCTGGACATCGGCTGCGGCCGCGGCCTCCAGACGGCGTCCCTCGCCGAATGGCTGGAGGCCGAGGTCACCGGCCTCGACCTGCTCGACGTATGGGACACCCCCCAGGTCAAGAACGGCTCGATCCGCTTCCACCAGGGCGACTTCCTGGCCTTCCGGGCCGAGGGCCTCGACCTGCTCGTCGACAACGGCTGCCTGCACCACCAGCGCCGCGAGGACTGGGCCCCCTGGGTGGAGCACGGCCGCAAGATGCTGCGCCCCGGCGGGGCCTGGGTCGTCAGCGTCTTCCTCAGCCCCGACGGGGAGATCACCCCGCACCCGCTCGCGGACGGACGGCTGAACTGGTGGCTCACCGAGGAACTCGTCACCGAGCTCTACGAGGCGAACGGCTTCCGCTTCACCGGCCGCCTGGAGATCGACCGCCACTTCGTCTACGAGGGCCACCAGCTCAAGTACCTGACCCTGTCCTTCGTCGCGGTCTGAGCGGCGCGCGAGGAGAGAAGAGAGAGGAGGGACCGGAGATGCTCAAGGAGATCGCACTCGACGTCCGGGCCCCGGGCGCGGCCGACGACCGGCACGTCCGCAGCGCCCTGCGCGACGGATTCTTCCTGGTGCGCAACACGGTGCCGGAGAGCCTGCTGGACGAGGCGTACGCCATGCTCGGCGCGTTCTTCGAGCTGCCCGCCGAGACCAAGGCGGACTGCCGGGTGACCGGCTCCAACGGGCAGTCCGGATACCTCCCACCCCTCGTCGAACAGGGCGAGAAGGGCCGCACCCCCGACTGGAAGGAGCTGTTCCACTGGGGCGCCCCGCTGCCCGCCGCCCACCCGCTGCGCGAGCGCTACCCCGCCCGCTACCCGCAGCCGTACTTCCCCGACCACCTCGTCCCCGGGATCGGCGCCGCGCTGGGCGAACTCCACCTGCGGATGGCCGCCTTCCAGCTCGACGTGGTCCGCCGGCTGGCCGGGGCGCTCGGAGCCGCCCCCGGTTACTTCGAGGAGATGCTGGAGGACGGCCCCGTCGTCAACCGCGCCACCTGGTACCCGCCGATGGAGCAGGCCCCCTCCGCGGACCACGTCTGGATGGTGGAGCACCAGGACTTCGACCTGATCACCGCCCTGCCCCGGGCCACCGCCGCCGGACTCGAAGTCCTCATCGACGGCGGGTGGACCCCGGTCGAGGCACCGGACGGCTACACCGTGCTCAACGTCGGCATGGTCCTGGAACGGCTCACCGGCGGCCTGGCCCGCGCCGCCGTCCACCGCGTCGTCTCCGCCCCCGGCCAGAGCGGCGGCCGGCTCTCCATCGTGCAGTTCTGCCACCCCACCCCGTGGACGGTGCTCTCCACGCTCCGCGGCGCCGCGACCGACGGCCTGCCCGACCGCTACCCGGCCCTGACCGCGCAGGACCTGTTCCAGCGCACGATGTACCGGATCAACCGGCTCGACTCCCAACAGGCCGCCCCGCTCAGCCCGGCGGGCCGGCCGTGAACGGCGCCGGAGCCCGGACCCCGCGTCGGATCGGTGTCCTGCGGCAGATCCGCGAGGACCTCGACACGGTCGTCGCCCGCGACCCCTCCCGCCCGCGCCTGCGCGACGCCCTGCTCCACTCGCCCTGGCACGGACTGGCCCTCCACCGGCTCGCGCACCGCCTCCACCTGCGCGACCACCGCTTCGCCGCCGGGCTCCTCACGCTCGCCGGCCGCCTGCTCTCCGGCATGGAGCTCCATCCGGGGGCCCGGATCGGCCGGCGGGCCTTCATCGACCACGGCTTCGGCGTGGTCATCGGCGAGACCGCCCGCGTCGGCGACGACGTGACGCTCTACCACGGGGTGACCCTCGGATCGCGCGGCTGGTCCCGGGCCCCCGAGCCCGGCGTACGCCGCCACCCCGTCATCGGCGACGACGTCCTCATCGGCGTCGGCGCCTCCGTGCTCGGCCCGGTCACCATCGCCTCCGGCAACCGGATCCGCGCCCACTCGCTCATCCTGCGCGATCTCCCCGCCCCCGGCAGGGCGGTCCGCATCGACCCCGTCCGAGAAGCCGCCCACCCCTCAAGGAGCACCGCATGACGCCGGCCACCCTCAGAGAGCGCACCCTCGAACTCGCCAAGGACCTCGACACGGCCGAATGGATGCCCACCGACCTGGAACGCGTGATCACCCGGCGCCTGCTGACGGCCGCCGAGCCGGTCGGCTGCATCACCGAGCACGCCGTACGGGACGCCGTGTGGGAGGGCTCCGAACCGCTCGTCAGGGCGAGCGAGGGCAGGCTCTCGCTCCTGCTCGCCGAGATCACGTACAGCCTCGCCGGAAACGGCCGCGACGCGGCGGGCCTGGCCTCGGCCCAGGCCCTGCTCGCGTCGGTCAACCGGCGCTAGGGGGTGTCGCTGACCTCCCGCTGCGGGAGGTCAGCGGGTCTCGCGGAGCCAGCCCGCGACCTCCGTCGCCCAGTACGTCAGGATCGTGTCGGCGCCGGCCCGCTTGATGCCCATCAGGGTCTCCAGGATGGCGCGGTCGCGCTCGATCCAGCCCTTCTCCGCCGCCGCCTCGATCATCGCGAACTCACCGCTGATCTGGTACGCGGCCACGGGCACGTCCACCGCCTGCGCGACCCGGTACAGGATGTCCAGGTAGGGGCCGGCCGGCTTCACCATGACCATGTCCGCGCCCTCCTCCAGGTCGAGCGCCAGCTCCCGCAGCGACTCCCGCGCGTTCGCCGGGTCCTGCTGGTACGTCTTGCGGTCGCCCTGGAGGGAGGAGGCGACGGCCTCGCGGAACGGCCCGTAGAAGGCGGAGGTGTACTTCGCCGTGTACGCGAGGATCGATACGTCCTCGTGCCCGGTCTCGTCGAGCGCGTCGCGGATCACGCCGACCTGGCCGTCCATCATCCCGCTCGGGCCCACCACGTGGACGCCCGCGTCGGCCTGGACCTGCGCCATCTCGGCGTACCGCTCCAGGGTGGCGTCGTTGTCGACGCGGCCGTGCTCGTCGAGGACCCCGCAGTGGCCGTGGTCGGTGTACTCGTCCAGGCACAGGTCCGACATGATGACGAGGTCGTCGCCGACCTCCGCCTTCACGTCGCGGATCGCGACCTGCAGGATCCCGTCGGGCTCGGTGCCCGCCGTGCCCAGTGCGTCCTTGTTCTCGTCGGCCGGGACGCCGAAGAGCATGATCCCCGCGACGCCCGCCTCGACGGCCTCCACGGCGGCCTTCCGCAGCGTGTCGCGGGTGTGCTGGACGACCCCCGGCATCGCCGAGATGGCGAGGGGCTCGGAGATGCCCTCGCGGACGAAGGCGGGCAGGATCAGGTCCGACGGGTGCAGCCGGTTCTCCGCGACCATCCGCCGCATCGCCGGGGTGGTGCGCAGCCGGCGGGGCCGCGAGCCGGGGAAGGATCCGTACGCGCTCATACTCAGTCGCCTCTTCGAGCCTGGACAGCAGTCGCCTCCAGCCTAGGGGGTGCCGTGCGGCCGGCCCGTCACGGCGAGCTCGCACCACACCACCTTCCCGGGCCTGCGCGGCCCGACCCCCCACCGCTCGGCGAGCGAGGCCACGAGCAGCAGCCCCCGCCCGCCCTCGGCCCCGGGATCCCGGTCCTTCACCTGCGGCAGACCACCCCCGCTGTCGGCCACCTCGACCCGGACCAGGTCCGCGAAGAGCAGTAGCCGAAGCCGGTAGTACCGGCCGGGCGGCACCCCGTGCAGCAGGGCGTTGGTGGCGAGCTCGCTCACGCAGAGCAACAGATCGTCCCGGCGGGATGTGACACCCCACGCATCAAGTGTCACCGCCGCGAACTCCCTGGTGGAGCCGATGGATTGGCGGCTGCGGGGGAAGTACCGCTCACGCAGCATGGCCGGATGGATTTCCAGGTTCACGGGGCGATGGTCGCGGTGCGTGACTAGCGTGAGCCAGACCGGTAACCCGTACTCCCTCAGGAGTACGGGTTGGTACCGGTATCTCTCGTGCGTACTCGGGGAGTTCACAGGCATGCCACCACGCAAGAGGCCCCGGCCCAACGAAACCGCGATGAAGATGGTCGGCGCCCTGGTCGCCGCCGCCCGCGTCGACAAGGGAATGACACAGCGCACCTTCGCGGAAGCGCTGCACATGGACATCGAGACCGTCGCCTCCATCGAGCAGGGCCGACGGACCCTCATGCCCAACGTCGCCGAAAAAATGGACCGGGTCCTCGGCCTGCCGGGGCTGCTGACGGTAGCGGCGAACAAGATGCCGGAGGTGGACATGGTCCCGGCCTGGGCGGAGGAGTACATGGAGCGGGAGCGGGAGGCCCTCGCCCTGTCCTGGTACGACACGCTGACCGTGCCCGGTCTGCTCCAGACCGAGAACTACGCCCGCGCGGTACTCGGCTGCCGCGTCCCCTTCGTGGGCGAGGAGAAGATAGAGCGGCAGACCGCCCACCGCATCCAGCGACAGCAGATCCTGACCCGGCCGGTCCCGCCGACGCTCAGCTTCATCGTCTGGGAGGCCCCCCTCCGGGACCGGATCGGCGGCACCGAGGTCTACCGCGAGCAACTGCGCCATCTGCGCGCCTGCGCCGACCGGCCGACCGTCTCGCTCCAGGTGCTGCCCCTCGGCATCACCGCCCACGCGGGCCTCAACGGTCCGTTCATTCTTCTCGAAACACCCGAGTTCCAGCACCTCGCGTACTCGGAAACGCAGCGCGGGAGCTTCCTCGTGCGCGACCCGAACGAGGTCAGCATCCTCACTCAGAAGTATGCGATGCTGCGGTCACAGGCCCTCAACTTCGCGGAGACGAAGGACCTGTTGGACCGGTTGCTAGGAGAGTCATGAGCACCCCACTGAAGTGGTTCAAGTCCAGTTACAGCGCCAGCGAGGGCGGCCAGTGCCTGGAAGTGGCCTACGCCTGGCGGAAGTCCTCTTACAGCGGCGACGAAGGCGGCGCCTGCGTCGAGGTCGCCACCTGCCCCAGCGACCGGGTCCACGTCCGCGACTCCAAGGTCACCGACGGCCCCACCCTCGCCCTCGCCCCCGCCGCCTGGGCCGGCCTCACTCTCTGGGTTCGTTCCTGAACCTCCACCGCCACAAGCCCTCCGCCCGGTGGTCCGCCGCCAGTTCCGGGCCCAGCGGGCCCACCCCTGCGTACGCCTCCACCGTCCCCGGGTCGTCCCGCAGGGCCAAGCCGTAAGCGGCGCTGAGCCGTAGCTCCTGCTCTTCGGAGCCGAGGAGTTCCCACAGCGCCTCGGTGGTCCGAGGCGAGCGGTCGGCGCTCCGGGCCGTGGCGAAGGCCGCCCAGCTCCGAACCTCCGGATCGCCGTCCCGGAGCAGGGCCAGCAGCACCGGCCGGTCCTCCTCGGACAGCTCCTCCCCGCCCAGCGCCTCGGCGGCCGTCTTCCGTACCCCGGCGTCGGGGTCCCGGCCGAGGTCCAGCACCGCCCGCAGCGCCTCGGGATCCAGGGGGCGGCCGAAGAGCCGCGGCACCCGGCGCCGCACGCGCGGGTCCGGATGCCCGGTGTGGCGCAGCCCGAACTCCCGCGCCGCGGGGTGGTCGTCGGCTTCCAGGAGCCCGAGCAGCCGTGCCAGCACCCGGCCGTCCCGTTCCGTGTCCGCCCAGCCGCCCAGAAGCTCGGCCTGTTTCCTCTCGTACCAACGGGCGTG
Organism: Streptomyces sp. NPDC051582; assembly: GCF_040681715.1. NCBI lineage: Bacteria > Bacillati > Actinomycetota > Actinomycetes > Kitasatosporales > Streptomycetaceae > Streptomyces > Streptomyces sp. NPDC051582. Next base: position 173,061 of record NZ_JBFAZJ010000015.1, read on the forward strand.
TCCGGTGACTGCGGACATCATCCAGCCCAAGCTCAGGTAGTCGGCGACGAACTCCCGGCGCAGGGGCGCCGGGTCCCGGTGGAGGGCGACCACCTCCTGCCACGTCCACGCGCTCTGGCGCTGGCCGAGGACCGAGAGGGACGCCCACCAGTCGGCGTGTTCGGGGTCCCCGTGCCGCACCGCGCGGGCCACCAGCTCCCCGACCGGGGCCAGGATCCGGCAGTGCCACTCCAGCCGGGTCAGGACGGCCCCGTGCCCCGCCCGGACGGTCCGCCCGCCGAGGGTGACCTCCTCGACGCGGTCGTCGACGCGGTCGTCCCCGCCGTCCCGCACCCACCGGACGTCCGCCGGGCCCGTCGCCCCCGTCAGCCGCCGCAGCTCGCCCTCCGCGCCCCGCTCGTACCACCACCTGGCGGCGACGAGCAGCCGGTCGCGCGCCGCCTCCGGCAGCCGCGCGGGGCGCTCGTCCAGGAGCGCCGACACCACCGCCGGGGAGCCGCCCTCGACGGCCCGCAGCAGCGGGGTCGTACCGTCCGGCAGCACCCGGTCGGGATCGGCCCCCGCCTCCACCAGAGCCTCGACGGTCTTGTGCGCGAACGCGGCCACCGCCGCGCACAGGACGGGCACGCCGTCCGCGTCCACCGCGCCGGGATCGGCTCCGGCCCCCAGCAGCGCCCCGGCGATCTCCTCTTCGCCCGCGGCCACCGCCGCGCACAGCACCGGCAGTCCGTCCCCGTCGACCGCGTCGGGGTTGCTCCCCGGCCCCAGCAGCGCGTGGACCTCCGGGAGGTCCCCCGCCCGGACCGCCGCCACCAGCCGCGCGTCCCCGTCCGTCATCCGCTCCCCCGCATCCCCGCATCCCCGCATCCCCGTCTTCTCCGGCGGTGATCCTTTCCGGACGGGGCCCGCCGCACAACGGGATTACACGGGATGACGAAGACGCGAGGGGCCCGGGTGCGCGTGCACCCGGGCCCCTCGACCACCGCTGCGGACCGCGTCCGGCCGCCTAAGCCGCTCACGTCGTACGACGCCGCCGCGCGCCCGGGCGCCGCTCGCTCGGGCGGGACACCGGGTCGCCGGCCTCCTTGGCCGCCTCGCGGCGGGCCGCGCCGTACTCGGCCAGCGCCTCCGCCAGCTTGCTCACGCTCGGCTCCGGCGACAGGACGTCGACCCGCAGGCCGTGCTCCTCCGCCGTCTTGGCCGTGGCCGGGCCGATGCACGCGATGACGGTGACGTTGTGCGGCTTCCCGGCGATGCCCACCAGGTTGCGCACCGTGCTCGACGAGGTGAAGAGAACGGCGTCGAAGCCGCCGCCCTTGATCGCCTCGCGCGTGTCCGCCGGCGGCGGCGACGCGCGCACGGTCCGGTAGGCCGTGACGTCGTCGACCTCCCAGCCCAGCTCTATCAGCCCGGCGACCAGGGTCTCGGTCGCGATGTCGGCCCGCGGCAGGAACACGCGGTCGATCGGGTCGAAGACCGGGTCGTACGGCGGCCAGTCCTCCAGCAGCCCGGCCGCGGACTGCTCCCCGCTCGGCACCAGGTCCGGCTTGACGCCGAACTCGACCAGCGCGGCGGCGGTCTGCTCGCCCACGGCGGCGACCTTGATGCCCGCGAAGGCCCGGGCGTCGAGCCCGTACTCCTCGAACTTCTCGCGTACGGCCTTCACCGCGTTCACGCTGGTGAAGGCGATCCACTCGTACCGTCCGGTGACGAGCCCCTTCACGGCCCGCTCCATCTGCTGCGGGGTGCGCGGCGGCTCCACGGCGATGGTCGGCACCTCGTGCGGCACCGCACCGTACGAACGCAGCTGGTCGGAGAGCGAAGCGGCCTGCTCCTTCGTGCGCGGTACGAGGACCCGCCAGCCGAACAGCGGCTTCGACTCGAACCAGGCCAGCTCCTCGCGCCGCGCGGCGGCGGCGCCCTGCTCACCGACCACGGCTATGACCGGCCGGGCGCCCTCGGGCGAGGGGAGCACCTTGCCCTGCTTGAACACCTGGGCGATCGTCCCCAGGGTGGCGTTCCAGGTCCGCTGGCGGGTCGTCGTACCGGCGACGGTCACCGTGAGCGGGGTCTCGGGCTTGCGCCCGGCGGACACCAGCTCGGCGGCCGCGCTCGCGACGGTCTCCAGCGTCGCCGAGACGACGAGGGTGCCGTCGCTGGCGCCGACCTCGCTCCAGCAGCGCGCGGAGGCGCCCCGCGCGTCCACGAACCGCACGTCGGCGCCCTGCTTGCCGCCCAGCGGCACACCCGCGTACGCGGGCACGCCCACCGCGGTCGCGACACCGGGCACCACCTCGAAGGGGATGCCGCCGGTCGCGCAGGCGAGCATCTCCTCGGCCGCGTTGCCGTCGAGCCCGGGGTCGCCGGTGACGGCACGCACGACCCGCCTGCCGGAGCGCGCGGCCTCCATGACAAGATTGGCGGCATCTCGGATCACCGGGACACCGGCGGCTGCTGACACTTCGTCAGCAATCGTCAGCTGAGGCGTGTCCACTCCCGCGCGCGCATGCGTGCGCACGACATCGAGCACCTCGGGCTCCGCGATCAGGACGTCCGCGGCGGCGAGGGCCTCGACGGCGCGCAGCGTCAGCAGACCCGGGTCACCGGGGCCGGCACCGAGGAAGGTGACGTGCCCGTGGGCCGCGACGGCCGCGAAGGCGGAGGTGGTGGGACGTGTGGGGTTCAAAGCGACCGCTCCCCCATCAGACCGGCCGCGCCCTTGGCCAGCATCTCGTCCGCGAGTTCGCGGCCGAGCGCCATGGCCTCGTCGTACGACTGGGGCACGGGACCGGTGGTGGACAGCTGCACGAGCGTCGAGCCGTCGAGGGTTCCGACGACGCCGCGCAGGCGCATTTCATTGACAACCTGGCCGTCGGCCAGAAGATCGGCGAGCGCGCCCACGGGGGCGCTGCAGCCGGCCTCCAGGGCGGCGAGCAGGGAACGCTCGGCGGTCACGGCGGCCCGGGTGTGCGGGTCGTCGAGCTCGGCGAGCGAAGCGATGAGCTCCGCGTTGGACGCGAGGCACTCCACGGCCAGGGCGCCCTGGCCCGGAGCCGGCAGCACGCAGTCCACGGACAGCAGGTCGGTCGCCTCGTCACCGCGGCCGATCCGGTTCAGCCCGGCGGCGGCCAGGACGACGGCGTCCAGCTCCCCGTCGCGCACGAACCCGATCCGGGTGTCGACGTTGCCGCGGATGGCGACCGTCTCGATGCGCTTGCCGAGGGCGCGCGCGTAGTGGTTCAGCTGCGCGGTGCGGCGCGGCGAACCGGTACCGATGCGGGCGCCGTCGGGCAGCTGCTCGAAGGTCAGGCCGTCACGGGCGACGAGCGCGTCGCGCGGGTCCTCGCGCAGCGGCATCGCCGCGACCACGAGCTCCTCGGGCTGCGCCGTCGGCAGGTCCTTCAGCGAGTGGACGGCGAAGTCGACCTCGCCGCGCAGCAGCGCGTCGCGCAGCGCCGTGACGAACACGCCGGTGCCGCCGATCTGCGCGAGGTGCTCACGGGACACGTCACCGTACGTCGTGATCTCCACGAGCTCGACGGGCCGGCCGGTGATCGCCCGTACCGCGTCGGCGACATGGCCGGACTGGGACATGGCCAGCTTGCTGCGCCGCGTGCCCAGCCGCAGGGGCTGGTCGAGACGTGGATTCATGATGCCCGTCCTGAGTCGTCGTTCTTGTCTGCCGCGTCCGCCCGGCTGACGGAGGCCACCGTCTGCGGGTCGAGATCGAAGAGTTCGCGCAGCGCCTCCGCGTACCCGGCGCCCCCGGGCTCGCTGGCGAGCTGCTTGACGCGCACCGTCGGCGCGTGGAGGAGCTTGTCGACGACGCGGCGCACGGTCTGGGTGACCTCGGCCCGCTGGCGATCGTCCAAGTCCGGGAGCCGTCCGTCGAGGCGCGCCACTTCCATGGCCACGACCTCGGCGGCCATCGCCCGCAGGGCGACGACGGTCGGCGTGATGTGCGCGGCCCGCTGCGCGGCGCCGAAGGCGGCCACCTCTTCGGCGACTATCGCCCGTACGGCGTCCACGTCCGCCGCCATCGGCGCGTCGGCCGAGGCCTCGGCGAGCGACTCGATGTCGACGAGCCGCACGCCCGGGATCCGGTGCACGGCGGCGTCGATGTCGCGCGGCATGGCCAGGTCCAGCAGGGCCAGCCGTACGGGTGCCACGTCGACCTGGCTGCGGGCGCCCCTGCGGGGCTGCCGCTGCGCGGCGGCCTCGCCCTGGTCGGCCCACGTGCCGTGCAGTTCGAGGGAGTTGGCGTCGACCCCGGTGAGCGCGGCCCGCCCGTCCCCGGCGAGCACCTCGACGGGACAGCCGTCCGCCGCGCCCGCCACGGGCACGATGGTCCGGGCGACACCACCGTCGGCGAGCCGCACCCCGGCCGCCGCGGCGGCCACGAGCCGCGCGAGGACGTCGGCGTCGACGGTCTCCAGCCCCGCCGGAGCGTGAGGCGCGCGATCCGGGGCCGAGCCCCGGGAATCGGGAAGGGACGGGGAGGGGAGGAGCCCCGCAGGGCCCACCGCCGCGGCCACGTCCTCGGCGGTCAGCACCAAGCCGGTGGCCCCGGTGCAGGAGATGACCACGTCAACACGTGTCAGTTCCTCGGCGACGGCCGACATCGGGACGGACTGCGCCCGCACCCCGGTGCCCGAGGCAACCAGAATCTCGGCCAAGCGCTCCGCCCGGTCGGCGGTCCGGTTCGCCACCACGACCTCGGCCACGCCGACCCGCGCCAGCGTCGCCGCCGCCAGCGACGACATCGACCCGGCTCCGATCACCAGGGCCCGCTTGCCCTTGGCCCAGGCGTCCACCGGCAGGTGCACGGCCAGCTGCTCCAGCCCGAACGTCACCAGCGACTGGCCGGCCCGGTCGATCCCGGTCTCGGAGTGCGCCCGCTTGCCGACGCGCAGCGCCTGCTGGAAGAGGTCGTTGATCAGGCGCCCGGCGGTGTGCAGCTCCTGCCCCAGCGCCAGCGCGTCCTTGATCTGCCCGAGGATCTGGCCCTCGCCGACGACCATCGAGTCCAGCCCGCACGCCACCGAGAACAGGTGGTGCACCGCCCGGTCCTCGTAGTGCACGTACAGGTACGGGGTGAGCTCCTCCAGCGCCACGCCGCTGTGCTGCGCGAGCAGCGTCGACAGCTCGGCGACACCGGCGTGGAACTTGTCCACGTCGGCGTACAGCTCGATCCGGTTGCACGTGGCGAGCACCGCCGCCTCCGTCGCCGGCTCCGCGGCGAGCGTGTCGTGCAGCAGCTTGACCTTGGCATCGGCGGACAGCGAGGCCCGCTCCAGCACGCTCACCGGCGCGCTGCGATGGCTCAGTCCCACGACGAGCAGACTCATGCCGGCATCACCGCCGGCACGTCGCCCTCGGGGCCGTTCTTGCGCGGGGCGGCGGCGGCCCGCCCGGCCGGCGGCTCGACCGCCGCGGCGGGGGCCGCACCGGCACCGCCGGCGGCGTCGGCGACGGCCTCGTCACCGGACGGGGCGGAAGGCGCCGGGGAGGAGCCGGCCGCGGCCGCTTCCTCCCCCGCCTTGCGCTGCTCGTGGAAGGCCAGGATCTGCAGCTCGATCGACAGGTCGACCTTGCGCACGTCCACGCCGTCCGGCACCGACAGCACGGTCGGCGCGAAGTTCAGGATGGAGGTGACACCGGCGGCGATCAGCCGCTCGCTCACCTGCTGGGCCGCGCCCGCGGGGGTCGCGATCACGCCGATCGAAACGCCGTTCTCCGAGATGATCTTCTCCAGATCATCGGTGTGCTGCACGGGCATGCCGGCGACCGGCTTGCCCGCCATCGCGGGGTCGGCGTCGATGAGCGCCGCGACGCGGAACCCGCGCGCGGAGAAGCCGCCGTAGTTGGCCAGGGCGGCGCCGAGGTTGCCGATGCCGACGATGACGACCGGCCAGTCCTGGGTCAGACCCAGTTCGCGGGAGATCTGGTAGACGAGGTACTCGACGTCGTAGCCGACGCCGCGGGTCCCGTACGAGCCCAGGTAGGAGAAGTCCTTGCGGAGCTTGGCGGAGTTGACTCCGGCCGCCGCCGCGAGCTCCTCGGAGGACACCGTGGGCACCGATCGCTCGGAGAGCGCGGTGAGTGCGCGCAAGTACAGCGGAAGCCGGGCGACAGTGGCCTCGGGAATACCTCGGCTGCGGGTCGCCGGTCGGTGAGTTCGGCCAGTTGCCACGATGCTCCTGCGGGATGAGCGGGGCTGCAGGCGGTCACTTGTCCCAAGACCGCCCCGTCGAATGCAGGCTATGTCTTTGTGAACGCGTGCACAAAGATTGTGTCCGCTTTGTCCGAGCAAAGTGACCGGGGTCACGCGGCTCGGGCCCGTGGGGCGGGAACCCACAACACGCCGAACCCGTTCAAATCCCGAGGCGGGCAAAACGGTACACACTCCTCATCGATACGCCCCCGAGACCCCACAAATCGCCCATGATGGTAACCGGCCGGAGGCTCAGTCCTCCAATGCGCGGCGCAGCCGGTCCGGGTTCACCCTCCAGAAGGTGTGCTGTTCGCCGTCCACGAGCACCACCGGGATCTGCTCCCAGTGCAGCCGGTAGAGCTCCTCGTCCTGCGAGATGTCCTTCTTCTCCCACTGTGCTCCGACTTCCGCGCAGACCTTCTCGATCACCTCCTGGGCGTCGTCGCACAGATGGCACCCCGGCTTCCCGATGAGCGTGACCAACCGCTCGCCGGGACGCTTCTTTTCCTTACGACGCAGCAAAGGGCTCATGCCCCCCATTCTCCCGCGCCGCCGCGTAACACCGGGGCACCGAAGAGTTCACGCCCCCGGCATCCGGCGGGTTCGGGAACTCCCGAACACAATGGCTATGCTCGCGTCATGGCCGCTCTGGGATGGCTCACCCCCCGTAGGCGCTCCGCAACCGCGCGGAGCGTGCTGGCAGGCGAGGCCTCGGCCGAGGCCGCCCGCAAGACCGCACAGGGTCTCGACGGCATCGACGAGGACGCCGGACCACCGGCCGGCTCCGCCGAGGCGGCCGAGGCGGCCGAGGCTTCGGCGGCGGAGGCCGCCGAGGAAGCGGAACCGGCCGAGCCCGAGTTCCCCGTCGCCGGCGACGACCTCGCCGCCGCCTTCTTCGACCTCGACAACACCGTCATGCAGGGCGCCGCGATCTTCCACTTCGGCCGCGGCCTCTACAAGCGGGAGTTCTTCCACCGCCGCGAACTCGCCCGCTTCGCCTGGCAGCAGGCGTGGTTCCGGCTGGCCGGGGTCGAGGACCCCGAGCACATGCAGGACGCCCGCGACAGCGCCCTCTCCATCGTCAAGGGCCACAAGGTCTCCGAACTCATGTCGATCGGCGAGGAGATCTACGACGAGTACATGGCCGAGCGGATCTGGCCGGGCACCCGCGCCCTGGCCCAGGCCCACCTCGACGCCGGCCAGAAGGTCTGGCTCGTCACGGCCGCGCCCGTGGAGACCGCCACGATCATCGCCCGCCGCCTCGGCCTCACCGGGGCGCTGGGCACCGTCGCCGAGTCCGTCGACGGCATCTACACCGGCCGGCTCGTCGGCGAGCCGCTGCACGGACCCGCGAAGGCCGAGGCGGTCCGCGCCCTGGCCGCCGCCGAGGGACTCGACCTCGAACGCTGCGCCGCGTACTCCGATTCGCACAACGACATTCCGATGCTGTCGCTGGTCGGACATCCGTACGCGATCAATCCCGACACAAAACTGCGCAAGCATGCCCGTGCACACGACTGGCGGCTGCGCGACTATCGGACCGGCCGCAAGGCCGTGAAGGTCGGCGTCCCGGCGGCCGCCGGGGTCGGCGCGATCGCGGGCGGGGCGGCCGCCGCCATCGCCCTGCACCGCCGCCGCAAGTAGCCCGCGGCGCACCATGGCGGGGCCGCCACCCGCCGCCGCCTGCACCGAAGCCGCCCGGCCGCCCGCCGGGCGGCTTTTCGCGTACCCGCGAGCCGTCGCGCGGCGGACATTCCCCCACCTCTACCCCCGCACCCGGAGCACCACTCCGGCCTGCCCGACTCGGTCGCGAGCCACTGTGGAAGCGCCCATTCCGCGCACCCAACCGATCAAGAACCGATCATCAATTGCGACCGAATATGCCGTCGACACGCAACAGAAGTGTCGGAACCGGTGATTTGAGCAACTGGGTGTAGCGCTGCCTGTACGAAGCGTTATTCTCCTCAAACGCATGCCACCGGCCATCTGTCGCCACGACGGGTGAACGGTCCCGCACTGCACGTGATGGAAGCTCTGCCTCTGGGAGTCCCGTGTACCCACCTGTCGGGGTTGACGCCTCGGGCCTGGCTACGCTGCGCGCAACGGTCATCGACCACCTGCGCGGCTTCGTCCCCACCGCGTACGCCGTCCCCGCCCTCGCCGCCGCGGTCCCTGCCGGCCTCGGCCCGGCCGGTCCCTGCTATGCCCTGACCGACGGCGGAGCGACGGTGGGCAGACGCGGTCGCGCGGGAGGAGGTGCCGGCACCGCCGCAAGCGGAACGAGCGCGCCCGCCGCCCGCCGCCCCACCGCGGACAGCGACCAGGCCCGCATGATGGACCTGGTCGAACGCGCCCAGGCCGGCGAGGCCGAGGCCTTCGGCCGGCTGTACGACCAGTACAGCGACACGGTGTACCGCTACATCTACTACCGCGTCGGCGGCAAGGCGACCGCGGAGGACCTCACCAGTGAGACCTTCCTGCGCGCGCTGCGCCGCATCTCCACCTTCACCTGGCAGGGCCGCGACTTCGGCGCCTGGCTCGTGACGATCGCCCGCAACCTGGTCGCGGACCACTTCAAGTCCAGTCGCTTCCGCCTGGAAGTGACCACGGGCGAGATGCTGGACGCGAACGAGGTGGAACGATCCCCCGAGGACTCCGTCCTGGAGTCCCTCTCCAACGCCGCCCTGCTGGAAGCCGTGCGCAAGCTCAATCCCCAGCAGCAGGAATGCGTGACCCTGCGGTTCCTCCAAGGCCTGTCGGTCGCCGAGACCGCCCGGGTGATGGGGAAGAACGAGGGCGCCATCAAGACGCTCCAGTACCGGGCGGTCCGCACCCTGGCCCGCCTGCTGCCGGACGACGCCCGCTGACCTCCGGGCCGCGCACCGCCACACCCGCGCACGACCCGGATCCCCCCGCGCCCCCACACCTTCCGACCCTCCTGACAATCCACACAACCGGTGACCCCTCGATGACGCTGTGGTCCGATCATCCTTCGTCCGTAACCCAAGTGCCGCGCCGCTCGTTGTGCGGAATGCAGGCTCCCTGTGGACACGCCCTGCCTGAAGCCGCTCACTCGAAAGTGTGGATGTGCTCAAGGAAGGCAACCTTCCGGACACCTTGGGGAGTCGATCGTCATGACGAGAGGAGGTGCCGCCAGTGATCGCGAACGTGACTCCGCACCGGCGGGCGAACGCCTTCGCCCAGGCCCTGGAGGATCGGACCCCGTCCGACCTTTCGGAACCGGACCCGGCGGCCGAGCAGTCCGAGGCACCTGCCGAACCTGCCGACCACAACCGGTTGTTGGCCCTGGCGAGCGCGCTCGGCGAACGTATGCCGCGCCCGGTGCTGGACCCCGAGGTCAAAGTGGTGCAACGAGCACAGCTCGTGGCCGCCATGGAGGCCATGGTGATGGAAGAGAGGGCCGCGGGCGGGGCCGCCTCGGACCCTCAGGTGCCCGAGCAGCGGACCGGCCGCGGCGCCCACCGGGCGACCTCGCTCCGGAAATTGCGGCCCCGCTCCCGCTGGTCCAAGGGCATCGCAGCGGGCGGCCTCACCGTGGGTGTGGCCGCGGGGGCCTTCAGCGGAGTGGCCGCTGCCAGTACGGACGCCCTGCCCGGTGACTCCCTCTACCCCGTCAAGCGGGGCATGGAGGACCTGAAGCTGGGGATGGCCGACGAGGACGCGGACCGGGGCGAGCTCTACCTCGACCAGGCTTCCAACCGCCTGTCGGAGGCCCGCAGGCTGATGGAGCGCGGCAGGTCGGGCAGCCTGGACCACGAGTCGCTCGGCGCGATCCGCCGGGCCCTCGACGGTATGAAGCACGACGCGGCCGAAGGCCACCGACTGCTCCAGGCGGCCTACGAACGGGACGGCTCGCTCGGCCCGATCCAGGCCCTGTCGTCCTTCTCCCGCTCCCACCGCGACGCGTGGGGCCGGCTCCGGGAAAAGCTCCCGGCGCAGCTCACCGACGTGGGCGGGGAAGTCGAGTCGGTCTTCCAGGCCATAGACGATGACGTGGCGCCCCTCCAGAGCATGCTCCCCAAGACCCCGGAGCAGGCCCGCGGATCGAGCGCCCCGGCCAAGCCCAGCGCACCGACCGGACAGCACCAGAGCGCTCCGGCGGCGGGCGCGCCCTCGGCCAGCCCGACCCCGCCCGCACCCACCGGCGGCAAGCCCTCATCCGCTCCCGGCGGGCTCCTGGGCGGCACGGGGGACCTCCTCCACCCGCCCACGGGCCAGAACACCCCGGCGTCCTCGTCCTCCCCGGAGCACGTGGCCCCGGAGATCACCCTGCCGCCCCTCCTCCCGGGCCTGCTCCCGGGCCTGGGCATCCAGGCGGAGGACACGGAGTAACACGCACGTACGGCGCAGGCCCTCGACCCCGACCGGGGGTTGAGGGCCTGCGCCGTACGCACGGGGTCAGAAGAACACGGACCGCCGCTGCACCAGCAGCTTGTAGAGGGTGTGCTGGATCTGCTCGCGGACCTCGTCCGTGAGGTTGAACATCAGCATCGGGTCCTCCGCCGCCTCCGGCGGGTACCCGTCCGTCGCGATCGGCTCGCCGAACTGGATCGTCCACTTCGTCGGCAACGGCACCGCCCCCAACGGCCCCAGCCACGGGAACGTCGGCGTGATCGGGAAGTACGGGATCCCCAGCAGCCTGGCCACCGTCTTCGCGTTGCCGACCATCGGGTAGATCTCCTCCGCCCCCACGATCGAGCAGGGCACGATCGGCGTCCCCGCCCGCAGCGCCGTCGAAACGAACCCGCCCCGCCCGAACCGCTGGAGCTTGTACCGGTCTCCGAACGGCTTCCCTATCCCCTTGAAGCCCTCCGGCATCACCCCGACCAGTTCCCCGGCCTCCAGCAGCCGCTGCGCGTCCTCGGAGCAGGCCAGCGTGTGCCCGGCCTTGCGCGCCAGCTCGTTCACCACCGGCAGCATGAACACCAGGTCCGCCGCCAGCAGCCGCAGGTGCCGCTGCGCCGGGTGGTGGTCGTGGACCGCCACCTGCATCATCAGCCCGTCCAGCGGCAGCGTCCCGGAGTGGTTCGCCACGATCAGCGCGCCGCCCTCGGCCGGGATGTTCTCGATGCCCTTGACCTCGACCCGGAAGTACTTGTCGAACAGCGGCCGCATCATGGACATCAGGACCTGGTCCGTCAGCTCCTTGTCGTAGCCGAACTCGTCGACCTCGTAGTCCCCGGTGACCCGGCGCCGCAGGAACGCCAGCCCGCCGGCGAGCCGCCGGTCCCAGGAGCCCCCGCCGGACTCCGCGGCGCCGGACTCCACGGCCGCGGCCTCCGCCCCGGCAGCCTCCGTCCCCGGCTCCTCGGCAGGAGCGGGCACCGCACGCACCCTCCGGGCCCCGGCGACCCGCCGGCGCGGCCGCTCCTCGTCGAACGGAATGACCTTGGCGTCCGCCACTATCGCTGCGCTCCCTCTTCGGCTCCGGCAACCCCGGCGTTCACGTTCAAGCCGTCCACCTTCAGCGCGGCCGCCACCCGGTCCACGGCCTGCCCCGCCTGCTCAGGCGGCAACAGCCCCTTCCCGCGGCTGCGCGCGAAATCGGCGAAGGTCTCGGCGGTCGTGTACATGGGCTTGAATCCCAGCACCTCCCGCATCTGGGAGGTCTCCACGACCCGCCCGTGCGTCAGAAGTCTGATCTGTTCCGGCGAGAAATCGGTGACCCCCACCGCCCGCAGCGCCGATCCCACCCACGTCACCGCGGGCAGCAGCAGCGGCACCGTCGGCCGCCCCAGCCGGCGCGCGCACTGCGACAGCAGCAGCACCCCGTCCCCCGCGATGTTGAACGTCCCGCTGTTCAGCGTCCCGCGCCCGGGTTCCCCCGCCGCCAGCCGCAGCACGTCCAGGACGTCGTCCTCGTGCACGAACTGGAGCCGCGGGTCGTAGCCCAGCACCGTCGGCATCACCGGCATCGAGAAGTACTCGGCGAGCGCGGAGTCCGCGTACGGCCCCAGGATGTTCGCGAAGCGCAGCACGCACACCGCCACGTCCGGCCGTCTGCGCGCGAAGCCCCGTACGTACGACTCGACCTCGACGGCGTCCTTGGCGAAGCCTCCCGCCGGCAGGGACTTGGGCTGCGTGGTCTCCATGAAGACGGCCGGATCCCGCGAGGCGCCCCCGTACACGCCGGTACTGGACTTCACCACGAGCCGCCGTACGGTCGGCGACTTCTGGCAGGCCCCCAGCAGCTGCATCGTGCCGATGACGTTGGTTTCCTTGACGGCACTGCCCCCGCCGCCCGCGCCCGCGCCGCCGCCGGTCACGGCGAGGTGGACCACCGTGTCCACGGCGTGCTCGGCGAGCACCCGGGCGATGGACGACTGCCTGATGTCCGTACGGATGAACTCCGCCGATCCGAGCCGGTGCGGCGGCGCCACCGCGTCGACCGCGATGACCCGATCGACATCGGGATCACGCTGGGCGCGCCGCACGAAGCGGCCCCCCAGCTGCCGGGCAGCCCCGGTAACGAGCACGACCTTCCCCACGAGCTCCGCGCCTTCCTCGTCGTCCCCCGGCTACACCGCAGCCCCTCCACCAAAGTCTGGTGGAGGGGCTGCGGAGAACACGTACAGCTGCCGTTTACTTCTTGTTACGGCGCTGGACGCGGGTGCGCTTGAGCAGCTTGCGGTGCTTCTTCTTAGCCATCCGCTTGCGCCGCTTCTTGATAACAGAGCCCACGACTACCCTCGCTCACTTCTCGGAACATCCCCGCGCTAGCGGGGATCGGTGCGGGGCGTCTGGGCCCACACGACCTACGTCGGCCTAGCCTACCCGCCCGAGCTCCGAGCCCGTAATCCGAGGGACACCGCGGGTCAATCTCAGGCCGACTCCACCCCCACATAGGACTCTCGGAGGTACTCGTGAACCGCGTTTTCGGGGACCCGGAAGGACCGGCCCACCCGGATTGCGGGCAGATGGCCGTTATGCACCAAGCGGTACACGGTCATCTTCGACACTCGCATCACCGAGGCAACCTCTGCCACGGTCAGGAACACGACCTCACTGAGAGGCCTCTCGCCAGCAGCCATGACACACCTTGACCTTCCGCGCATGACGGGCACCGGCTTCCCCTCCGGTTACTCCTCGTCGTCGCACGCTCACTCCCAGAGTAGGGGCGTGTGATACGAGTGGGGAAGAGGAGCTACGGCCACTCCTGCTCGTCCGGCAGGCTCGCCCGATCGAGTACATAGCGAATCAGTGGTCTGTAGTAGTCCGCGCGCACCGCGTCATCAAGCGGAACGGCCACCGCCACCCGCCCCTCCGCCTCGCCGACGAACAGCGCCGGGTCGTCCGTATCCGCCAGCCCGATCGCCTCCACACCGAGCTGACCTGCGCCGCAGACCCACCCGTGGTCCCCCACCACCAATTCCGGCAACGGCCCGCCGGCCTCCGCGAGGGCCCCCAGCGCGATCCGAACCGGCAGGGGTGAATGGGTGTGCACGCCGGTGGCACTCCCCGGCGGCCGCGCGCCGGGTTCCCGCACCAACGCGACTCCCCGTACGTAATCGATGCTGTGCCTGCGTACGCCGAACCGGGTCGCCACGTCGACGCTCACCCCCTGCGCAGGGGTGAGCACAACACATCCCACCGCCGACAGGGCGCGGGCCAAACTGGCGTAGAAACCCAGGAGACGGTGCGGATGACCCGTCCCGAACAGCACGGGCGACCGCGCCCCGGCCGCCTCCCCCAGCCGCCCCGCGAAGGCCTCCAGGCCCGCCAGGGTCAGCTCCGGATCGATCACATCAGGCCCTTTGACGTGCGCGGGATCCGCAGAGACCCCGCACTTGTCCGCCATCAGCCTCAGCAGGTCACCCTCGCCCCAGCCCCACTCCGGATCCAGCCCCAGCAGCACCCGCGGATCCCGCGCCGCGAACAACCGGTAACTGCGCAGGCTCTCCTCCCGCGACGTGGCGACGGGCCCGGCCAACCGGGCGGCCAGCAGATGCGCACGCAGCGCGGCGGTGCTCAACACCCTCCGATGCTGCCGCACACCACCGGACCGATCATCAATTCCGGGTAACAGCCCCACCGTTGGCGTAACGATGCTTCGCCCCGCCCAGGCCTCAGGTGAGCAGACCCCGCAACGGGAACACCGCCCGCCGCGTCGCCAGAACGGCCTGATCGATCCGGTCGGCCGGGTCGTAGCCCGCCTCCCAGTCCCGCCACTGCACCGTCCGCCCGTCCGTCATCCGCGCCGGAGCCGGCTGCCGCGTCCGCGCGTACACCTCGTCCCGCCACGCGTCCGGCACCGCGGCCGTCGGATCCACCGGACGGTGCGCCGCGATCCCCACCAGATGCGTCCAGGACCGCGGTACGACGTCCACGACCGCGTAACCGCCGCCGCCCAGCGCCACCCACCTGCCGTCCGCGTACTCGTGCGCGAGACGGTGACAGGCCTCCTGCACCGCCCGCTGCGCGTCCAGCGACACCGCCAGGTGCGCGAGGGGGTCCTCGAAGTGCGTGTCCGCCCCGTGCTGCGTCACCAGCACCTGCGGCCGGAACTCCTCCAACAGCTCGGGCACCGTCGCGTGGAAGGCCCGCAGCCACCCCTCGTCCCCGGTCCCGGCCGGCAGCGCCACGTTCACCGCCGAACCCTCCGCGGCCGGCCCGCCCGTCTCCTCGGGCCAGCCGGTCTGGGGGAACAGCGTGCGCGGATGCTCGTGCAGCGAGATCGTCAGCACCCGCGGATCGTCCCAGAACACCGTCTGGACCCCGTCCCCGTGGTGCACGTCCACATCCACGTACGCGACCCGCTCGGCCCCCAGCTCCAGCAGCCGCGCGATCGCCAGCGCCGCGTCGTTGTAGACGCAGAACCCGGCCGCCCCGCCCGGCATGGCGTGGTGCAGCCCGCCCGCGAAGTTCACCGCGTGCCCGGCCTCCCCGCGCCAGACCGCCTCCGCCGCCGCCACCGACTGCCCCGCGATCAGCGCCGAGGCCTCGTGCATCCCGTGGAAGGCCGGATCGTCCACCGTCCCCAGCCCGTACGACCCGTCGGCCACTCCGGGATCCGCCGACACCTCGCGCACCGCGGCCACGTAGTCCTCCCGGTGGACCAGCCGCAGCGTCGAGTCCCCGGCCGCGCGGGCCGCCCGTACCTCCATCTCCCGGTCCAGCCCGAAGGCGCGCACCAGGCCCATGGTCAGCGCCAGGCGCACCGGGTCCATCGGATGGCTCGGTCCGAAGTCATACCCCGTTACCGCCTCGTCCCACATCAACAGCCCGGTCTTCGGCTCGCCGCTCATGCCCGACACCGTATCGGGCGCTCTCCGCGCCGAACGAGCGGGCGTGGAAGAGTGTCACGAGGACCAGCACCATCGGCACGAGCATCGCACCCCGGTAACTCCAGGCGTCCCCGATGCCGCCGACGAGCGGCGACCCGATCAGGAAGCCGACGTAGTTGAAGATGTTCAGCCGCGCGATGGCGGTGTCGGACGCCCCCGGGAAGAGACGGCCGGCGGCGGCGAACGTCTGCGGCACGATCACGCACAGCCCGATCCCCAGCAGCGTGAACCCGAGCATTCCCGTCCACGCCCCGGGCGCCGCCGCCACCACCGCGAACCCGCCGGCCGCGACCACCGTCCCGATCCGCACGACGGCCACCGCGCCGAAGCGCCGCACGCCCAGGTCCCCGACGGCCCGCCCGATCAGCGTGGTGACCATGTAGACGTTGTACGGGACCGTCGCCAGCTGCTCCGAGCTCCCCAGCACGTCCTGGAGGTACTTGGCGCTCCAGTTCGAGACCGTCGAATCCCCGATGTACGCGCACGCCATCACCAGGCACAGCGGCAGCAGCAGCCGGAACCCGCCGGCCCCGAGCCCCTTCTCCGGGACTTCGGTGCCCCGGCCCTTCTGGTCGACGTAGAAACGGCTCCCGTAGAACGCGAGCGGCAGCAGCAGGACCACCGCCGGCAGGTAAGAGGTGAACAGCGACAGGTGCCAGTGCGCCCCGGCCCATGCCGCGGAGGCCCCGACGATCCCGCCCAGGCTGTACGCGGCGTGGAAGCCGAGCATGATGCTGCGCCCGTACGCCCGCTGCAGGCTCACCCCGAGCATGTTCATCGAGGCGTCGAGCGCACCGACGGACAGCCCGAAGGCCCCCAGCGCCACCGCCGCGTGCCACATCTGCGAACCGGCCCCGACCCCCAGCAGGGCGAGCAGGACGAGGGGCTGCGCCCACCGCAGTACGGTGGCCGGCCCGACCCGCTTCACGAGGTGCTCGGTGGCCACGCTGGAGACCCCGGCGAGGATCGGCACGGCGGCGAGGAAGGCGGGCAGCAGTCCGTCGGATATCCCGTACCGGTCCTGGATGGCGGGGATCCGCGTCACGAGGAGGGCGAAGGTCACGCCCTGCACGAAGAAGCTGAACCCCAGGGAGCCCCGCCCCCGGCGCAGCCGAACGTCTTCTGTCATGGCGGCACAGCGTAGGCCCGCGGGCTACCCGTGGGTAGAGAGATCACACGGGGAGTTCCAGAAGCCCCGTCAGCTCCTTCATCTCCCCGAAGAGCCCGGTGGCCCCGGCGAGCCGCTCGGCCGGGGTCATCGCGGTGAACCCGTACACGTCCATCCCGGCGGCGACCGCGGCCCGGACCCCGAGCGGGCTGTCCTCGACCACCACGCACCGCGCGGGATCGACCCCCATGGACCGGGCCGCGTGCAGGAACAGATCGGGGGCCGGCTTGCCCCTCCCCACGTCCTGCGAGCTGAAGATCCACTCCTCCTCGAACCACCCGTCGAGCCCGGCCGCCCGGTGCCCGACCCGGATCCGCTCGTGACTCCCGGAGGAGGCGAGGCAGTACGGGACCCCGTGGGCGGTCAGCGCCCCGAGCACGTCCACGGCACCGGCGACCGGCACCAGCTCCCGCTCGAAGGCGGCGAAGGTCCGCGCGTGCAGGGTCTCGTCGAAATCGGCCGGCAACCGCTCCCCGGTCCGCTCGAACACGAGGTCGTGGACGCGGTGCACGGCGGCACCCATGTAGTCGCGGATCGAAGCCTCGTACGAGGTGGGGTGCCCCAGCTCGGTGAGATAGCCCGCGAGGATCGTATTGGCGAGCGGCTCACTGTCCACCAGCACGCCGTCGTTGTCGAAGATGACGAGGTCGTATCCCATGCCCACGACCCTACGCAAAAGATGCCCGTAAACGCAGAAAAGCCCCGCACCAGAAGGTGCGGGGCTTTCCCACAATGATTGTTCGGCGGCGTCCTACTCTCCCACAGGGTCCCCCCTGCAGTACC
>NZ_JBFAZJ010000016.1:0-187994 GCF_040681715.1 Streptomyces sp. NPDC051582
GCGTCGATTCCCTCCTCCGCCTCGCGATCGCACGCACCAGACCCCGCCGACCCCTCCCTCCCGGGCGGACGACGCCACTTTGACGACACTCCCTAGGCGCCCCCCGGGGCGGTTCCCGGGAGCGGGCGCCTCAGCGGGTCGGCCGTTCGGCCGCCCGTACGGCGCCCGCCAGGGCGATCCAAACGAGCAGCACCACCGCCGGCGCCAGGGCCCAGCGCGGTCCGTGGTGGATCGTCAGCAGCCCGCCCGCCAGCGCCCCGCAGAACAGGACCGCCACGGAGACGCCCCTCCGTACGGCGGCCCTGTCCCACGGGTCGGCGGCCAGGCCCGTCAGCGTCCGGGTGACCACGGTGGTGGTCAGATCCGGCACGCCCAGCCGGTGCACGACGGCGTTCTGCAAGCCCATGCCGAGCGCCAGCAGCCCCACGACCGCCAGCGTCCCCGCCCCGGCCGCCGACACGGCGAGCGCCGCGGCCACCAGCACGGCCTGCGCCGCGACCAGCGGCGCGAACGTCCGCGCCGGCTCCCGGCCCCGGCGCAGCCGCCCGCCGGCCGTCGCGCCGGCCAGGAACGCGCCGAGCGCCAGCAGGGAGGCCGTGGCCGACAGCTGGCGGTCCCCGGCGAGCGCGAACCCGAGGAAGGCCACGTTGCCCGTCATGTTCGCCACGAAGGTGTGGTCGAGCCCGAGGTAGCTCACCGCGTCGACCACCCCGCTCACGAAGGTGAGCGCGACCAGCAGCGCCGGCAGCACCCCGTGCGGCCCGTGCCCGCCCTCGGGCCCCGGCGGGAAGAGCAGCGCGGTCAGCCGCCGCAGCATCCCGGGCCGGCCCGCACCGGCCGTCACCGCGGCGGACCCGCCGCCCCGGGCCCGGCGGTTCGGGCCAGCAGTGCGAGTTGCAGCCGGTTCGCGGCGCCCAGCTCGGCCAGCATCCGGCCGACCAGATCCCGTACGGCGCCCTGCGCCCTCCCCAGCCGCTCGCCGATCTCCCGGTTCGACAGCCCCTCGGCGACCAGGCCCAGCACCTCTGCCTCCCGCGGCGGCAGCAGGTCCAGCCGCTCCCTGGCCCGCCGGCTCCGCGCCGCGGCCGGAGCGCCCAAGCCCTCCAGGACCTGCCGCAGCGCCTCCGGGGACAGCACGGCGTCCCCGTCCCGTACGGAGCGCAGGGCGGCGAGCAGCTCCTCGCGCGGGGTGTCCTTGCGGAGGAAGGCGTCCGCGCCGAGGGCCAGGGCCCGCTCCACGTCCGCGTCGAGCCCGAGACCCGTCATGAGGACGATGTGCGCGGCCGCCTCCGCGGCGTCCGGTTCCGGTGCGCGCAGCTCCGCCGTGGCCTCGACGCCGTCCAGCCCGGGCATGCGCAGGTCCAGCAGCAGGATGTCCGGCAGGTGCGCCCGTACGGCCTCCACCGCCTCGTGCCCGTCGCCGGCCTCGGCCACCACGTGGAATTCCCCCGTCGACTCGACGGACGTCCGCAGCGCCCTGCGGACGACGGGTTCGTCGTCGGCGAGGACCACCCGCCCCACGTGGCCGAACTCCATGCACCAACCCCGTTCCGAAAGGGACTTCCGGGGAGAAACCGTACCCGCCGAACGAGCGGCATCGGCGGAACGACCCGGCGTCCCGGGACGGCTTCCGGGGCCGTTGTCCGTGCTCCTCAGTAGGGTCCCTCCCATGGCATACACATTCCAGGTGACCATCGACTCCGCCGACCCGCACCCCCTCGCCGACTGGTGGGCCGAGGCCCTCGGGTGGGAAGTGGAGCCGACCGACGAGGAGTTCATCCGCAAGATGGTGGCCGAGGGCCAGGCCTCCGAAGAGGACACCACCACCCACCGCGGGGCCCTCGTCTGGAAGGTCGGCGCCGCCATCCGCCACCCCGAGGGGATCGAGCGCGCACCCCGGGTCCTCTTCCAGCTCGTCCCCGAGTCCAAGACGGTCAAGAACCGGGTCCACCTGGACGTCCGCACCGGCTCCGACGATCCGAAGCAGGTCGTCGAGCGCCTGATCGCGAAGGGTGCCCGCCACCTCCACGACAGCAGCCAGGGGCCGTACACCTGGACCACGCTCGCCGATCCCGAGGGCAATGAGCTCTGCGTCTCGCACTGACCTTCCGGCGCCGGTGTCCGGTCCCGGAGCCTGCGGCCCCGGGACACAACCGGCGGGGCCACGAAGCCCCCCGGACCAGCGATAATTCGGTACCGGGCCACGCCTCCCGCACGTGAGAATGAGCCATCTCGAACCGGGAGGAACCCATGGGCCAGAGCCAGGCCTACCCGACCCTGCACGACCTGCTGCCGCGCCAGGAGCTGGCGGCCGCCATCGACGCCGGGTACGTGACCCGCAAGTCGCACCCCGAACTGCCGCTGTCCATCTACACCTACACGCGGACGGCGCAGTACGAGCACGTCTGGAACCGGGTCACCGTGCGCTGCCGCGGACTCGTCGCCGACGACGACACCGGCGCGATCGTCGCCCTGCCGCTGCCGAAGTTCTTCAACGTCGGCGAGCACGAGTCCGGCCGGCCGTACGCACCGGCCCTGCCCGACGAGCCGTTCGAGGTCTACGACAAGGTCGACGGCAGCCTCGCCGTGGTCTTCCACTACGCGGGCAGCTGGCGCGTCGCCTCCAAGGGATCCTTCATCAGCACCCAGGCCGCCCGGGGCCAGCGCCACCTCGACGGCCGCGACACCTCGGCCCTGGTCCCCGGCGTGACCTACCTCGCCGAGATCCTCTACCCGCAGAACCGTATCGTCGTCGACTACGGCGACCGCCGGGACCTGGTGCTCCTCGCCGCGTTCGAGACGGACGGCACCGAGGTCCCGCTCGCCGAGGCGGCGGTCCACTGGCAGGGCATCGGCTCCGTCGTCACGGTGTGGCCCGCCATGCCGCTCGCCGAACTGCTGGCGCTGGCCGAGTCGAACACCCTGCCCGGCGGCGAGAACGCGGCCGGTACCGACGCCGAGGGCTTCGTGCTGCGGTTCGCCTCCGGCGTGCGCGCGAAGGCCAAACTGTCCGAGTACGTCCGCCTGCACAAGCTGGTCACCGGCGTCACCGAACGGGACATCTGGCGCACCTACGGCATCGAGCGCTTCGCCGGCCTGCCCGCCAAGGATCTGGCGCAGGGCCTGAACTGCTCCGCCGCCGACATCGAGGCTTCGGGAGGCAAGCCGCTCGAAGCGCTGCTCCAGCAGGTGCCGGACGAGTTCGACAGCTGGGTGCGCGCGGTGGTCGCCCGTCTGGAGGACGCGGCGGCCGAGCGCGAACGCGCCATCGACGAGGCGTATGCACGGCTGGCCCATCTGGCGGGGGACCGGGGCGCGTTCGCCCGAGCCGCCAAGGCGCTGCCCGACCCCCGGATCCGCGCCGCGGTGTTCCTGCGCCTGGACAGCCGGTCCACCGAGCTCGTCGTATGGCGGCAGGTGCGGCCCGAGGCGTCCGACCCCTTCACGACCGATGAGGAGAACTGACCAGTGTCCGAAGACCCCGCCCGCCCCGTCGTCCACGTCATGACGGGGCTGCCGGCCTCGGGGAAGACGACGGCCGCGCGCGCCCTGCAGGCCGAGGCCGCCGGCCGGATGCGCCGCGTCAACCTCGACGACCTGCGGGCCATGCTCGACCTGCCCGACCCGGAGCGCGGCCGCTCGTACCGGCACGAGCAGACCGTCCTGGCGGTCCAGGACGCGGCCGTCCGGGCGGCCGTCGAGGGCGGGTTCGACGTGGTCGTGGACAACACGCACCTGACCTCGAACATCCCCAAGCGGCTCAAGGCGGCGGTCGCCGGGCTCGCGACCTTCGTCGTGCACGATTTCACCGACGTGCCGGTGGAGGAGTGCCTGCGCCGGGACGCCGCGCGGGAGCGGCCGGTCGGCGAGGAGATCATCCGGATATTGAACGAGAAGCACCTGAGCGCCAAGAAGGGCGGCTGGCGGCTCACCGAGCAGTGGCTGAACGACCAGCCCGTGGTCGAGCCCTACGTGCCCGACCCGGCGCTGCCCTCCGCGGTGATGTGCGACATCGACGGCACGCTCGCGCTGACCGGCGACCGCAGCCCGTACGACTTCTCGCGCTGCGAGATCGACGCGCTCAACGAGCCGGTGCGGTACGCGCTGGACGCCTTCCGGCGCGCCGACGGCGACACGATCGTGCTGCTGTCCGGGCGCGGGGAGGAGCACCGGCCGCAGACGCAGGCGTGGCTGCGCCGGCACGAGGTGCCGTACGACGAGCTGTGGATGCGGCCGCTCGGCGACACGCGCCGAGACGACGTGGTGAAGGCGGAGCTGTTCGACGCCCACGTGCGCCACCGGTACGCGGTGCGGGTGTCGCTCGACGACCGGGACCGGGTGGTCGCGGTCTGGCGCCGGATGGGCCTGCCGACCTGGCAGGTCAACTACGGCGACTTCTAGCAGCCCGAGGCGCCGCCTGGCTGCCCATACTGGGAGCATGAGCGTGTTGATCGTGGACGCCGCGAACGTCGTCGGATGCGTACCGGACGGCTGGTGGCGGGACCGGCGGGGCGCGGCCGAGCGGCTGCGCGACCGCCTCGCGGAGCGGGACCGGGCCGCGGGCGGGGAGTTCGAGGGGATCGGGGCGGTCGAGGAGATCGTCCTCGTCGTCGAGGGCGCGGCCCGGGGCATCGAGTCCGTGCCCGGAGTACGGGTGGACCCTGCGCCCGGCAGCGGTGACGACCGGATCGTGGAACTGGCCGCCGCCCACGCGGAGCGCGGCTGCGTCGTGGTCACGGCGGACCGGGAACTGCGCGAGCGGGTCCGGGCGTACGGGGCGCGGTGTGTGGGGCCGCGGACCGTACGCCCGGCGGACTGACCGTCCGGTGCGGGGACCGGGAGGTCAGTCGCACCACTCCACGCGGTCGAGGTTCTTCACGTAACGGGCGGTGACCCAGGCCTGCTTGCGGTCCTTGTCGTTCATCACGTCCATGCGGTCCCGCGCCGGCCCACCGTCCGAGGCGTCCGTGCCGTCCTCCCTGCCCGAGGCCTCCGGCCGGCCCATGGGATCCCGGCCGTCCCGCTCCTTGACGTGGAGGAGGTACCAGATGTCGTTGCCGTCCACCTTCTCGCCGCGCACCTTGCACTCGATGGCGACCTTGTGGTCCGGCTTCACGTGCCCGACGGACTTCGAGCGGCTGGTCGGCTTGGAGCGGAGCGTCAGCGGCGCGTGCGAGACGACCTTGCCGACGGAGTACTCCCTGCCCTGGTAGCTGCCGGCCTGGTCGCCGTCCGGTTCGAGAACGACCAGTTCCTGCGACGGGCCGTCGGCCATCGGGCCCTCGTCCGCCACGGCGGCGCCCGCCCCGGCCCCGCCGAGCACCAGGCTTGCGGCGGCGAGAGCGAGGATGGTCCTGGTGGGCTTCCGCATGTGCAGGCTCCTCTGCGAAGACATCCGCCCGGCCGCGGTGGACCGCGGGCCGGGGTGGCGGCCAGTCGGCTGCCACGGTCGACTATGGCCAGAGGGGGTCGGGCAGCCCCGGTGACTCACCGTCGTTTAGCCCGAAATGCCCAATAAGCGCCTTATTATCGCTAAGGTCGGATCATCGGGACATCATCCGGTCGAGGCACCCATTCGAGGGACTCCCGTGCCCCGTACATCTGGCTAGCATTCCTGTCATGCAGATCAGCAACGGCGTGCTGGCCGGCGCGGTTCCCGGCGTGGTGTGGATCAAGAGCAGTGCCAGCGTGGGCAACGGCAACTGCGTGGAAGTGGCCTCCCTCGCGGGCGGTGACGTGGCGGTGCGGAACTCGCGGTTCCCCGACGGCCCGGCGCTGGTGTTCACCGCCGCCGAGATCGAGGCGTTCCTGCGCGGCGCCAAAGACGCGGAATTCGACCACCTGACGGGATGACGACGGGGGCCGTACGGCTCCCCGCGAAGCCGGAGCACGAGGGGGTGGACCGATGGGCGGCGATCGGGTCCGGGCGGCGGCCGACCGCATGCTGGGGAGGGAGCTGCGCAGGTGCCGTGAGGCCCGTGGCCTCACCCTGCGGCAGGTGGCACCGGTCATCCGCGGCTCGGTGTCGAAGATCAGCAGACTGGAGCGCGGCGAGAGCCCGCCCAGACCGCGCGACGTACGCGACCTCGCCCGCCACTACGGCGTCGACGCCGAGGAGATGCGCGCGCTGGAACGGCTCCTGGAACACGCGCGGCACTCCGAGTGGTACGAGCAGTTCGGCGATGTCACCCCCGATTTCCTCAAGCGCCTGATCCAACTGGAGGGCGATGCCGAGGAGATCTGCGTCTACGAGAACCTCGTGGTTCCCGGCATCCTCCAGACCCGCGCCTACTCCCGGCACACGGTGCGGGCGGTCATGCCGGGAGCCGGCCGCGAGGAGGTCGACCGGGTCGTCGAACTGCGCGCAGAACGGCAACTGCGCCTGATGGACCGGCCGCTGCCCAAGGTGACCGCCCTGCTGGAGGAAGGCGTACTGCACCGCCGCTGCGGGAACGCCGCCGTGATGGACGAGCAGCTGACCCACCTGCTGCGGGCCGGGGACCGCGGCAAGGTGAGCATCCGGATCCTGCCGATGGCCCGCGCCTGCGGGGCCACACCGCCCTATGCCATCACCCACCTGCGGTTCCGCGACGGGGAGCACGCCGAACTGGCGTACGTGGAGCACATCAACGGCGCGACCTACGTGACCCGGCCGCGCGCCCTCGACGACTACCGCGACGCCCTGGCCGGCCTGCGCCGCGCGGCGGCGGCGGAGGAGGAGAGCGTCGAGCTGATCCTCGCGGCGCGGCGCCGGTTCAGCGCCGGAGAACTCCGGGTGGGCTGAACGCCCGCCCGAAGGCCCGCTCCCGAGGGGGCCGGTGATCGTACGCGGGCCGTGCCCGCCCCCGAACGGGCACGGCCGCGCGGCGGGGCCCCGGGGGGCAGGGCCGGTGCCGGCTCGGGCCGGCTGAAGGGAATCTACGCGCGCCGCCCGGCGGCCTCGCCCATCCAGGGGGTGAAATCCGCCTACCCCCCAGGGGAGTCACCCTGTACAACCGGGGGTGTACTCAAGGGGGGTGACGTGCAGCTGTCCGCACATCCGGCGATGGTCCGGCTCCGAGCCGTGCTTCCGGCCGTCGGCGAGATCGTGTACGCCATCGGCTCGCTGTGGATCTCGGCCACCATGCTCCGCAACTGGCCCGACCCCCAGGACTACTGGCGCGACACCGACGCATGGGCCTACGCGCTGCTCGCCGCGATCTACCTGCCGCTCGTCCTCCGCCGGCGCTACCCGGTCGCGATCCTGGTCAGCACCGCCCTCTGCGTCGCCTGCTACTTCACCCTCGGCTACTACCACGTCGTCGCCGTATGCGGCCTGGCGCTCGCGCTGTACACCGTGGCCTCGCTCCGAGACCGGCGAGTTTCGGCCAGATGTGCGGCCGGTGCCCTGCTCGTCCTGCTCTGGGGCACCCGGCTCGCCGAACCGGGCATCGGACCGCTCAGCGTCGGCTTCGTCACCGTCACCACCATCGTCTGCCGGGTGACGGGTGACGGCTCCCGCCGACTGCGCGAGCTCACCTTGCAACTGCGCCGGGAGCAGGTGGAGAAGGCCCGGCGGGCCGTCATGGAGGAGCGCATCCAGATCGCCCGCGAACTGCACGACGTCATCGCCCACCACGTCTCGGTGATCTCCGTCCAGACCGGCCTCGCCGGGTACGTGTTCTCCCTCCGACCCGCCGACCGCCCGCCGGGCCCTGGACACCATCGGGGACAGCGCCCACGAGGCCCTGGCGGAGATGCGCCGGATGCTGGTCGTGCTCCGGGACGACGGCCGGGCGCCCGCGGGGCCGGAGACGGCCCGGGGCGCCGGGCTCGGACGACTCGACGAACTGGTCGAACGGGTCGGCGAGGCCGGTGTCCCCGTCGAGGTGTCGATCACGGGGACCGCATACCCGCTGCCGCCGGGGATCGACCTGTGCGCGTACCGCGTCGTACAGGAGGCACTCACCAACGTGATCAAGCACGCCCCGGCGGCGCGCACCACCGTCCGCGTCCACTACGGCGAGGACGAGGTCCGCGTACGGGTCAAGGACGACGGCAGCGCCCGCGCGGCGGCCCGTACGGGGGCGCGCGTTTCGGCCGCCGCCCCCGGCGGCACCGGTCAGGGCTTGATCGGCATGCGCGAGCGGGCCACGATCTACCACGGCACGGTGACCGCCGCACCGGCTCCGGGAGGCGGTTTCGAAGTCAGCCTCCGGGTCCCGGTGCCCCGGGCCGCCGCCGAGGCCCGGGCACGGAGAGAGTAGAAGAGGCGCCATGCTGCGTGTGCTCGTCGTCGACGACCAGTTCCTGATCCGCTCCGGGCTGACCGCGCTCCTGGGCGCCGCGCCCGGCATCGAGATCGCCGGTGAGGCGGCGGACGGCGAGGAGGCCGTCCGGCTCGCGGCCGAGACCCGCCCCGACGTCGTCCTGATGGACATTCGCATGCCGGGCACCGACGGGATCACCGCCACCGGGCGGATCCTCGCCGAGGCCGACGCCCGGGCCGCCTCCGAGGCCGGTGCGGATGCCGGTGCGGATGCCGACGGGGGTGCCGACGGGGGTGCCGACGGGAGTGCCGGGCGGGCCCGCCCCAAGGTGCTCGTGCTGACGACCTTCGACTCCGACGAGTACGTCTTCCGGGCCCTGCGCGTCGGCGCGAGCGGGTTCCTGCTGAAGGACACCCCGCCCGACCGGCTGCTCGCCGCCATCGCCACCGTGCACGCCGGCGAGATGCTGTTCAGCCCCAGGGCGCTCCAGGGGATCATCGCCGCGTACGCCGCCCCCGTCGCCCGGGACCCGCACCCGGGACTGGCGGCCCTGACCCCGCGCGAACGCGAGGTGCTCGGCCTGGTCGGCGCCGGCCTGTCCAACGCCGACATCGCCGAGCGGCTCGTGCTCAGCGCCGCCACCGTCAAGACGCACGTGCACCGCTGCATGAGCAAGCTCGGGGCGTCCAGCCGCGCCCAGGCCGTGGTCCTGGCCCACGAATCGGGACTCGTCGCCCGGCCGTCCTGACGCGGACGCGGAAGCGGACGCCGCCGCCGACACGTGCGCCGGAGGCGGCCGGAACGGGCCCCCTCCGGATGCGCGGGCCCGCGCCCGCGCCCAGAGTGGTTGCCATGGGTATCGAAGATTACAGCGGCGGCCCCGGGGCCCAGCAGACCGGCGTCCTGGTCGTGACGACGAACGACGTTCCCGGGTACCGGGTCGAGCAGGTCATCGGTGAGGTCTTCGGCCTCACCGTCCGCTCCCGCCACCTCGGCAGCCAGATCGGCGCGGGCCTGAAGTCGATGATCGGCGGCGAGCTGAAGGGCCTGACCAAGACCCTGGTGGAGACCCGCAACCAGGCCATGGAACGGCTCATCGAAGCGGCGAAGGCCCGCGGCGGGAACGCCGTCCTGATGATGCGCTTCGACGTGACCGAGGCCGCCGACGTCGGGACCGAGGTGTGCGCGTACGGGACGGCCGTGGTGATCACCCCGGCCGCCTCCTGATCCCCGGCACCCCCACCACCCCCACCACCCCCACCACCCCCACCACCCCCACCACCCCCACCACCCCCCCTTCACCCACCTCCGTAAGTCCAGGACGGGGCTCCGCTTTGTCCATGGGCCTGCGCGGGCGCGGTCCGCAAGCTGACAGGTCAGTGAGCGGACCGCGGGCCTCCGTGCCGTGCGGTCTTCCGCCCAGGAAGCACCGACCCCCGGAGGCCCGATGCGCACCCCCCTCTGGCCGACCGCAGCCGCGGTCGCCGGTCTCCTCGCCACCCTGGTCGTCTCCGTGCCCGCGGCCTCGGCCGCCGGTCCCGCCGCAGCCGCCGGCGCACCCGTGACGATCAGCTCGCCCGAGCTGTCCGTCAGCGTCGACAGCGGCTTCCCCCGGGTCGTCGGCTACACCCGGCGGGCCACCGGCGACGTCCTGGACGGCAACGAGGACACGCTGAGCACGGTCCTCGTCGACGGCACCGCCTACACCCCCACCGTGACCTCGACGCGCTCCGCCTCCGCCGTGGACTACGTGCTGTCCTTCTCCGGGGTGACCATCAGATCCCGGCTCTCGGTGACCGGTTCGGTCGTGGAGTTCAAGGTCACGGCGATCGAGGACACCGCCGCCCTGCGCGTCCACAGCCTCGCGATCCCGGACCACACCCTCGTCAGCGTCCGCAGCGACCAGCCCGGCGCCGCGCTGGCCACAGCGAACATGTACACCGCCACCACCGGCACCGGGGACACCTTCACCCCCGTCACCGCGAACACCCCGGTCGACCCCGCCGCGACGACGGTGATGTACGCGCTGGCCAACACCGCGAAGCTGGCCGCGGCCATCGACTCCAACTCCCTCTACGACACCCCCTCCGGCGGCACGGCCCGGGAGAACGGCCGGATCAGCGAGCGGGTCACCGACAAGGGGACCCACCGCCGCGCCGGACTGTGGAGCGGGGCCTGGCTCCACCGGGCCGCGGGCGCCGCCGACACGGACACCGAGCCGCTCCCGTACGCGCGGATCGCGATCACCGGGGACCGCAACGGCGACGGGGCCGTCGACTGGCAGGACGCCGCCGTCGCCTACCGCGACATCTGGACCCCGCCCACCGGCTGGCAGCAGACCGCCGACCGGGTCGTGCAGCGCATCCCGTTCAACTTCGCCTCCCAGGCCACCCACCCCTTCGCCGAGACCCTCGACGAGACCAAGCGCGTCAGCCTCGCCACGGACGGCCTCGGCCAGTTCGTCCTCCTCAAGGGATACGCCTCCGAGGGCCACGACTCCGCGCACATGGACTACAAGAACATCGGCTCCAACCAGGGCGGCGTGGCCGGCCTGAACGCCCTCACCACCGCCGGGCACGCCTACAACGCCGACTTCGGGGTCCACGTCAACGCCACCGAGGAGTACCCGGTCTCCGCCACCTTCGACCCGGCCCGTCAGAGCGGGGGAGCGGGCTGGGACTGGCTCGACCAGTCGTACTACGTGGACACCCGCAAGGACGGCCAGTCCGGCGACCGGCTGAAGCGGCTCCAGGACCTCAAGGCGGCCGCGCCCGGACTCGACTTCCTGTACGTGGACGTCTGGTACGGGGACGGGTACGTGTCCCGCAAACTCCAGCGCGAGATAGGCGGCCTCGGGTTCCAGCTCGCCACCGAGTTCCCCAACACCCTGACCGAACAGTCCCTCTGGCACCACTGGGCCGCCGACGTCGACTACGGCGGCAGCGACCTCAAGGGCATCAACTCCACGATCGCCCGCTTCATCGCCAACCACACGAAGGACGACTGGATCGCGGCGAACCCGCTGCTCGGCGGCGCCGAACTCGCCGCGTACGAGGGCTGGCAGGGCAAGAAGGACTACCCAGCCTTCCTGAACACCACCTTCGCCGTCAACCTGCCGACCAAGTACCTCCAGGAATCCCCGATCGTGAAGTGGACGGCCGACACGGTCACCCTCGCGAACGGCACCACCGCCACCACCGCCGGCGGCGCCCGGAAGATCACCACCGCCGGGCGCACCGTCCTCAGCGGCGGGAGCTACCTGCTCCCGCGCGACGGAAAGCTCTACCACTGGAACGACAAGGGCGGCTCCAGCACCTGGACCCTGCCCGCCGGCTGGTCCGCGCCGCGGCTGTACAAGCTGACCGACACCGGGCGGCAGCCGGCCGGCGACCTCACCGTCAGCGGCGGCCAGGTCACGATCAACGCCGCCGCGAAGACCGCCTACGTCGTCACCGACGGCGCCGCGCCCGCCCAGGGCGACCCGAACTGGGGCGAGGCGACCGCGGTCAAGGACCCCTCCTTCTACGCGGGCGATCTGAACGTCTGGACGGTGACCGGGACCGGCGCCGCAGTCACCCGCAACACCCAGGGCCAGAGCGAGCTCACCTTCGCCGCCGGGACCGCCCCGACCGTCTCCCAGCAGCTCACCGGCCTGACCCCCGGCACGTACGCCGCCTCCGTGTGGGTCTCCACCCCGACGGGCCGGGCGGCGACCCTGACCGTCGCCCCGGCGGCCGGCGCCCCCGTATCCGTGTACGCCGACTCCTCGCCGCTGACGAACGACCTGGGCGGCAGCGAGAAGAACGGCACCGGGATGCAGCGCATGAAGGTGCTCTTCGACGTACCGGCCGGACAGTCCTCGGCCACCCTCAAGCTGTCCGCCGCGGCCGGCTCCGGCACCGTCCACCTGGACGACGTGCGGGTGGTCCGTTCGGCCCGCACCCCGCTCTCCGGCCACTGGTTCACCGAGGACTTCGAGAACGTGGACGCCGGCTGGGGCCCCTTCGCCTTCGGCGGGGCCGGCGGCTCGGCCACCGACCCGCGCACGCACATCGCCCAGCGCAACGCCCCTTTCACCCAGGCGGGTTGGAGGGGCAAGCTCGTCGACGACGTGATCTCCGGGCAGAACTCGCTCAAATCGCACGAGGAGCGCCAGGGCCTGGTCTACCGCACCCTTCCGCAGACGCTGCGGCTCACCCCGGGCCGCTCGTACAAGGTCAGCTTCGGCTATGAGAGCGGCTTCTCGGGCGACTACCGGTTCATCACCGGCTCCGGCGGCACCGAGACGGCGACCGCGCTGAACCAGGCGCGGACGGCGACCACCTTCACCAAGACCTTCACCGCCGGGGCCGACGCCTGGATCGGCATCCGCAAGGTCACCGCCGAAGGCTCCCACGACGAGGCGGACTTCATCCTCGACGACCTCGCGATCGACGACCTCGGGCCGGCGGGCGGTGGTGAACGCCTCGTCCCGCAGGGGCAGATGGGCGTGGAGGCCGTCGACAGCCAGGAGACCGCCGGCGAGAACGGCAGCGCCGCCAACGTACTGGACGGCGACCCCGCCACCATCTGGCACACCCAGTGGTACGCGGCCACCGCGCCGATGCCGCACGAGATCACCCTCGACCTGGGGAGGTGGGCGGCAACCCCTGGACCTCGGTCGCGGAGCTCAACATCGGCTATCTGCCCTGAGGCCGGGGAAGCGTCGACTGCTGCCGGCGGAAGCGGACGGGCGCCATGCCCACCCTGCGGCTGAACAGCCTGCTGAAATAGGCCGCATCCTCGTACCCGACCCGCCGGGCGATCCCCGCGACCGGCAGGTCGGTCCGGGCCAGCAGCTCCTTCGCCCGGCTGAGCCTGATCCCGAGGAGGTACTCCTTGACCCCCTCCCCGGTGCTGCGCCGCACGGCCGCGCGCAGCTCGGGCAGGGGGATCCCGAGCCGGGCCGCGTGCTCGGCCACCGGGATCGGCAGCAGCGCGTCGCGGGCCAGGGCGTCCATCACCGCGTCCCCGTGCCGGGACACCTCGGCGCGGGCGTAGCGCAGGGCCACGAGCAGTCCGTGGACGGCCGCGGCGGCCTCCACCTCCAGCAGCGGTCCGCCGCGCCGGGCCGCGCGTACGATCCCGTCGACCACGTGCCGTACGCCCTCCGTCCCGCTCAGCGGCACCAGCGGGCGGTCCGGGGTGACGTAGCCGAGGTCGGTGTACGCCTCGACGCCGCGCCCCGCGAAGTCCACGAAGCACTCGTCCCAGCCCGTCTCCGGGTCCGGTCCGTAGTGGTGCTCCACGCCCGGCACCAGCCACAGCAGCGCGGGCGCGGCCACCGGCTGCGGCGGTCGCCCGCCGTGGCTGAACCAGCCCCGCCCCCGGGTGACGACCACGGCGACGTGGTGGTCCAGGGCCCGGGGTCCGACCACCGGCAGCAGGCCCTGCTGCACCCCGACGCCGAGACAGACCAGGCCCAGGCGCCGGTGGTTGGCGGTGGGGGAGAAGTACCGCATCCAGCTGCTGTACGGGGGCTTCGGCATCTGCGGATTGTGATCCACCGGGCCGGGCCCCCTCAAGGGGACGCGGGAGCCCGCTCCTCGTGCGGCCGCGGCCGGCTCGGCACGGGCCCACGTCGGGGGCCGCGGAGCCCGGCCGCCAGCCCGGCGACCACCACGACCAGGCCCAGCCAGACCGGCGGCCCGGGCGTCCCCCCGCCGCACAGCGCCCCGATGGCGGCCGCGGCGAGGGGGGCGACCCCGGTCAGCAGTCCGGCACGGCCGGCGCCCACGGCGGCCACCGTGCGGTACCAGAGGAGGAAGGCCACCGCGGTGACCATGACGGCGAGGTACCCGGCGGCCGCCCACCGGGCCGGCCCGAGGGACAGCACGTCCGCCGGGCGCTCGGTGAGCAGCGTCAGGACCGCCAGCAGCACGGCCCCCATCCACACCGCGTGTACGGAGACTCCCCACGGGCCGTGCCGGCGCAGTACGGGTACGGCGAGCAGGGTGAACGCGGCCTCACAGGCCAGGGCGAGCGCCGCCCAGGACACTCCCGCGGCGTCCGTCCGGCCCGTGCCCTCCACGAGGACGGCCCCGGCGACGACCACGACGGCCGCCACCAGGATCCGGCGGCTGGGCCTGCGGCCCTCCAGCAGCGGACCGAGCACGCCGAGGAGAACCGGTACGGAGGCCACCGCGACGGCGATGACGGCCGGTTCGGCGTGCGCGACCCCTCGGACGACGGCCACGTTGAACAGCACGAGCCCGGTCGCCGCGATTCCGGCCAGCCACAGCCACTCCCGGCCGCGCGGACGCAGGACGGGTACCCGCGCGACCCGGGCGAACACGATCAGGAGGAGCGTGGCGGCCGCGTAGCGGACGGCCTGGGTGGCGAACAGCGGGGCGTGGACCAGGGAGCGCGAAACGCAGACGCTGCTGCCGACCAGCACCATGCCGAGGGCGCCGGGGGCGAGGTCGCGCAGCGGGCCGCGCGGGCGGGGAGCGGAGGTGTTCATGAGGTTCAGGCTCTGTCAGCATTGGACCCGTGGACAGTGCCGATGAGGAGCGATCCGAGGGGTCCGAAAGGCCCGTACGCGCCGCCGCCACCGGCTCGGACTTCCTCCAGCTCGACCTGGACCAGGCCCCGCCGGGTGGCCGCACCGAGTGGCTGACGGCACGCATCCGGGCCGCCATCGCCGACGGCACCCTCCCGCTGGGCAGCCGGCTCCCGTCGAGCCGGGTGCTGGCGGCGGAGCTCGGCGTCACCCGGGGCCTGGTCACGGAGGCCTACCAGCGCCTGGCGGACGCGGGCCAGGTCCAGGGCAGCGGCCGCTCGGGCACGCGGGTGGTGGCCGTCCCGCTGCCTCCGCCCATCCCGACGGGAGGGCCCGGACAGTCCCCGCCGGGTACGGGTGGGCCGTTCGGGCCGGGGGCCGACGGGCCGCTGGTCGACGTACTGCGGGCCGTGCCGTGCCGGATCGACCTTTCGCCGGGGATGCCCGACCTGACCGCCTTTCCGCGTACCGCCTGGCTCCAGGCCGAGCGGCGCGTGCTCGCGGGGCTCACGGCCGCCGACTTCGGGTACGGCAACCCGCAGGGCGCCGCCGCGCTGCGGGCGGCGGTCACCGGCTGGCTCGCCCGCAACCGCGGGATCCGCGCCGACCCCGACGAGGTCGTGATCGTCGCGGGGGTGGCCCAGGCGCTCGCCCTGGTGGCGCACGTCCTGCGCGAACGCGGCGTGCGCAAGGTCGCGGTCGAGGACCCCGGCTCGCTCGGGGCGCGACAGCAATTGGAGTACGGACGGCTGGAGACCGTACCGGTGCCCGTGGACGAGCGCGGGCTGGACACCGCCGCGCTGCGGGCGAGCGGAGCCCGCGCGGTGCTGCTGACCCCGGCGCACCAGTTCCCGACCGGGGTCGTCCTCGACGGAAAGCGCCGCCGGGAGCTGCTCGGCTGGGCGGCGGCCGGGGGACTGGTCGTCGAGGACGACTACGACGCCGAGCACCGCTACGACCGGGCGCCCGTCCCCGCCCTGCGCGCCCTGCTGCCCGAAGGGGTCTGTTACGCCGGGAGCGTGTCCAAACTGCTCGCCCCGGCGCTGCGGCTCGGCTGGCTGCTGGTCCCGCCGCGCCTGCACGACGCGGTGGTCGCCGCGAAGCGCTACGCCGACCTCGGCAATCCGGTCCTCGCCCAGCTGGTGCTGGCCCGGCTGATGGACTCGGGCGAGCTGGAGCGCCACCTGCGCTTCGTCCGGCGCCGTCACCGCCGCCGCCGGGACGCCATGCTCCGGGCCATCGCCCGGCACCTGCCGGGGGCCCGGGTCCACGGCGCGGCGGCGGGCCTGCACCTGGTCGTGACCTTCGACGGCGCGGACTTCGAGGACACCGCCCTGGCGGCCGCGGCCCTGGAGCTCGGGGTCAAGGCCCACCCCCTGTCCTGGCACCGCGTACGGCCGGGCGCCCCCGGACTGGTCCTCGGCTACGCGGCGGGCCCGCCGGGCGAACTGGAAGAGGGCACCGCCCTCCTCGGCCGCGCCCTGTCCCGCCTCCGCTGAGGGCGGCCCCCTCCGAAGGCGCGGAAGCGGAACTTTATGCTCAGCTGCATGCACCACGCGTCCGTCCCCGACATCACCGTGATCATCGCCGTCTACAACGCGATGCCCTACCTGAACGAGTGCCTCGACTCCGCGCTCGGGCAGAGCCTCGGCGTCGAGCGGCTGGAGGTCATCGCCGTCGACGACGGCTCCACGGACGGCAGTGGCGCCGAGCTGGACCGCTACGCCGCCCGGTACCCCCAGCTGCGCGTCCTGCACCAGCCGAACTCCGGCGGCCCCGGCGGCCCCCGCAACCGGGCCCTCGACCTGGCCCGCGGCCGGTACGTCTTCGTCCTCGACGCCGACGACCACCTGGGCCCCGAGGCCCTGGAGCGGCTCCTGGACATGGCCGAGGCCCAGGACAGCGACGTCGTGCTCGCCAAGCAGGTCGGGCTCGGCCGGCCGGTGTCGGACAAGGCCCACCGGCACGCCGAGGAGGCCGGTCTCCACACCTCCGAGGTCTACCGCTCCCTCCACTCGGCCAAGCTGATGCGCCGCCGGATCATCGAGGACGCCCGCCTGCGCTACCCGGAGGACCTCTGGTACGGCGAGGACCAGGTCTTCGTGACCGAGGTGTACCTGGCAGCCGGGAAGATCTCGGTCGTCGGCGACTACGACTGCTACTTCCTGCGCCGCCGCGAGGACGGGCAGAACATCACCGCGCGCCCCCGCACCGCGGCCGAGACGGTGGCTCACATCGAGCGCGTCATGGCCCTGGTCGCCGAGCGGGTGCAGGACCCGGTCGGGCGGCGCCGGATGCTCGGCCGGCACTTCCGCAGCCTGCTGCGCACGGCGCTTCGGCCGGCCGTCGAGGCGCGCCACGACAACCCCGGCTTCACCGCCGAGGTGTACGAGCGGGCTCGGGCGCTGGTGCAGACGTACTGGCGGCCGGAGATGGGCGGCGAGCTGCCGACCGTCGACTGGATCCGGCTGTACGCCTTCGCCTGCGGCCCGCTGCCCGCCTTCGAGCAGCTGATGGAGTACGACCCGGCCCTGGAGCCGGCGCCGCGGGAGATCGTCGACGACGGCCGCGTGTACCGCTGCTACCCGCTGTTCCGCGACCCGGCGGCGGGACTGCCGGACGTGCTCTTCGACGTGACCGACAAGCTCAAGACGCAGCACCGGCTGGCGTCGCTGACCTGGCAGGGCAGCCGAGTACGGCTGACCGGGCACGCGTACGTCCAGTCGCTCGGGACCGGCCGCATGGAGACCGAGCTCGTGCTGCGGTCGAGGGAGACGGGCGACGAGCACCTCGTGCCCGCTCTGGCCCGGCCGGCCCCGGAGCTCACCGAGCAGAACCCGGAGCTGATGATGGCCGGGTTCCTGGCGGAGCTCGACCTGGCCACGCCGGCCGGCGGCGGGCCGATATCCCCCGGCACCTGGGACTGCTTCCTGAACGTACGGGTGGACGGGGTCACGCGCACCGTCCGGCTCGGCCGCCGGCACGCCCCGGAGCTGGACCGGACGGCCCGCCGGGCCAAGGTCCTGGCCCGCGACGCGGGCGGCGCCACGGAACTGACGGCCGCCGCCTTCTTCACGACGTACGGGAATCTGAGCTTCGAGGTGGTCCGCAGGATCCCGCTGCCGACAGCCTGAGAAAAATTCTTCGGAATCGGCGGCAACCTCCCGGGGGGTCGCGCGTCGTGCGGGGGTGAAGGGCGGCATTGCGAGCCCTGCACCGGATGTGACCGTGACCCGACCGTGGAGAACCACTGTGATGAACCTGAAGCGCGTCCCCTCGACCGTCCGCCGGGCGGCCGTCACCGCTGCCGCCGCCGGGGCGGTCCTCGCGCTCGCCGGACCCGCCTTCGCCGCACAGGCCGCCTCGGCCACCCCGTCGCCCGCCCCCAGCACCTCGCCGACCGCCCAGCCCACCCCCTCTCGGAGCGTCCCGCCGACCGCCCAGCCCACCCCCTCTCGGAGCGTCCCGCCGACCGCCCAGCCCACCCCCTCGCGCAGCGTCCCGCCCACGGCGGCGCCGAGCGTCCAGCCGACGGGCGGGACCGACGCGGTGCCCACCGCCGCGCCCTCGCCGGCCGGGGACGAGCTCGCGAAGACCGGTTCGTCCGCGACCACCGCCGCCATCGGGGGCGGGGCCGCCGCCCTCATAGCCGCCGGGGCCGGCACGCTCTACGCCGTCCGGCGCCGCGCCAACGGTTAGGAACCCAGGACTCCAGTGCTCCATCTCGTACCACCAGCACCATCCGCACGCCCCGTCATGCTCGGCTTCGGCCGGTCGTGGCGGGGCCGGCGGTCGTGGCGGGGCCTGTGGTCGGCGGTGCTGCGCCGCGAGCGCACGACCCCGCCGCGGTCCGCGCAGCCTTACGGGCAGGGGACCGCGTACGGGGCCCGGGCGGGGGCGGGTGCCGGGTACGACGGCGACGCGCCGCAGCCCACCGTCACCGAGCTCTACCACGCGCACCGGCTGCGCATGGTCCGGCTGGCGGTGCTCCTCGTCGACGACCTGGCCACCGCCGAGGACGTGGTCCAGGACGCCTTCACGGCCCTGTACCGGCGCCACGGGGAGCAGATCAGCGAGGTCGACAACGCGCTCGGCTACCTGCGGACCGCCGTCGTCAACACCTCCCGGTCCGTGCTGCGCCGCCGCCGCACGGCCCGCGCGTGGACGCCGCCCGCGGCGGCCGAGGTGCCGTCCGCGGAGGACCACGTCGTCCTCGACGAGGCACACCGCGAGGTCCTCGCCGCACTCGCCCGGCTGACCCCGCGCCGCCGCCAGGTCCTCGTACTGCGCTACTGGGCCGAACTCAGCGAGGCGGAGATAGCGACCACCCTCGGGATCAGCCGGGGCGCGGTGAAGTCGAACGCGAGCCGCGCCCTGGACGCGCTGGAACGGATTCTGGAGGGACGGACATGACGCACGGCGAACGCCCCGTCGAACGCAGGCTGCGCCAGGCCCTCGACGCCCGCGCGGCCGGGGTCACCGTCCGCGAGCTGCGCCCCGCGCAGCCGCCGGGTCTGCCCGCCGGGCGGCTGCCCGCCGCGCGACTGCGGATGAGCCTGCGCCGGTACGCGCTGCCGCTCGCGGGACTGGCCGCGGCCGCCGCCGCGGTGACCGGGTACCTCGTACTGGGCCCGGACCCGTCCCCGCCCCGGCCGGTGCCGCCTGCCTCGCCCCCCGAGATCACCGGCCCCGGGCCGACACCGGATTCCGGTACGGGAACCGGCAGCCCGCGTCCGTCGGTGGCGCCGTCCCCGCTGCCCTCCACGGCCCCCGGGACGCGTTCGGCGCACCCGCCCGAGGCGACGCCGACCCCGTCGGGGGCGCGCTCGCCGCTCACGCCGTCGAGGTCGCCGTCCACCGCCCCGTCGTCCACCCCGGTCCGTTCCTCCCCGCCCCCGAGCCCCAGCGCCTCCAAGGGCTAGGGGGTGTTCTCCACTGCCGCGACCAGCGGGGCGAGTTCCGGGTTGCGGCCGGCCTCGGCCAGCGCCTCGCGCAGCGCGCCGTCGTTGGTCGGCCGGGCGGCGGCCAGCAGGGCCAGGCCGGCCTCGCTCACGTCGGTGTAGATGCCCCGGCGGTCCGTATCGCAGATGTAGCGGTTGAGCAGCCCGCGGTCCTCAAGCCGGCTGACCAGCCGGGTGGTCGCGCTCTGGCTGAGCACCACCGAGTCGGCCACCTGATGCATCCGCAGGTGGCCGCCGGGGCCGCTGTGCTGGCGGCTCAGGACGTCCAGCAGCGAGTACTCGCGCACGCTCAGCCCGTGTCCGGCCTGCAGGGCCCGCTCGATGTGGGACTCGATCCGCCCGTGCAGCAGGGAGAGGGCGCACCAGCCCTGGGCGAGGCCGGTGAGTGCGCTGTCGGTGGCCGTCATGGCTGCTCCCTGCTCCTTCACACCGCTTCCGGTGTTCCCGTACCGCGTACCCGTGTTCCCACGGGTGCCCTCCCAGGATAGGTCACCCGCGCAATAGCCCGCGCTTGCAATTATCCCGCGTCTGCAATTAATGTGGACGCACGTAAGCGGCGCTGGCAAGTGCTGCGAAACCGCACCACCACCTCCCCTGAAGGGCACTCCCCTCATGCCTCTCGCACTCCTCGCCCTGGCCATCGGGGCCTTCGGGATCGGCACCACCGAATTCGTGATCATGGGTCTGCTCCCCGAGGTCGCCGCCGACTACGGCACCTCGATCCCCACTGCCGGCTTCCTGGTCACCGGATACGCCCTCGGCGTCGTCCTCGGGGCCCCGCTCATGACCGTCCTCGGCACCCGCGTCCCCCGCAAGCGCATGTTGATGCTGCTCATGGGCCTGTTCATCGCGGGCAACGTGATCTCCGCGCTCGCCCCCGCCTTCGGCGTCATGCTCGCCGGGCGCGTCGTCGCCTCCCTCGCCCACGGCGCCTTCTTCGGCATCGGTTCGGTGGTGGCCGCCGGGCTCGTCGCCCCCGAGAAGAAGGCCGGAGCGATCGCCATGATGTTCACGGGCCTGACCGTCGCCAACGTCGTCGGCGTCCCGCTCGGCACCCTGGTCGGCCAGAGCCTCGGCTGGCGCGTCACCTTCCTGATCGTCGCCGCCCTCGGCGTCCTCGGCCTGGTGGGCATCGCCAGGCTGGTCCCCGAGCTGCCCCGCCCCGAGGGCGTCCGGATCCGCCACGAGCTGGCCGCCTTCCGCAACGTCCAGGTGCTGCTCGCGATGGCGATGACCGTCCTCGGCTTCGGCGGCGTCTTCGCCGCGATCACCTACATCACGCCGATGATGACCAACGCGGCCGGGTTCGCCGACACCTCCGTGACCTGGCTGCTCGTGCTCTTCGGCCTCGGCATGGTCGCCGGCAACCTCATCGGCGGCCGGTTCGCCGACCGCGCCCTGATGCCCATGCTGTACGTGTCCCTGGGCGCCCTGGCCGTCGTCCTGGCCGTGTTCACCGTCACCGCCCATCACAAGATCGCCGCCGCCGCCACGATCGTGCTGATCGGCGCGCTGGGCTTCGCGACCGTGCCGCCGCTGCAGAAGCGCGTGCTCGACCAGGCCGCCGGCGCCCCCACCCTGGCCTCCGCCGTCAACATCGGCGCCTTCAACCTCGGCAACGCGCTCGCCGCCTGGCTGGGCGGGCTCGTCATCGCCGCCGGGCTGGGCTGGACCGCCCCGAACTGGGTCGGCGCCGCGCTCGCCGCCTCCGCCCTGGTCCTCGCCCTCGTCTCCGGCGGACTGGAGCGCCGTACGGCCGCCCGCGCGGGCGCCGGGGGCCGGGTCGTGGCGGGCGGAGCCGCGAGCGCCGCCCCCGTACCCGTCCACCACTGATCCACCACCCATCGTTCCCTTCCCCCCCGCACCTCGATTCAGGAGAGCCCGCATGGCCGCCACCACCACTCCCGCCCGTACCGCCGTCGCCCCGCTGACCACCGAGGACGCCGAGCTGCTCGTCTCCGCCGCCCGCGCCGCCGCCGAGGGGGCCGGGGCCACGGTCAGCGTCACCGTCCTCGACGCGGGCGGCCACCTGCTCGCCTTCCGCCGCGACGACCGGGCCGTGCTGATCTCCGGCGAGACCAGCACCCGCAAGGCCTTCACGGCCCTCCAGCTCGACGCCCCGACCGCGGACCTCGTCGGCGCCGTCCAGCCCGGCGGGCCCTTCCACACCCTGCCCACCGCCCTCGACCGGCCGCTGCTGTTCATCGCGGGCGGGCTGCCCGTCCACCGCGACGGCCGCCTCATCGGCGCCGTCGGCGTCGGCGGCGGCGCCCCCGACCAGGACCACGGCTTCGCCGCGGCCGCCCTCGACGCGCTGGTCTGACGCTTCCCGCCCGGCCTCCGGGTCGCGCGCCCGGGTCCCCCGTGCCAGGTTGGTACGGGGGACAGGGGTGCATGATGCGAGAGTCGATTCAGGTCAGGTCCGGTCAGGTCGGGTCCATGCGGGGCAGGTCCATGAGGGTCAGGTCCATGAGGGTCAGGTCCGGGAAGCCCAGGCGGAGCCACGCCATCGCGACGGCGGTCGCCGCCGCGCTGGTCACCCTCGCCGTACCCGGGTGCACGGCCGCTTCCGAGGAGCCCCGCGGTTCCGGGGAGGCCAGCGCCACCGGCTCCGCCGCCACGGTGTCCGCACCCACCGCCCCGCCCCCCTCACCCACCCCGTCGTACGCGCTGTCCAGCGCCCCGCGCACCATCCCGGCCGTACGGGAGCACACCCCGGCCCGCGGCCCCGGCTGGAAGCCGGCGGCCGGTGCGCGGGTCGTCGTACCGCCCGCGAACGCCGCGGCCCTCGCCGACGAGGGAAAACTGCTCGCCGGTGAATTGCGCATGGGCTTCGCCGAGACGGCCGACGCGCGTCCGGGAGACGTGGAACTGGCCCTCGGCGCCAAGAACTCCGGGGCGCCCGAGTCGTACACGCTCACCGTGCAGGGCAACCGGGTGCGGGTCACCGGCCCCGACGAAGCCGGGGTCTTCTACGGCACCCGCACCCTCAAACAGGCGGTGAAGTCCGCGGGTTCGGCCCCCGAGGGCACGGTGCGCGACGCCCCGGCCAAGCCCCAGCGCGGTCTGAACCTCGACATAGCGCGCAAGAACTTCACCGTCGGCTGGATCGAGGACGAGCTGCGCCGCATGGCCGACCTCAAGCTCAACCAGCTCGGCCTGCACTTCTCGGACGACCAGGCCTTCCGGATCCAGTCCGACACCCACCCCGAGATCGTCTCCACGCCCCACCTCAGCAAGGCCGAGGTCCGGCAGATCAACGCCCTCGCAGCCCGCCTGCACATCACGGTCGTCCCCGAACTCGATTCGCCGGGCCACCTGGGCGCCGTGCTGCGCGCCTACCCCGCCCTCCAGCTGCGCGACGTACAGGGCAGGGCCGTGAAGGGCGCCGTGGACATATCGAACCCGGCCTCGGCCAAGCTCATCGACGAACTGCTCCGCGAGTACCTGCCGTTGTTCCCCGGCGCGTTCTGGCACCTGGGCGCCGACGAGTACCAGGCGCTGGTCTACCGCGACCCGCAGGCCTCCTTCCCGCAGCTCGCGCAGGCGGCGCGGCAGAAGTACGGGCCCTCGGCGCGCATCCAGGACCTGGCGGAGGGCTGGCTGAACGACCGGGCGGACGTGGTGCGTCCGGCCGGCAAGGTGCCCAAGGCGTGGAACGACGGCTTCTTCACCGGGGGCGTGGTCCAGGCGGCCAAGGACATCCAGGTCGAGTACTGGACCGGCAAGGAGAACGGGGCCCGGCCGCCGCTGGAGTACCTGCGGGAGGGCCGCAAGCTGGTCAACCTGAACGACGAGTACCTCTACTACGTGCTCGGTCAGCCCAACCAGTTCACCTATCCCACCGGCAAGCGCATCTACGAGCAGTGGACCCCGCTCGTCCTGCGCGGCACGACCCCGGTGCCCGCGCAGTACGCGGCGCAGATACTCGGCGCCCGGCTCGCCGTGTGGTGCGACCTGGCCGGAGCCCAGACCCAGGCCCAGGTCGCCGAAGGGATACGGCTGCCGCTCGCGGCGCTCGCCCAGAAGGTCTGGGACGCCCGCCCGCCGCAGCCCGCCTGGCCCGAGTTCAAGGCGCTGGCCGACCGGCTCCAGCCGCCGGGCTGACCCGGTCCGGGTGGCGCCGGATATTCGCTGGCCGGACCGGAGCCCGCGTTGCTTGGATGCGGGGATGAACAGTGAGCTTCCGGACGGCCATGAGCTGTCCACCGACCCCGCCCGCCTCGACGCCGAGCTGGTCCACCGCTGGCTGTCGCAAGACGCGTACTGGGCCCTGGGACGCAGCAGGGAGAAGCACGACCGGGCCGTCGAGCAATCCCTGAACTTCGGGGTCTACGAAACCGTTTCGGGTGCTCAGGTGGGCTATGCCCGCGTCGTCACCGATCTGGCCACCTTCGGCTGGCTGTGCGACGTCTACATCGACCGGGCCGCCCGCGGCAAGGGCCTGGGCACGATCCTCGTCGCCGCGATCCGCGACCACCTGGCCCCGTACGGGCTGCGCCGGGTGATGCTCGCGACGGCCGATGCGCACGCCGTGTACGCCAAGGTCGGGTACGCGCCGCTGGCGGACGGGGAGAAGTGGATGCTGTACGGCGAGCAGTAGGAGAGCGGTCGCCCGCCGGAGGCCTGGCAGCACCTCCCAGAGCCCCCAGAGCCGCCGGAGCCGCTAGAGCCGCTCGGCGTGCTCGCGGCGCTGCCAGCGGCGGCGGATCCACTGGCCGACCAGCGGCAGGGCCAGCACCACGGTCAGCGTCCAGGCCGCGGCGAACCCCCAGATCAGCGGGAGGGACACGGTGACCGCGGCCGCCACCAGGAGGGCCAGCGTCACCGCTCCGAGCAGGCAGGCGGCCAGGGTGCGGTGGCGCGGCCGGGTGTGCGCGGCACGCAGGATCCGCTGGAGGGAGCGGTCCGCTTTCAGATCGGCCTCGATCGCCGAGAGGGCGCTCCGCTCCTGGTCGGACAGTCCGGCTCCGTCCATGACGACCTCCATCGGCCGGCGTCGCCGGGCGGCGCGCACCACAGCCTCTGGCCTGCGAATACCCGACCAGGGGCGGCCCAACCCTCGTGGGCCGTCCCCGGTCCGCCGGGGGAGTGTCACCAGATGGAGTTGACCCACTCCGGGTGGTCGATGAACGGGTTCCGGTTGTGCTGGAACTGGTCGAATATGACCTGGTTGCGGCGCTGCTCGAAGGCGTCCGGCGGGTCCTGCTGGCTCCACTGCTTGAGCACGCTGATCCGGCCGATGGCGGGGGCGCTGCCGTTGTCGACCTTGTCGTTGACTTCCAGGTTCGCGAAGCCGTCGCCACCGTCGTAGCGCACGGCCATGTAGAGGAGCATGCGCGCGACATCGCCCTTGACCGCGTCGCGCGGCTCGAAGGAGTCGGAGTCGGTGAAGCTGCCGGGGGCCTCGGCGACGGGGCTGCCGCCCATGTCGAAGTCCTTGTTGCCGCGGGTGCTGTTGACCGTGACGTCCTCGGGGCGCAGGTGGTGCAGGTCCGTGCCCGGGCCGGTGGCGGTGCCGAAGTCGCCGTGGCTCTTGGCCCAGACGTGCTCGCGGTTCCAGTCGTTGACTCCGCCGCCGTTGGTGGACTTGGACTGGGAGCGGCCCGAGTAGACGAGGATGACGTTGTTCGGGTTCGCCGGGTCCTGGTCGGTCACCTTCAGCGCGTTCCACACGCCTTCGTAGGTCACCTTGGACTGGGTCTTGATGATGTTGTGGAGCGCGGTCTTCAGCGCGGCTCCGGTCTTGCCCTCGGCGGCCGCGTAGTACGCGTCCACGGAGGCGGCGGTGGTGGCCGCGGTGACGGCCGAGCCGGAGGCGGCCGCGTCGGCGTGGGGAGCCGCCGTCCGCTGCGAGCCGGCCGACGCGGTGGCCGGAACCAGGGCCAGGGCCGCGACGGCGAGGCCGGCGACCCAGGGGGCGCGTGGGGAGATTCTCATGATGTGGGGGATACCTCTTCGCAGGCACCGCCCCCGCCATGGCAGTTGGCGGGGCATCAGGTGGCAGAGCTGAGGCTCACATTGTCATGTGCCTTACAGGTAAAATCCATGTGTCGGAAGGCCGGATTCTGCCCCCGCCGCCGACGGGGCCGAACGGGTGAGGTCCTCTTGGCAGATCGCCTCGCCGCGGGCACGGTGGCGGTGGCCCTGGACGGGGCCGCTCGGACGTGCACACCGTGAACACCCCCACCGGGAGCAGCCCATGGCAGCGAAGATCCTCATCGTGACCGGCGACGCGGCGGAGTCGCTGGAGGTCCTCTACCCCTACCAGCGTCTGCGCGAGGAGGGGTACGAGGTGCACATCGCGGCCCCGGCGGTCAAGAAACTGCGGTTCGTGGTGCACGACTTCGAGGAGGGCTTCGACACCTACACGGAGAA
This sequence comes from Streptomyces sp. NPDC051582, assembly GCF_040681715.1. NCBI lineage: Bacteria > Bacillati > Actinomycetota > Actinomycetes > Kitasatosporales > Streptomycetaceae > Streptomyces > Streptomyces sp. NPDC051582. Next base: position 26,130 of record NZ_JBFAZJ010000016.1, read on the forward strand.
GCCCGGCTACACCTGGCCCGCCGACGTGGCGTTCGCCGACGTGGCGCCCGAGGAGTACGCGGCCGTGGTCGTACCGGGCGGCCGGGCGCCGGAATACCTGCGCAACGATCCCGAGGTGCGGCGGATCCTGGCCGCCTTCACCGGCTCGGACAAGCCGGTCGCCCAGATCTGCCACGGCCCGCTGATCACGGCCGCGAGCGGCGGGCTGGAGGGCCGCCGGGTGACCGCGTACCCGGCGCTGGAGCCCGACATGAAGGCGGCGGGAGCCGCGTACGAGGACTCCGAGGCCGTGGTCGACGCCGCCATGGTCTCGGCGCGCGCCTGGCCCGACCACCCGGCCTGGATGCGGGAGTTCCTCAAGGTGCTGCGCGCCAAGGCTCCGCTGGCCTGACGTACGCGTACGCGTACGCCGGCGCGGTCTTCGGTCCCGGCCGGCCGGAACCGAAGACCGCGCCGGCGGGCGTCAGCTGCCCGTCGTGATCTGCGGGGCGGGCTCGTTCTTGTAGTTGGCCGGGCCGAAGTTCTTCTTCACCGCGGTCTCCCAGGAGCCGTCCTGGACCATCTTCTTCAGGGCGGCGTTGACCTTGCTCTGGAGGTCCTTGTTGCCCTTCTTCACGCCGATGCCGTAGTTCTCGTTGCTCAGGCTCAGCCCGACCAGCTTGAACTTGCCGGTGTTCTCCTTCTGGGCGGCGTATCCGGCCAGGATGGAGTTGTCCGTCGTGAGGGCGTCCACCAGACCGTCCTGGAGCGCGACGACGCACTCCGAGTACCCGTCCAGCTCCAGGACGCTGGCCTTGGGAGCGAGGGTCTTCTTGACGTTCTCGGCCGAAGTGGAGCCGGTGACCGAGCAGAGCTTCTTGTTGTTGAGGTCCTCGGCCTTGGTGATCGACGTGTCGTTCGCGCGGACCAGCAGGTCCTGGTGCGCGAGGAAGTACGGGCCGGCGAAGTCGACCTTCTCCTTGCGCTTGTCGTTGATCGAATAGCTGGCCGCGACGAACTTGACCTCGTTGTACTGGAGCAGCAGCTCGCGGTCGGAGCTGTCGACCCGCTTGAATTCGATCTGCTCCGGCTTGTAGCCCAGCTCCTTGGCGATGTACGTCGAGACGTCCACGTCGAAACCGGAGAAGGTCCCGCCCTGCTCGCGCAGCCCCACGCCGGGCTGGTCGAATTTGATGCCGATCGAGAGGTTCCCCTGGGGGCCGCTGTCACCGCCACACCCGGAGGCGGTCAGGGCGAGGCCGACCACTGCGACCAAAGCACCGGCCTTGGGAACCTTCATGCTGCACTCTTTCCTCAGGGCCGCGGGATGCGCTGCGGGGATCGCCGGCAGCGGGGGGAACCGCGGATTGGTACGAAGCGTCAAGAAGAGTCGTGACGCGTGTACCAGGAAGCTAGGAATACGCCCGGCGCGGTGTCACTGCAATTGAGCAAAACTTGAGGTAACGATCCGGCGCGGCCGACATTTCTCCGTCGAATTGTGTGGCGAACGGGATAAAGGGGCCGGGCGCGTGGCGAATTCGTCGGATTCGGTACGGGTGGCAGGGAACGCATTGCTACGGGGCTAAAAGGTGCGGATCGGCGCCATCAGTACATTTCGCCTGCCCGAATCAGGGAGCCGGCCGCCCCGCCCCCGCCGGTCGACCGGCCCGCGTCCTCTCAAACTGGTGATCGATTCCAGGCCTGCCGGTGGGTATGATCTCCCGCAGCAAGGCCGTAGCGCAGAGGTCGTCGCGCCCACGCATCGAGCTGGAGGACGTCGGTTCGAATCCGACCGGTCTTGCGTCTTCTTCATGCTTTTTCCCATGCCGTTGTGGACGCCGGGCACCGGCGCAGGAACCGGTGGAATGGTGATGACACAGCCCACACCCGTACGGTGCCCCGCGATCGAGCACCCCGACGTGCCGCTCGCCGACCCCGCCTGCCTCGACCCCCTCCTCGCGCGGCTCGCCGCCGGAGCCCCCGTCGAGTCCGACGAGACCTTCCCGATCGGAACCCTGCGCGCCGACGGCCGCGTCGACCTGTGCAAGCAGGGCCTCGGACCGGCAGGGGCCGCCCGGGTGGCCGCCGTCGCCGCCGGTTCCGCCCACGCCCGGCACCTCCTCCTCGGCACCAACTCCATCGGCGACGAGGGCGCCCGTACGCTCGCCGGCGCCCTCACCGGCGGACACGGACTGCGCACCCTCTACCTGGGATGCAACCGCATCGGCCCCGACGGCGTGGCCGCACTCGCCGGCGCCCTCGCGGACGACACCGGCGTCAAGGCCCTGTGGCTCAAGCGCAATCCGGTCTTCGAGGACGGCGCCCGCACCCTCGCCGCCCTGCTGCGCCGCAACCGCACCCTGCGCACCCTCGACCTGGTCAACACGGGCATCGGCATCGAGGGCGTACGCCTCCTCCTCGACGCCCTGCGCACCCGCGAGACCCCGCTCGAACGCCTCTTCCTCGGCGGCAACGGCCTCGGCCCCGAGGCCGCGCCGCTGCTCGCCGCCCTCCTCCGGGAGGCCGGAGTGCGCGAGCTGTACCTCCCGGCCAACCACCTCGGTGACGAGGGCGCCGCCATCCTGGCCGCCGCCGCGGCCGCCGACCCCGCCCGGCCGGTCCGCCTCGGACTCGGCGGCAACGGCATCGGGGCCGCCGGCGCCCGGGCCCTCGCCGGGGCCCTCGGCGGGATCGAAGCCCTCGACCTGGGCCGGGCCATGTCCGAGCGCAGCCTCGGCTCCGCCGGCAACGACACCGGCGACGAAGGCGCGCGCGCCCTGGCCGCCGCCCTCCCCGGCAGCCCGCTGCGCCGCCTCGAACTGCGCCACACCGGGCTCACCGGGCGCGGCGCCAAGCACCTGCTGGCCGCGGTGACCGAGGACTCCCCGCTGGAGTACGTGGGCCTGGGCCCCGGACTGCCCCGCAAGGTGAAGCGGTCCTTCACCGCCCGGCTGCGGCCCGCCCGGCCCGCCCACCCCGACCTCGGCGCCATCACGAGCGTGTACCGGTGAGCCCGCACCCGCACCCCGAACTCGACGAGCTGCCCGGGGGCTTCCGGACGGAGGACGGTCCCGCCTGGCAGCGGATCCGCCGCCACGCCGTACCCGGCTGGATGATCGAGCGCGCCACCGCGCACCGGCTGGCCGGCGACTGGCGGGCGGCCTGCGCCGCCGCCGCCGTGGACCTCGTCTTCGACCTGCCCGGACTCGCCGCGCGCCACGGGGCCCCCGTCGCGGAGGCGGTGGAGGAGGACCTGCGCCACCTCGCCCCGGACCTGGTGCGCTGGCACCTGCCCCGGGTGCTGGGCGGCCGCACGACCCTCGACCCCGACGTTCGCGTCCTGCTCGCCCGCTACGGGTCCGGTGCCGGCGCGCCCGTACTGTCCGTCACCACGGGCTCGATGATCGAGGGACCGCAGCGGCTGCGGCTGGACTGCGGACCGCTCGCCACGCCGCGGCGCACGTACTCCCTCGTCCCCCAGCCGCGCGCCGAGGACTGGACGGCGGCCCGCCCGCTCTGGGACGCCCGCCACGGCGCCGCACTGCGCGAGCGCCTCGGCGGCGGCGCGGGCCGGCTGCCCTTCTTCGCCCCCGACGGCACCCCGCTGCGACCGGACGAGCTGCCCGCCTGCGACCCCGGCGTCGCCGACCCGGCCGGACACGCCGAGTGGATCGCCCTCCTGGGCGTCCGCGACGAGGGCGCCGCGGCGTACGAGGCGGCGGGTCTCGAACGCGACGAGACGGCCCCGCGGCCCTCGCGGTACGGGCGGCCGTTCGACCCCGGGGCCTTCCTGCTCTCCGCCGACATCGACCTGACCCGGCTGGCCTCCGAGCTGCGGCGCCTCGCGGAGAGCGGGGCGGGGCAGCGCTGGCTGATCGGTTCGTTCTACCCCCACGCCCTGCTGGAGCCGACCGGCCCGGGTCCGGCCGACCGCATCCGGGTCAGGGTCGTCGAGCGCGAGGAGGCGAAGGGCGTGCCCCTGCTGCCGCGGTTCGCCTGGAAGCGCCAGCCCGACCTCGAACTGGTCCGTACCGGCCGGATCGCCCCGCGCGAGCTGCACCCGCTGGTCAGCGCCGCGCTGTTCCCCGGGGCCGGTCCCGCGGACGGTCCGCCCGGCCCCGCCGGGGCGAAGCCCGTACGGGTGCGCTGTCGCGGCGAATGGCACGAGGTCCGCTCCCGGGACGGCGTACTGGACCTGCTCCCGCACAGCCGGGAGGAGCAGCAACGGGAGCGCGCCATGCGGGCGTTCGGCGGCGCGATCCAGGGCTGCTTCGCCGTTCAGCAGATCTGGACCACCGGCGAGGGGCGGCTTCCCCGCGCCCTGCGGGAGGAGCGGCGCGAGCTGTTCCTGCGCGTCCAGCACGGGGACACCCCGGGCGTCGTCGCGTTGCTCGACGCGGGAACGGACCCCCGCGTCCGCGACGGCCGCGGCCGCACGCTGCTGCACGAGCTGCACCTGCTCGACCACGAGGAGCTCCTGCCCCGGCTGCTGGCGGCGGGCCTGGACCTGGAGGCCCGGACCAAGACGGGGCTCACCCCGCTCCAGATCGCGGTCCAGTGCGGCGGCTCCGCGGAGCTGGTCCGGGCGTACCTCGCGGCCGGCAGCCGGATCGACGTCGTCGACGACGCGGAACTGTCGCTGGCCCAGGTGGTGCGCCGCTACCGGCGCGCGGACCTCGCGTTCCTGCGCGCCCGGGTGGAGGAGGAGTTCCCCGACATCGGCTCCGAGTGGTTCGACGAGTACATGGAAGAGCGCGAGGCCGAAGAGGAGGGCGAGGACGCATGAGCACCCGGCCGCAGCGAGTGCCGCAGCCGCAGCGGGGGTCGCATCCGCGGCCCTCGGGCGCCCTGGCGGCCGCCGACGCGCTGGGCGCCCGGCTCCGCGCCACCCGTACCGAACCCGCGACCAACCCGCAACTGGAGGCACTGGCACTGGCCGTGACGGCCAATCAGCCCGTGCTGCTGTGGGGCGAGCCGGGCATCGGCAAGTCCGCCGGCATGCAGCAGCTCGCCACCGCCCTCGGTGTCGAGCTGGAGACCGTCATCGCCAGCGTCCACGAGCCCTCCGACTTCGCGGGGCTGCCCGTCGTCGGCGACGACCCCGCCACCACCGGCGTGCCCATGGCCCCGCCGGACTGGGCGGTCCGCCTCGCCCGCACCGGCCAAGGACTGCTGTTCTTCGACGAGTTGTCCTCCGCACCGCCCGCCGTGCAGGCGGCGCTGCTGCGCGTGGTCCTGGAGCGCCGGATCGGCAGTCTCGTCCTGCCCGAGTCCGTACGGATCGTTGCCGCCGCCAATCCGCCGTCCAGTGCTGCGGACGGCTGGCACCTCAGCCCGCCGCTGGCGAACCGCTTCGTCCACCTCGACTGGACGCACAACCCGCGCACCGTGGCCCGCGGCCTGGCGGGCACCTGGCCCGAGGTGGCCATCCCGGCCGTGGACGCGGCCCGCGCCCGCGGGGCCGTCGCCCGCGCCCGCGGCGTGGTCTCCGGCTTCCTGACCGCCCGGCCGGGCCTGGTCCACCACATGCCGAACGAAGCCGAGGGCCGCGGCCGTGCCTGGCCCTCCCCGCGCACCTGGGAGATGGCGCTGCGGCTGCTGGCCACCGGGTACGCGTCCGGCGCGGGCCGCGAGGCCCTGGCCGCCGCGCTCACCGGGGCCGTCGGGGACGCGGCCGGCATCGAACTGCTCTCGTACGTGGAACACCTCGACCTGCCCGACCCGGACCGGGTGCTCGCCGATCCCGACGCCTTCGCCCTGCCCGAGCGCGGCGACCGGCAGCTGGCCTTCCTCATCGCCGTGGTCGCCGCCGTCCAGGGCGAGCTCACGCGCCCCCGCTGGGAGGCCGGCTGGGCGGTCCTCGCCAAGGCGGTCGACGCGGGCGTGCCGGACGTCGCGGCGCGGGCGGCCACCGACCTGGCCGCCATGCGCGACCTGGACTGGCCGGTACCCGCCGGGATCGACGCGTTCGCCGAACTGCTCCAGCTCTCCGGCGCCCTGCCGGGCGGCGGCTGACGGGCCGATGGCGCTGCCCGCGGACCACGCGTCCGCCGACGGCCCGTCGGCGGACGGCGGGCGCCTGGACCGGGCCAAACTGCTGGCCGCCCGGTACAAGGCGGCCGAGGCCCGGCCGTACCTCGCCTCCGCCCTGTACGCGCTGACCGTGGTCCCCGCGGCCGCGGTCCCCACGATGGGCGTGGACCGGCACTGGCGGTGCTACGTCTCGCCCGCCTTCGTCGACGCCACGCCGGTCGCGGAACTGGCCGGGGTGTGGATCCACGAGGTGGCCCACCTGCTGCGCGACCACCACGCCCGCGCCGACCGGCTCCCGGCCGCCGACCAGCGTGACCGGGTCCGCGTCAACATCGCCCAGGACTGCGAGATCAACGACGACCTGATCGCCGACGGGCTGGCGCTGCCCGCGGGCCGGATGGAACCCTGGCTGTTCGGGCTCGCCACCGGCGGGATGTTCGAGACGTACCTGTCCGCGATCCCGGCCACCCCGCCGCACGCACCGGACTGCGGCTCCGGCGCCCACTGCACGCCCATGCCCTGGGAGCTGGGCGAGGGAGCCGGTCCCGCCCGCATCGGCCCGGTCGAGGCGGAGGCGCTGCGCCGGCAGACGGCCCAGGCCGTGCGCGCCCACCAGCGCACCCGCGGCCGGCTCCCGGCCGGCTGGCAGCGATGGGCGCAGGAGCTGCTGGAGCCCACCGTCGACTGGCGCCGCGCGCTGTCCGGGGCGGTCCGGGAGGCCGCCGCGTGGGCGGGCGGCGCCGTGGACTACACCTACCGCCGTCCCTCGCGCCGCACTCCGGCGCTCGGCGGCCGGGTGGTGCTGCCCAGCCTGCGACGGCCGCTGCCGCGGGTCGCGATCGTCGTCGACACCTCGGGGTCGATGGGCGAGGACGAGCTCGCCGCCGCGCTCGGCGAGGTCACCGGCGTGCTGCGGGAGGTGGGGGTGCGGGGCAACCGGGTCGCCGTACTGGCCTGCGACGCCGACGTGCACGCCGTGTCCCGGGTGACGAGCGCCGAGCAGGTGACCCTGGCCGGGGGAGGAGGAACCGACCTGCGCGTCGGAATCCGCGCGGCGCTGGCGGCGGCGGAGCGGCCGAACATCGTCGTCGTCCTGACCGACGGGTACACGCCGTGGCCGGACGAGACCCCGTCCTGCCGGCTGATCGCCGCGCTGATCGGGGCCGAGGCACCGCAGCCGCCGGGCTGGGTGGAGACCGTACGCGTGCTGCCGGCAGCACGGTGAGGCCGTATCCGGCTCAACTGGCCGAAAGCGTACGACAGTCCGGCCCGCAGGGGCCGTCGCATGACAGCATGGGCGGGCAACACCCGGTAAGCGGAGGGGGAGTTCGGTGAGCACGTCCACGAGCGGCGTACGCAAGGGCCTGGCCAAGGTGGAGATCGCACTGCGGTGGGATCCGAGCCCCGCGGGCACGCCCGCCCACGACCTGGACATCATCGCGGCGGTGTTCGGCGCCGCGGACCCCCACGGGGAGCCGGTCCACCTCGTGCACTTCGGCAGCCGTTCCCCCGACGGCACCATCACCTTGAACCGCGACAGCCACACCGGCCAGGGTTTCGGATTCGACGAGGTGATGACCCTCGAACTGGACCGGATGGCACCTGCGTTGGGGCGGGTCGTGGTCGGCGTGGTCATACAGGACACCGGGCAGCCGGGTGCCCGTACGAAGTCCTTCGCGGCCATAGGCGGTACCGGGGTCCGGATCCGGGAGGGCTACACCGACTTGGCGGTGACCGACTTCGCGGCGATCCCGGCCGCCACGGCGGCCACGATCGCAGAGTTCACGCGGGACGGTTCGGGAGCCTGGTCGCTGGACGCCGCCGTACGCGGCTTCGACGCGGATCCGCAGGAGTTCGTGCAGACCATGGGCGCGCCGCGGTCCTGACGCGAAGTCGTCATGCGGGGCCTTGACGCGAGGCCGCACAGACCGGGCGGTGGTCACTCCCTCAAGCGAGTGACCACCGCCCCGTCCGGGTGGCGCGCTGCCGCCGTCCCCACGAGGCAGCGCGGGCGGGTCGCCAGTCGGTCATCGGTGACGGCGGCCCACCGGTTCAGGGGGTCCCGGCCGGGTCCGGGTCCGGACCCGCGACGGCCGAGGGTTCGCGGGCCGGGGCGGGTTCGGGCGTTGGCCCAGACACGGCTTCGGGTGCGTGTTCGGGGACGGGGGCCAGGCCCAGGGCGGGCAGCAGGGCCGCGTCGACGAACCGGACCAGGTACTCGGCGTCCGCGTACCGCCCCTCCAGCACCGGCCGGATGCGCAGGACGCCCATCAGCTGCGCCGGCAGGAACTCCGTGGCCGGATGGCCCGCCGCGATCTCGCCGCGCGCCACGGCCCGGGCCACCATCGCGTCGAACGCGACGAGTTCCGGCTCGACCAGTGCCTCGCGCAGCGCCGCCTGAAGTTCCTCGTCGCTGAGCACGGCGTGCCCGAGGGCCTGGGTGAGGCGGGTATCGCGTCCCGAGCTGCCGGCCGCGATCCGGGCCGCCTCGCGCAGGTCGCCGGCGAGCGTGCCGGTGTCCACCGCGGCCAGCGTGCCCTGCCGGTTCGCGCGCAGGGCGGCCGCGACCAGCTGGGGCTTGGTCTTCCACTGCCGGTAGAGGGTCGACTTGCCGCAGCAGGCCCGGGCGGCGACGCCTTCCATGGTCAGCGCCTCGTACCCGTGCTCGCGCAGCTGGTCCAGGACGGCGTCGTAGAACTCCTGCACCCGTTCCGGGGTGATCTTGGAGCGGCGCGCGGCGGGCGCTGTCGACGTCATGGTGGGCGGCTCTCCTCGGGGGCTCCGCAGCTGATGTATCCGTGAGGAAAGTGTACGGGAACGCGAGCGTATCGGTACACCCGCGTATCGATACGCGAATGTATCGATACACTGGCGTGTCGATGTCGCGTACAGGGCGGCGCGCGAGCACAGAGAAGGAAGCGGGGGAAATGAGCTCCCACACCACACCGGGCGGGCCGGCCGACGGCCCGGCAGCCGGTCCGAGGCGCCGACTCATACGCGAGCTGCTGCTCGTCGCGGGCCTGTTCGCCGTCTACAAGGCCGGCCGGATGCTCTCCACGGACCGCACCGACGAGGCGTTCCGCAACGCGGGCCGGATCTGGGACGCCGAGCGCGCCCTGCACCTGCCGGGCGAGGGCGCGATCCAGCGGCTCCTCCTGCACGGGGACCCCCTCGTGCACACGGCGAACACCTACTACGCGGCCGTGCACTTCCCGGCCACCGTGCTCTTCCTGATCTGGCTCTACGTGCGCAGGCCCGGCCACTACCTGTGGGCCCGGCGCGTACTCGCCGTCCTGACCGGCGCGGCCCTCGTGCTGCACCTCACCTTCCCGCTCGCGCCGCCGCGGATGCTCGGCGCCGCGCACCTGGTGGACACCGCTCAGGTCTACGGGCCCTCCGTGTACCGGGCCGCCCCCACCACCGACACCATGGCCAACCAGTTCGCCGCGATGCCCTCGCTGCACTTCGGGTGGGCGCTGATGCTGGCGCTCGGCATGATCGCCGCCACCCGCTCCCGGTGGCGCGTGCTGTGGCTGCTGCACCCGCTGGTGACCCTGTTCGTGGTCGTCGGCACCGCCAACCACTACTGGCTCGACGCGATCGTGGCCACCCTCCTGCTCGGCGGGGCCCTGCTGGTGGTGCCGCGTCCGCAGGTCCGTACCGGGTCGTTGGCGGTCGTACGGCACCTGCCGCGCCCGCAGCGACGCGTCCGGCCCCCGGCGGCTGCGAAGGCCCCGGCCGAGACCGTGGGGGCGGGCCGGTGAACGCCACCCTCCTCGCCGTCCTGCTCTGCCTCGCCTCGGCGGTGGCGTACGCGGCCGCCGCCGTGGCCCAGGAGCGGCTCGCCCGCGCCGCCGTGGCCCGCAGTGCCGGTGCCCTCCTCGGCAACGGGGCCTGGTGGTGGTCGGCCGGTCTCAACGCCGGCGCCGCGCTGCTGCACGCGGCCGCCCTGCGCTACGGGCCGCTCACCCTGGTCCAGCCGCTCGGCGCGCTCACGCTCGTCGCGGCCGTCCCGCTGGGTGCGCACGGGGCCGGCCGCCGGGTCGCGGCCACCGAATGGCGGGGCACCCTGGCCACCGTCGTCGGACTCGGCCTGCTGTTGCTCCCCGCCTCGGGGCCGGCCCCCGACGACACGCTCACCCTGGCCGAAGCGCTGGCCGTGTCCGGGGCCACGCTCGCGGTGATCACGCTGCTGACCGTACGCCGGGACGTGCGCTCGGGGCTGCGCCACGCGACGGCCTCCGGGCTGGCCTCCGCCGTGGCCTCCGCGCTGACCCAGACGGTGGCCGTCGCGGGCGGGCGCGGCGGGGCCCTGCTCAGCGTGCGGGTCGTCGCCGTCGCCCTGCTCGTGGTGGTGTTCGCGGTCGGCGGGATGCTGCTGTCGCAGCGGGCCTACCGGGGCGGGCTCGGGGCGCCGCTCGCCGTGGTGAACCTGGCCAACCCGCTGGCCGCGGCCGCCATAGGCATGATCCTGCTCGGTGAACGCCTCCAGGGCGGAGCGGTGGGGCTCCTGCTCGCCGTGGCCGGCGCCCTGGCCGCGGCGCGCGGGGTGCTGCTGCTGACGCGGACGGCGCCGGACGCGGCGCCCGCCCCGGCCGCCGCCGCCTCCGCGCCGGTACGCGTTCCGGCTTCCGTACCCGCGACCGCTTCCGTACCCGTACGCGCTTGTGCACCCGCGACCGCACCGGTACCCGCGTCCGTGGCTCCGTCCGCACCGGTGACCGTACCGGCGGCCGCCGTACCGGCCGGCCGGGTGCCGGTCTGAGGCGGCCGAGAACCGTTTCGCCGGTGTTCGCGTCCTCCCTGATGAGAACGCGAACACCGACGTACGAACGAAGCGGAGTGAACGACCATGGGGATCGTCAGCTGGATCGTCCTGGGGCTGCTGGCCGGGATCATAGCCAAGGTCCTGCTGCCCGGCCGTGACCCCGGCGGGCTGATCGGCACCACGTTCATCGGCATCGCCGGAGCCTTCATCGGCGGCTGGCTCTCCGCGAAGTTCCTCGACAAGCCGATCGGCCACGACTTCTACGACCCCGCGACCTGGGGCTCCGCCATCGCGGGCTCGCTGGTCCTGCTCATCGGCTACCGCATCCTCTTCGGCAACTCCCGCGACTGAGCGGCTCCGGGGCCACCGGTTAGGCTCGGGCCGCACGGCGCGACGTACAGCTGCGAGGAGTCCCGAGTCCCATGAGCGTCACCCCTGTCACTCCCGTCACCCCCATTCCCACCAGCGACCTGTACGACGAGCACGGTGAGGGCCTGGCCATCTGCACCACGCCCTTCCGCCAGTTCGGCGGGCGCCGGCTGTTCGCCGGCCCGGTGCGGACCGTCACCTGCCACGAGGACAACGCGCTGCTGCGCGAGCTGGTCAACACACCGGGTGGCGGCGCGGTCCTCGTCGTGGACGGCGGCGGCTCCCTGCGCACCGCCCTCACCGGCGACCTCATCGCCGGAGCGGCGCGGCGCAACGGCTGGGCCGGCCTGATCATCAACGGCGCGGTCCGCGACAGCGTGGCCCTCGGCGGGCTCGACCTGGGCATCAAGGCACTGGGCACGGTTCCGCGCAAGAGCGGCAAGACGGGCGCGGGCACGGTGGACGAGCCGGTCACCCTCGGTGAAGTGACGTTCCGCCCGGGGGACACGGTCCACGCGGACGACGACGGTACGGTCATCGTCCCCACCGCCTGACCTGGTCACGGGGGGGCGAGATTCGGCCAGGGGCGGGCCGGGACCCCTGGTGCCGGGCCCCTGGGGCGGGCTTCACTGCGGGGCCATGACACGACACAGGATCACGGGCCTGCTCGGCGCGCTCGCGCTCGCCGCGGGCACCCTGGCCGGCGCCGCGGGACCCGCGGCCGCCGCCGACCCGACCGGGCGCGAGAGCGGGGTCCACGGCGCCGCCGCCGAGCCGCCCGCCGAGTTCGGAACGGACTGGCACGATCCCCTCACCGCCGCCCCGCCCGTCGCCCGCCCCGCGACCCGCTCCTGCGAGGTGACCGTCGCCGAGGCCCGGTTCAGCGACTACACCCCTTACGCGGGGACCTACGCGCCCCCGGCCGCATGCGGCGGGAGCTGGGCCAAGATCGTCCTGCGCCTCGACGGCAAGGTCAAGGGCCGCCAGTACGACCGCTTGGGCCACCTCTCCCTCGGCGGCGTCGAAATCCTGCGCACCTCCACCCCCGAGCCCTCGCCCGACGGCATCACCTGGTCCGTCGAGAAGGACGTCACCCGCTACCGCGACACCCTGAGCAAGCCGCAGCCCGTCGAGATGCTGATCGGCAACTTCGTCGACGACACCTACACCGGCGTCATCGACGTCAAGGCCACCCTCACCTTCTACGCCGCCGACCGGGACCGCCACGTCCCCGCCCCCGACACCCCGGACCGCGTCCTGCCGCTCACCACCCCCTCGGTCACCACCCCGCGCAACACCGAGCGGCTGCTCGCCGAGGTGTACGCCACCGGCTCCGGCGGCGGCTGCGAGGAGTACTGGTACATGACCACCCCCGACGCCGCCCCGTACTCCTGCAAGGCCGCCGACGGCCCCTACCGCGAGGTCCGGATCTCCGTCGACGGACAGCTCGCCGGCATCGCCGCCCCCTTCCCGACGGTGTGGACCGGCGGCTGGTCGAACCCGTTCCTCTGGTACGTCACCCCCGCGCCCCGCGCCTTCGACGTCCAGCCGATCGTGTACGACCTCACCCCGTACGCCGCCCTCCTCAACGACGGCCGCCCGCACCGGATCGAGGTCGGCGTCGCCGGCGTCCCGGCCGGGCAGAGCGGCTGGAGCACCCCGGCGAACCTGCTCCTCTGGCAGGACGAGGGCCGCGCCGTGGTCACCGGTTCCCTCACCCGCCACGAGGAGGGCGAACCGGCCAACTCCAGCCGCTGGACGCCCGCCGTGCCCGGAACCCCCGCCGCGCAGCACCGCCTCGACACCGAGGGCGGCCACCGGCTCACCGTGGCCGGCCGGCTCGACACCTCACACGGCCGGGTCACCACCACCGTCACCCGCGCCGTCCACAACACCTCCGTGCACCGCTGGACGGAGGGCGAGAACCAGGACGCTCTGACGGCCACGTGGACCGACGAGGAGAGCGTCACCCGCGGCCCCGCCACCGTCCGCACCGCGCGCACGTACACGATGGACGGCGAGACCACCCTCGGCGCCGGGGACCGGCTGCGCACCGTCATCTCGCTCGGCGACCGCGCCGAGACGAGCACCCTGCGCGGCGGCCGCACCGTGGACCGTACCGTCCTCGACGACCGGTACACGGGCGACGCGAGCTACACGGCGAACGTCCCGCGCGAGCAGCGGCACGCGGTCGGCACCAGCACCGAGCACTACCGGCTGTACGGGTCGGACCCGGCACGCGGCTGCTACGACCGCACCCTGTCCACCGCCCAGGGCACGGTGACGGTGGACCGCCGACGCTGCTGACGGTGGCTGCGCCTACGATGACCGGCCATGGACATGAGTGAGGCCGGCAGACAGCTGGTCGACGGCCGCTTCGAACTGATCGCGCCGCTGGGCGCCGGCGGTATGGGCACGGTGTGGCGCGCCCGCGACATCGCACTGCACCGTGACGTCGCCCTGAAAGAGGTGCGCCCGCCGGACCCGGCGACCGCCGCCGCCCAGCCCGGGCTCACCGAACAGCTGCGCGAACGCGCCATCCGCGAGGCCCGCGCGCTCGCCCGGCTGGCTCACCCGCACGTGGTGACGATCCACCACATCGTCGAGCACGCCGCCGGCACGGACGGTCATCCGTGGATCGTGATGGAGCTGGTCAAGGGCGGCTCCCTGCACGACAGGCTGGAGTCGGGGCCGATGCCCGTCGCCGACGTGCTGCGGCTCGGCCTCGACGTGCTGTCCGCGCTGCGGGCCGCCCACGCCGAAGGGGTCCTCCACCGCGACGTGAAGCCGGCCAACGTGCTGCTGCGCCCCGACGGCTCCGCCGTGCTCACCGACTTCGGCATCGCGGCCCTGCACGACTCGACCGCCCTCACCTCCACCGGCGTGCTCATCGGCTCGCCGGAGTACATCGCCCCGGAGCGGGCCCGCGGCGAGGAGGGTCTCGCCGCCTCCGACCTGTGGTCGCTCGGCATGCTGCTCTACGTGGCCGCGGAGGGGGCCCACCCGCTGCGCCGGGCCACCACGCTGGCCACCGTCGTCGCCGTCCTCGACGAGCCGATCCCGGCCCCGGCGCGCTCCGGTCCGCTGGGGCCCGTACTGGAACGGCTGCTCGTGCGCGACCTGTCCGTACGCCCCGACGCGGCGCAGCTGGAACAACTGCTCCGGGACGCGAGCAGTGCTCTGGCCGGCGCCACCCCGTCGGCCCCGTCCGCCCCGGCGGCCACGGTCCTGGGCCAGTACGGGCCGCCGACCCCGCCGCCGGGCCTCGGCGGCGGCCTCGGCGCCGGCCCGACCCGGCCCGCGCAGCAACCGCAGATCCCCCATCCCTACGCGCCCTCGGCGCCGTTCACCCCCGGTGGCGGCTCCCCGTACTCGGTCACCGCTCCCGTCCCCGCGACGCGGGCCCCGCGCCGCCGCCCGGTGCTGCTCGCCGCCCTCGTCGCGCTGGTCCTGGCCGGCGGCGCGATCGGCTTCGCCCAGTGGTTCCCCGGCGGCGACTTGGGCGACAAGGGCGGCAGCGGCGAGGCCAAGGGCGGCGGCGCCAGCGCGAGCGCCGGCCCCTCCACCCCCCGGCCGCAGCAGAGCCCGGCCAAGTCGGCCGGCAGCCAGACCGCCCCCAAGGGCAGCCTGCTCACCCCCGCCAACGTGCGCACCGCGATCGATGCCTTCAAGCAGAAGACGGGCACCACCCAGTTCGTGGAGATGAACATCTACGAGGAGTACGTGCTCGCCTCCATCCCCACCGCCCCCGGAGCCAAGACCTACGACCGCTACCAGTACCGCGACGGCGAGGCGAAGCGCACCGGTCCCGGCAGCACCATCAAGGCGGACGAGCCCCTGATCGACATGGCGACCGTCAACTGGGACGCCCTGCCCGGCCTCCTCGACCAGGCCAAGCAGGAGCTCGGGGTGGCCAACCCGACCTCCCGCTACGTCATCGTCGAGCCCTGGCTCCTCGACAACACCCCGTCCATGCGGCCCTACCTCACCGACGAGTACGGCCAGGGCGGGTACGTCTACGCGGACACCCAGGGCAAGGTGAAGAAGGTCTACCGCTCCTGACATCGTGTACCCGTACGGTCAACGGCCCTTCACGGTTCGGTTCGAGGAGCAACACCACCATGCCCAGCTGGCGCACCACCCTCACGGCGGCCGGAATCACCGGCCCCCGGCTGCGCGAGGACTACACGCACGTCGCCCGCCGGGTCCTGCGCCGCGAGCCGGCCCCGTACGTGACGCTGCGCCTGCTCGCCGCGCCGCCGTTGGTGCCCTGGCTGACGGCGGGGGTGGCCTTCATGAACCTCGTCGACGACGTGGCCGAGACCGGCACCGCGCAGGAGCGCTCCGCCGGTCTGGCCGCGCTCACCGGGCAGGTGGAGACGGCCCTGGCGACGGGTGACGGCCCCGACCCGCTGATCCGCGCGTACGCCCACGCCGTCGCCACCCGCGGGCTGCCCGTGCACTGGGTCTCCCGGTTCCTGGAGGGCGCCGCCACCGCCGAGGCCGGCTTCGAGGGATTCGACACCGAAGAGGACTTCCAGGCCTACCTCGATGCCTACGCCTGGCCCGGGGTACTGGTCTTCACCGGGCTCCAGTACCGGGGCGGGCCCGACGAGGAACAGGCCGCCGGGTGGCGGCGGTTCGTGGACGCCGCCCAGCGGGTCGACTTCCTCGCGGACCTGGCCGGAGACCTCGCGGACGGCCGGCTGTGCCTGCCGCGCGCCCGCCTCGCCGAGCACTCCGTCACCCGGGCCGACCTCGAACGGGGCCGCGACACCCCGGCCGTACGCGCGCTCCTCGCCGACGAGACACGGCGCGCCCGCAAGGCCCTCGACGACACCCACGGCATCCTCGGCCTCGTCGAGCCGGGCCTGCGCCCCGTGATCGCCGCGATGACGGAGCTGATGGGACACCAACTCGCCGCCGTGGAAAGGGCCGGAGCCCGGGCGCTGCGCAAGGACGTCGGCTACGGCCTGGCCGCCCCCGTGCGCACCCTGCTGCGCGCCCGCGCGGGCCGGTCCCGGCTCCGGACGGCCGCGTGAGCACCCCGCCGCACCGCGGGCCGGGACATTTGTACTGGTGGGGTCCGTACATGCGGATCTGCCGGGGGGCCCGCTCCGGTTCATAACGTGGTGGGCATGACGAAGACGACACGGACGGCCCCCGGGACACGGACCGAGCCGCCACCGCACGAAGAGCCCGCGATCCGCTTCCGGCACGCGGCCAAGTCCTTCGGAGCCGTCCGCGCCGTCGCCGGCATCGACCTCGACGTCCGGCGCGGCGAGACGGTCGCCCTGCTCGGCCGCAACGGCGCCGGCAAGTCCACCGCCATCGGCCTGCTGCTCGGGCTCGAAGAGCCCGACGCGGGCAGCGTACGGCTCTTCGGCGAGACCCCCGACCGGGCGGTCCGGGCCGGCCGGGTCGGCGCCATGCTCCAGGAGGGACGCGCCGTACCGCGCATCACCGTGCGCGAGCTCATCGGCTTCGTGGCCCGCACCCACCCCGCTCCGATGCCCGTCGCCGAGGCGCTGGAGCTCGCCGGACTCACCGAGGTCGCCGGCCGCCGCATCGACCGGCTCTCCGGCGGACAGGCCCAGCGCGTCCGCTTCGCCGTCGCCCTCGCCGGGAACCCGGAGCTCATCGTGCTCGACGAGCCGACCGCCGCCCTCGACGTGGAGGCCCGCCGCGCCTTCTGGGAGTCCATGCGCGGCTACGCCCGGCGCGGCAACACCGTCCTCTTCTCCACCCACTACCTGGAGGAGGCCGACGCCCACGCCGACCGCATCGTGGTCGTCGACTCCGGCCGGATCGTCGCCGACGGCACCGGCGATCAGCTGCGCCGGGCCGCCGGCGGCGCACTGGTCTCCGTCGACCTGGCCGGGCGCCCCACCGAGGGCCTCGGCGAGCTGCCCGGGGTGGTCTCCGTGGAGGTACGGGGGGACCGCGCGCGGTTGCGCACGGAGGACCCGGACGCGACGGTCGTCGCCCTCGCGGGCCTCGGCGCGGTCCGGGGGATCGAGGTCACCGCCCCCTCGCTGGACGACGCGTTCCTCGCCCTCACCGACGGCCGCACCGACGCCCTCACCGGCGGCGTCACCGACAGCCGCACCGACACCATCTCCGCCGGGAGCGCCCGATGATCACCGCCTACGTCCGTCTGGAAGTCCGCCGGACCCTGCGCGACACCTCGTTCGTCGTCTTCGGCATCGGCATGCCGGTGCTGATGTACCTGCTCTTCACCAACATCGGGTCCGGCGCCGACACCGGCGACTGGAAGACGGCGTCCATGGTGGCCATGGCCGCCTACGGGGCGCTGGGCGCGGCCCTGGGGACCGGGACCGGCGTCGCCGAGGACAAGGGCATCGGCTGGCTGCGGCAGCTGCGGGTGACCCCGATGACCCCGCGCCAGGTCGTGATCGGCCGGGCCCTGACCGGCTCGGTGACCGTGCTGCCCGCCGTGGCCGCCGTGCTGGCGGCCGGCGCGTTCGTCAACGGGATCCGGCTGGAGGCCTGGCAGTGGGCCGCGGTCGCCCTCGTCCTGTGGCTCGGCGCGCTCCCCTTCACCCTGCTCGGCATCGGCAACGGCTACCGGCTGACCGCCCAGACCACCGGCGTGGTCAACGTCGGGTGCAGCCTCGCGCTCTCCATCGTCGGCGGACTCTGGTTCCCGACCGAGCTGTTCCCGCAATGGCTGCGCTCCCTGTCCGGTTTCACCCCGACCCGCCGCTTCGCCGAGATCGGCCAGTCCCTCGCCGCGGGCGCGGCCCCCGGCCCGGCCGCGGTCGCGGTGCTCGCCGTATGGGCCCTGCTGTTCGGTACGTACGCGGTGCTCTCGTACCGTCGGTCCGCGAGGACGGTGTAACGCATGGAGCGGGAAATGGGCGCGAAGATTCAGGACTGGCGCAGGAACAGGGCGGCGCGCAAGGCCGACTGGGAGGTCCGCAAAGCCGAATGGCGGGTGCGGGAGAAGCTGCGCAAGGCACGTGGCGAGGCCCCGGACCACGGGTGCGGCCCGATGGCCCCCTCCAACCCCTTCGCACTGCTGCCGTGGCTGCTGCTGGGCATGGGGGCCATCTCCAACGTCATCAAGGGGGAGACCCCCAACCCCTGGATCGGTGTTCTGGGCCTTCTGCTGTTCAACTCCCTCTACGTCACCCTGGTGTTCCGCGCCTTCGACCGGCGGGCCCGGGAGGCCGCGGGCACCCGCTGGTGCCTGGCCGCACTCGGCGCGGTCACCTGCGCCCTCGCCCTGGCGTACGGGGGCAACTGGCTGCTGTTCTTCCCGCTGTGGGGCCTGGCCACCGGAGCGGTGATCCGCGGCCGCATGCTGGGCCCGGTGATGTTCGTCGTCACCGCCCTCGCCGGGGCGGTCGCGGGACTCGACGAGGGCTGGGACACCCTCGGCATCGCCTACGGGACCCTGGTCTCCGGCATGGTCACCGCGGCCATCCTCGCCCTGTCCGAGACGGTCAAGGAACTGCGCGAGACCCGGCAGGAGCTGGCCCGGGCCGCCGTGGACCAGGAGCGGCTGCGCTTCTCCCGGGATCTGCACGACCTGCTCGGCCACACCCTGTCGGTGATCGTCGTGAAATCGGAGGCGGCCCGGCGGGTCGCCCCCCGGGACATGGACGCCGCCCTGGGCCAGATCGCCGACATCGAGGCGGTCGGCCGGCAGGCGCTCACCGAGATCCGGGAAGCCGTCACCGGCTACCGCGAGACCAGCCTCGCCGCGGAGCTGGACCGGGCCCGCGGCGCGCTGACCGCCGCCGGGATCGAGCCCGTCGTACGGCAGTCCGGGCCCCCGCTGCCCCCGCAGGCGGCGGCGCTGCTGGGCTGGGTGGTGCGCGAGGGCGCCACCAACGCCATCCGCCACAGCGGTGCGACCACGTGCGAGATCGAGGTGCGGAGCACGGGCGAACGGGTCCACCTGGTGATCACCGACAACGGGAACGGCGTAGGCTCGACCCCGCCGGGCAGTGGACTGACCGGCCTGACGGAACGGCTCGCCGCGGCGGGCGGCACCCTCGCCGGCGGCCCGGTCCCCGGCCCGGGGCGGGGGTTCCGGGTCACGGCCGAGCTCCCGGTGGAGAACGCGGAGAACGAGGAGAGTCGATGATCAAGGTCCTGCTCGCGGAGGACCAGGGCATGATGCGCGGCGCGCTGGCCCTGCTGCTCGGGCTGGAGGAGGACATCGAAGTCGTGGCGCAGGTCGGCGCCGGGGACGAGATCGTGCCCGCCGCTGTCGAGGCGCGGCCGGACGTGGCCCTGCTCGACATCGAACTCCCGGGCCGCAGCGGCCTCGACGCGGCCGCCGAGCTGCGCACGAGCCTTCCGGACTGCCGGGTGCTGATCCTGACCACCTTCGGCCGCCCCGGCTACCTGCGCCGGGCGATGGAGGCGGGGGCCGCGGGGTTCCTGGTCAAGGACGGGCCGGTGGAGGAACTGGCAGCCGCGATACGGCGGGTGCTCGCGGGGGAGACCGTGATCGACCCCGCGCTCGCCGCGGCCGCGCTCAGCGCCGGACCGAGTCCACTGACCGCGCGCGAGGCCGACGTGCTGGTCGCGGCGGTCGACGGGGCGACCGTGGCCGACATCGCGGCCAGGGTCCATCTGTCGGAGTCGACGGTACGGAACTACCTGTCCTCGGCCATCGGCAAGACGGGCACCCGCAACCGGATGGAGGCCGTCCGTGCGGCCCGCCGCCAGGGCTGGCTCTAGGGGGTGTCCGTGAAGTGGCGGCGTCCGCCCGCGGGGCGGGCCCGCGGGGTCCGGTGCGGCGAGAGCGCGTGCCGGGGGCCGCGGGGCAGGCGGGACTTTGCGGACACCCCCAGGGCCCGCTCCGGGGCGGCCCTCCGGGGCTCCTAGTAGGCGCCGTTGACGTTGTCGATCGAGCCGTAGCGGGCCGCCGCGTAGTTGCAGGCGGCCGTGATGTTGGCGACCGGGTCGTAAGAGTCCAGGGAGGTTCCGGGCACGTGGTAGGCGCGGAAGGTCGGGTCGATGACCTGGAGCAGGCCCTTGGAGGGAATGCCCGCCGCGGCGTTGGAGTCCCAGTTGTTGATGGCCATCGGGTTGCCCGAGGACTCCCGCATCACATTGCGGTGAATTCCGTTGTAGCTGCCGGGGATTCCGTGCCGGGCCATGACGTCCAGCGACTGCCGGATCCAGCCGTCGAGGTTGTTCGCGTACGTGGTGGCGGTCGTGACCGCCGCGGCCGCCTTCACTCCCGTCGCCTTCGCGGCGGCAGCCTTCGCCGCCGCGCCGATGCTCAGCTTGAGCCCGGGACGGATGATCGCGGGATTGGACCCGATGGCGTTCCGGTTGGCCTCGTACAGGGCCTGCCAGCCGCCGCTCACGGCGTGCTCGACGGCGATCTTCGAAAGGGTGTCGCCCACGGTCACGGAATAGGTCAGCGGGAGCGCCGCCTTTTCCACCGCCGGCTTGACGGCGGGCAGCGCGACGGTCTTGGCGACGGGTGCCGCGGCCGGCTGGGTGACGGCCGCTCCGGCCGTGGTCGCGCTGATCAGCGGCAGGGCGAGGGCGGCGCCGCCGGTGCCGGCGAAGGCCAGCTTGCGGGTGATCGGGCGCTGCTTGGGCCGACGGTGCTTACCGAGTCCGGGCATGGCGGAATTCCTCACGTGGGGGTGCGGGGGATCCCTGGCGGCCGCCGGTTTCGGCGGCTGCCCGCTGGGAATGACGTGAAGGTAAGCGAGTCCGCCGGGCGGGAACAAGGCTCGAATTCCCCCGGGTGATCGACTTGCCGGTTTCGGGGTCGGAGACGACCTTGGGGGCGCCTTCCGGGAATGCCGAAATTCCTTTCCGGTAAAAGGGAATCGCTCGTTCCGGATTAATGATGTTGCTCCTATTCGAGTGACCCACATCACGGGTTCCGGAACCCTTTCCGGGAAACGGACAAGTCGCCCGTTCCCCCGCCCGATTCGGGCATCTCGCCCGTTGTTTGCGAACCGCCCACGGGGGGTGGTTCCGGCACATCCGCCGCGGCGACGGGGGCTACCCGACCTCCGCCAGCCGTTCCAGCGCCGCCGACACCGCCGCCGCGCCCGCCGGCAGCAGCGGCAGCCGTACGTCCGGCGTCGGGATCCGGCCCCGGGCGTGCAGCACGCCCTTGACCACCGCCGGATTCGGTTCGGCGAAGAGCGCCGCCGAGAGCCGGGCCAGGCCGTGGCCCAGGGCCCGCGCCCGCGGTACGTCCCCGTCCCGCCAGGCCGCCGCCAGATCCGCGTACCGCGCCGTCGCCAGGTGCGCCGAGGCCAGGACCCCGCCCGTCGCACCGAGCGCCAGCAGCGCGGACACGTACAGGTCGTCGCCCGCCAGCACCGCGAACCCCTGCGGCAGGTCGCCGAGCAGCGCCACCGCCTCCTCGCCGACCCCGCCGCCCGCGTACTTCATCCCGGCCACCCCCGGCAGCGCCCCGAGCGCCCGCAGGGTGGGCGCGTCCAGGGGCTGACCGGTCCGGTACGGGATGTGGTAGACGACCAGCGGTACGGGGCTCGCCTCGGCCAGCCGCGCGAAGTGCGCCAGCACCCCCGCGGCCCCGGGCCGGACGAACGCGGGCGGGGTCACCAGCGCCGCCCGCACCTCGGGCCACCGCGCCAGCCGGCCCAGCGCCTCTCCGGCGGCCCGGGTGCCGCTCGCCCCGGCGCCCACGGTCAGCATCGCCCCCCGCTCCCGGCAGACCCGGGCGCAAACGCCGGTGACGAGGTCGCGCTCCGCCTCGTCGAGGGCGGCGGCCTCACCGGTGGTGCCGAGGGCGACGATCCCGGTGGCGCCCTCGTCGAGCACCTGGTGGGCGAGCGCCTCCAGGGCGTCGGCACAGACGTCCCCGGCGCCGGTGAAGGGGGTGACGAGCGGTACGTGAATCCCGTGGAGGGAGAGGTCCTGTGCCATGTCACCGAGCTTCATCCGCCCCGAGCATCAAATCCAGTTCGCGTTTCTTACCCAACCCGTAAGCTGAGCCGATGCTCGACGTACGACGTCTGCGCCTGCTGCGCGAACTCGCCCGCCGCGGAACCATCGCCGCCGTGGCCGAGGCCCTCGCCTTCAGCCCTTCGGCGGTGTCCCAGCAACTCTCCGTCCTCGAACGCGAGGCGGGCCTGCCGCTCCTCGAACGCACCGGCCGCCGCGTCCGGCTCACCCCCGCCGGGCAGAACCTGGTCCGGCACGCCGAAGCCGTGCTGGAGCGGCTGGAGGAGGCCGCCGCCGATCTCGCCGACGCGCGCAGCGGCCTGGCCGGGGTCCTGCGCATCGGGGCCTTCCCCACCGCCACCCGGGCCATCGTCCCCGCCGCCCTGGTGTCCTTGGCCCGGCGCCATCCGGGGCTGGAGCCGATGGTTTCGGAGACCGACCCGGCGGCGGTCGCGCACGCACTGCGCGCCGGGGACCTGGACGTGGCCCTGGTCCACGAGTACGACTTCGTCCCCGCGCCGCAGGAGCCGGGGCTCGCCACACGGCCCCTGTACCGCGAGTCGATGTACCTGGCCGCCGCCGCGCCCGTCGCCGTTCCCGCGCCCGTCGCCCCCGCGCCGGTGACCGCTCCCGCGCGGGCCCCCGACCCGGGCCCCGACCAGGGCGCGGTCCTGCGGGCGTACGCCGCCGCCCCCTGGATCACCGCCACCCACGGCACCCTGTGTCACGCGATGGCCGTCCGGGCCTGCCAGGCCGCCGGGTTCACCCCGCGGATCCGTCACCGGGTCGACGAGTTCCCCGCCGTGCTCGCCCTGGTGGCGGCCGGTCAGGGCGTCGCCGTCGTCCCGCACCTCGGGGTCACGGGCGGCCCCGCCGATCCGGCCGTCTCCCTCACCCGGCTCCTCATGGAGCGCCGCACCATGGTCGCGTTCCGCAGCGGCGCCGCCGCCCACCCGGCCGTGGCCGCGTTCGCAGCGGCACTTCGCGCCGCCGTACCGCCGGAACTCGCCACCGCGAGTTCCACGGAGTGACACGGCTCCCTTCCACCGCCGCGTCCGTGTACGTTCGTTGATCCAGACAGAACCGACCAGAGCGGGGTACGACGTGACGCATCGCGTACGAGGGGTCATCGCCCGGAGCAAGGGCGCACCGGTGGAGACGACGACGATCCTCGTGCCCGACCCGGGACCCGGCGAGGCCCTGGTCAAGGTCCAGGCCTGCGGGGTCTGCCACACCGACCTGCACTACCGCGAGGGCGGCATCAACGACGAGTTCCCCTTCCTGCTCGGCCACGAGGCCGCCGGAATCGTCGAATCCGTCGGCCCTGACGTCACCTCCGTCGCGCCCGGCGATTTCGTCGTCCTCAACTGGCGCGCCGTGTGCGGCACCTGCCGGGCCTGCAAGCGCGGCCGCCCCTGGTACTGCTTCGACACGCACAACGCGACGCAGCCGATGACCCTGGAGGACGGCACCCCGCTCTCCCCGGCGCTCGGCATCGGCGCGTTCGCCGAGAAGACGCTGGTCGCGGCCGGCCAGTGCACCAAGGTCGACCCGGCGGCCTCCCCGGCCGCCGCCGGACTCCTCGGCTGCGGGGTGATGGCCGGCCTCGGCGCCGCGCTGAACACCGGCAACGTCGGACGCGGCGACTCCGTCGCGGTCATCGGCTGCGGTGGCGTGGGCAACGCGGCCGTGGCCGGCGCCCGCCTGGCCGGGGCGGGGCGGATCATCGCCGTAGACCTCGACGACCGGAAGCTGGAGTGGGCGAGGGGCCTCGGGGCCACCCACACCGTCAACGGCCGTACGGAGGACGTGGTCAAGGCCGTCCAGGCCCTCACCGGCGGAAACGGCGCCGACGTGGTCATCGACGCCGTGGGCCGTCCCGAGACCTACCAGCAGGCCTTCTACGCCCGCGACCTCGCCGGCACCGTGGTCCTGGTCGGCGTGCCGACCCCCGAGATGAAGCTCGAACTCCCGCTGCTCGACGTCTTCGGCCGCGGCGGCGCCCTCAAGTCCTCCTGGTACGGGGACTGCCTGCCCGAGCGGGACTTCCCCCTCCTCATCGACCTCTATCTCCAGGGCCGCCTCGACCTGGACGCCTTCGTCTCCGAGACCATCCCCCTGGACGCCGTGGAAGAGGCCTTCACCCGCATGCACCGCGGGGAGGTCCTCCGCTCGGTGGTCGAGTTCTAGCCGTACCTCCGCCATCCGGCCCCCGCCCGCCGCAGCCGCAGGCGGGGGCCGGTGTGCGCGGCGGGCCGGTACTAGACTCGGCCGGGCCGCCGATCCCGTGCCACCGGTCGCGATCCGACCGGGGCCGCCGCACTCCCAGGGGCCGTTCGTGACCATCGACCGCAGCTACCGTCAGCCCGGTGTCGTCCTCACCGACCACCGCTTCAGCGTCCCGCTCGACCACGCGCGCCCGGACGGGGAGCGCATCGAGCTGTACGCCCGCGAGGCCGTCGCCACCGGCAAGGATCCGCGGACCCTGCCCTGGCTGCTGTACCTGGAGGGCGGTCCCGGCTTCGGCGCGCGCCGCTTCACCGGCCGGCAGGCCTGGCTGGAGCGGGCCCTCACCGAGTACCGCGTCCTCCTGCTCGACCAGCGCGGCACGGGCAGCTCCACCCCGGCGAACCGTCAGACCCTGCCCCTGCGCGGCACGCCCGCGCAGCAGGCCGAATACCTCGCCCACTTCCGCGCGGACTCCATCGTGCGCGACGCCGAGGCCATCCGCCCCGGCCTGACCGGCGGCGCCCCCTGGACCGTGCTCGGGCAGAGCTTCGGCGGCTTCTGCACCACCCACTACCTCTCCACCGCCCCCGAAGGCCTGACCGCCGCCCTGATCACCGGCGGTCTGCCCGCCCTGACCGCCACCGCCGACGAGGTGTACGAGGCCGCCTACCCCCGCATGGAACGCAAGAACCTGGCCCACTACGCCCGCTACCCGATGGACGTCGAGCGGGCCCGGCGCATCGCCGCCCACCTCGTGGAGCGCCCGGCCGGCCTCCCCGGTGGCCACCGCCTCACCGCCCCGGCCTTCCAGTCCCTCGGCATCCTGCTCGGCACCGGCGA
The DNA here is from genome assembly GCF_040681715.1 of Streptomyces sp. NPDC051582. Classification (NCBI taxonomy): domain Bacteria; kingdom Bacillati; phylum Actinomycetota; class Actinomycetes; order Kitasatosporales; family Streptomycetaceae; genus Streptomyces; species Streptomyces sp. NPDC051582. The sequence continues at coordinate 51,271 of NZ_JBFAZJ010000016.1, forward strand.
CGGCAGCCACCGACTGCACCACCTGCTGGAGGACGCCTTCGTGCCGACCCCGGCGGGCCCGGCCCTCTGCGACGCCTTCCTGGAACAGGTGCAGGGGCTGCTCTCCTTCGCCGCGCACCCCTTGTACGCCCTGCTCCACGAGGCCATCTACGCCCAGGACCCGGCCACGCCCACCGCGTGGGCGGCCGAGCGGGTCCGCGCGGGCCACCCCGCCTTCGACGCCGCGAAGGCCCTCGCGGGCGACGCGCCCGTGCTGTTCACCGGCGAGACCGTCCACCCGTGGCAGTTCGCCTCGGACCCGGCGCTGGCCCCGCTGCGCGAGACAGCCGAGCTGCTGGCCGCCCGTACCGGCTGGACACCCCTGTACGACCCGGCCCGGCTCGCCGCCAACACGGTCCCGGTGGCCGCCGCGGTCTACCACGACGACCTGTACGTGGACACCGCTCACTCGCTGGAGACGGCCGCGCGGATCCGGGGCCTGCGCACCTGGGTGACGGACGAGTTCGAACACGACGGGGTCCGCGCCGGCGGCACCCGCGTCCTGGACCGCCTGCTGGCCCTCGTACGCGACGAGGTCTAGGACTCGGCCCGCGGAACGCGGGCGTCCGGTGCCGGGCGTCTATGGTGCGGGCATGACCGAACAACTGGATCAGCCCGCGCCCTTGGAGCCGATGCCCGCCGACTGGCAGCGCGCCCTCGCGGTGGTCGCCCACCCCGACGATCTGGAGTACGGCGGAGCCGGGGCGATCGCCCACTGGACGGACGGCGGCCGTGAGGTCGTCTACCTCCTGGCCACCCGCGGCGAGGCCGGCATCGACACGATCCCGCCCGAGGAGTGCGCCCCGCTGCGTGAGGCCGAGCAGCGCGCGAGCGCCGCGGTCGTCGGGGTCTCCGCGGTGGAGTTCCTCGACTACCGCGACGGCGTCGTGGAGTACGGCCTGGACCTGCGCCGGGACATCGCGGCCGCCATTCGCCGGCACCGCCCCGAACTGCTCATCACCCTCAACCACCGCGACACCTGGGGCGGCCAGGGCGGCGGGGGCAACTGGAACACCCCCGACCACAAGGCCGTGGGCCGGGCCGCCCTGGACGCCGCCGCCGACGCCGGCAACCGGTGGATCTTCCCCGAGCTCATCTCCGAGCAGGGCCTTGAGCCCTGGAACGGGGTGCGCTGGGTCGCGGTGGCCGGGTCCTCGACGCCCACGCACGCGGTGGACGCCGGTCCCGGACTGGAGCGTTCGATCAAATCGCTGATGGAGCACAAGGCGTACATCGAGGTCCTCACCGACCAGGACCCCGAGGAGTACGTGCGCGGCTTCCTCACCGGCTACGCCCAGCAGGCGGCGCCGCGGTTCGGCGGCCGCCCGGCGGTGACCTTCGAGGTCTTCTCCCGCTGAGCCCGACCCCCTATTCTGACGGATCGTCAGAAGGAGGGGTTTCGTGATCGACACCATCGGCACCGAGGTCGCGGAGGGTGAGGAGCGCATCCGGCTCGACACCGAGGACGGCATCGCGGTCCTCACCCTCTGCCGCCCCGACCGGCTCAACGGCTGGAGCTGGGAGTCCACGCGCCAGCTGGGCCTGCTCGCGGACCGGATCCGCTTCGATCCGGGGGTACGGGTGGTGCTGCTGCGGGCCGAGGGCCGCGCCTTCTGCGCGGGCATCGACGTGAAGGCCCCCGGCGGCGCCATCACGGGCGCCACGACCGCCGAGCGGACCCGCAACTACTACGAGGGCATCCGCTGGGTGCACGAGCGCTTCGCCGTGCTCTCGCGTCTGCCGCAGCCGGTGGTGGCCGCCGTACAGGGCCACTGCCTCGGCTTCGGCTTCGAACTGGCCCTGATGGCCGACTTCCGCGTCGCCGCCGAGGACGCCGTCTTCGCCCTGCCCGAGGCGCAGCTGGGCGTGGCGGTGGACGCGGGCGGCGATCTGCGGATCGCCCGCGAGGCGGGCGCGGGGTGGGCCAAGTTCCTGGCGCTGACCGGGCGCCGCATCGACGCGGAGACGGCGCACCGGCTGAACCTGGTCCAACTGCTCGTCCCCCCGGCCGAACTGGAGGGTTCGGCCCGCGCGGTGGCGGCGGAGATCGCGGCCAACGCCCCGCTCGCCGTGCAGGGCATCAAGCGCGCGATCGACGCCTACGCGGACGCCGCCCTCGCCCCCGCCCTCGACCGCGTGGCGATGACGGCGGCCATGACCCTCACCTCCGAGGACTGCCGCGAGGGCTACGGCGCCAAGGCGGCCCGCCGCCCGCCGCACTTCACCGGAGGCTGAACACCGGCCGGGTCGAGAACTCCTCGCCCATCCCCGCGCCGTCCGGCCCGTACACGAACTCCGCCATGGACGGGTTGCGGTTGGCGGTGGCCAGCGGCAGCCACGCCAGGAGGGCGCCGTATCCGCCGCAGACGGCCTCGCCGCCGTCGCCGCCGTGCACCGCCGTCCGGTCGCCGCTCAGCTCCGTGGCGTAGCTGTCGTACGCGATGTGCAGCCCGAAGGCGTTCGGTTCGTGCCGCACGCCACCGCCGCCCCCGTACGAGGGCTCGTCCAGCGGGCACTCGTTCCCCCAGCGGAACAGGGTGGCCGCCCCGGCCCCGCAGGCGTGCTCCCACTCGTCGGCGCTCGGCATCCGCAGCCCGCGCGCCGCGAGCACGTCCGCCATCGCGTCCGGGCACTCGGTCAGCGTCTCGTCCCGCACCGCCATGAGCACGGTGGGCGCCGTCGCGGTGCGCACCGGGCTGAGCACCTCGGCGAGATAGTCCTTCAGGGGGAGTTCGTAGCCGTACCCCTCCGCCCGGCTCTCCTCGTGGTCGGCGATCTGCGCGGCGGTCGGCTCCCAGGCGTCCAGGTCGAACCCGAGCCGTACCCGTCCGCCGGGTACGAGGGCGAATTCCTGCCCCTCGCGCTCGATGCGGACGCGGTGCAGCGGCGCGCCGAGGTGGTCGACGGTGTCGAGCAGCACCACGCGGCCGCCCGCCTGATCGGCGGCCTCGCGGGCCAGGCGCCCGGCGGCGGCCCGGTCGAGCGAACGCCAGTGGTCCAGGGTCAGTTCGGCGAGAGACATGCGGCGATCTTCGCACCGGGCACTGACAACCGGCGCTCAGGGGGCGAACGGGCCCCGGCCCAGCTGGGTGCGGACCGGGACCACCTCCGGGTTGACCAGAGAGCGGCGCTGCCAGTTCGCCCCGTCGACCACCAGCGTGTGCCCGGTGATGAACCGGGCGTACGGAGAGGCCAGGAAGGTGGCCGCCCAGCCGAGTTCGCGCGGGGCGCCGACGCGCAGGGCGGGCTGGCGCGCGTCCTTCGCGTCGGGCGCGGCGCGCTCCAGGCCGCCGCGGACGTCCGCGCTCATGTCGGCGTGCGGGAACAGGCCCGGGACCAGCCCGTTGACCTGGATGCCGTAGGGGCCCCACTCGACGGCGAGGGTCTCCACCAGGTTCTTGACGCCGGCCTTGGCCGCCGCGCTGTGGGCGAAGCCCGGCCCGCCGGTCCAGGCGTACGAGGCGCCGATGTTCACGATGGACCCGGGCGTGCCGGCGCCGAGGTGGCGGCGGGCGAACTCGCGCGTCATGAACCAGGTGCCGGTCAGGGTGATGTCGACGACCGCCCGCCAGGCGTTCGGCGACAGGTCCTCCGCGGGGGAGGGGAAGTTGGCGGCCGCGTTGTTGACCAGGACGTCCGGCAGGCCGAGCGCCGCCTGCGCCGCGTCGAAGACCTCCGCGATCCGCTCCGGGTCCCGGATGTCGCAGACGGCGGCCGTCACCCGGCCCGCGCCGGGGACGGCCGCCAACTCCTCCCGCGCCGCCTTCAGCTGCTCGGCGCGCCGGCCGGCGATCACCAGATCCGCGCCGAGCCGCGCGAACTCGGCGGCGATGGCCTTGCCCAGCCCGGTCCCGCCGCCGGTCACGAGGACCACCCGCCCCCCGTAGGTGCCGGGGGGCAGGGCGGCCGCGCCGAGCGGCGGGGGCGCGGGCAGCCCGCGCGGGGTCTCGTCCGTCATGGGGGCATCGATAGCGCGCGGGCGCCGAGATCACCATGCCCGTGACGGGGTCAACCCTGCGGCGTGTACGCCTGCTTGCTCGCGCAGGTCCACACGACGGCGGAACCCTTCATCGTCTCCCAGTCGTAGAAGTTCCCGCCCACCCGGTCGTCGTCCGAGGCCGCGTACGCCGAGCTGCGCGAGTCGGGGCCGGTGCCGGCGGGGTGGGGGAGGGCCAGAGGGGCTCCCGTGCCCGGCCAGTACGCGGCGTGGAGGTGGTTGGGGTAGCCCTCGACGAAGGTGACGGCCGAGCCGACGACCACGTTCGTGGCCGGGCTGAGCCCGTCGAAGGTCACCTGCTCGAAGCCCTTGACCCGGCCGGGGTCGTTCGGCAGGGCGTCGTACGGCTTCTTCCAGACGGCCGGCTTGCGCTCCTGCCAGTCGCGGTAGCTGCGGTCCTCGTGGCCGACGACCCGCCCGCGGTCGTCGATGCCGCTCGCGGTCGTGCCGACCGTGTGGTCGTCCTCCGTCCACACCTGCAGGCTGTACGGCGGGTACCCGCCCCCGGCGGGCCAGACGACCGGAAAGGTCTTCCCCCGGAGCTGGTCGTCCTCCTCGTAGGAGGTCCGCGCCGTTCCCACGATGTCGCCGCGCGCGTTGATCCCGTTCACCGAGACGATCCTGGTGCTCGGGTGGGCGTCAGCGGGCACGGGCAGTTCGCGCACCACCGCGCCGTTCAGCCACTCCTTGGCGACGCCGCCCTCCATGCCCACGGAGCGGCCCGCGTCGTTGACGTCCGTCACCGTGCCCGAGGCGGCTCCGCCGCCGATCAGCCGGACCGCGGCCGCACCCTTCTGGTACGTGAACCCGTACGGGGTGTCGGAAGCGCCGGCCCGGCGGAGCACGCCCACCATCAGGCCCTTGGCGTTCACCGCGCGGACCTCGCCGGACACGAAGCCCTCGGGCAGCGGGACGGCGTGCACCGCGTGGTCGGCGGTCCAGTACGCGGGCAGTCCGAGGCTCTCGCCGGCCACCAGGCCGCCGGCCCCGAAGGCGCGTACGGACCCGTAGGCCGGCGAGGGGCCCTGAGCGAGGGCAGGCAGCCGGAGGACGTCCGGCGTGCACGCGGTCCCGGCGGCCGCGGCCGGGGTGGCCGCCGTGATCAGACCGGCCAGAACGACGGCGGCCGCGGCCGCGGACGTGCTTCTTCTCATGTGGTGGTCCCCCCTGGACTCAAGTCATGACGAGTGCACGCCACATGTTGCCTGACGGGGGGCTGAAGTGGCCGGATTGACGCGTGGTGTTTCGGTCCGGGCGGGAATCCGCCCCGCAGGCGGTTCCCAGAGCAGCAAGCGACCGCTTAGTATGCCCGCGGAGCGTGGTTCCTCGACGGCGGCTGGAGGCCCCGGATGCAGGCATGGCGAGTACATACCCCCGGCGAACCCCGAGAGGCCCTGCGCCTTGAGGAGATTCCCGAACCGGTCCCCGGCGAGGGTGAGGTGCGGCTGCGGGTGCTCGCGGCGAACCTCAACTTCCCCGACGCGCTGCTCGTCCGCGGCCAGTACCAGATCCGCCCGCCGCTGCCCTTCACCCCCGGCGTCGAGATCTGCGGCCTCACCGACGACGGCCGCCGCGTCATCGCCACGCCGAGCCTGCCCCACGGCGGCTTCGCCGAGTACGTGACCGCGTCCGAGCGCGCCCTGCTGCCGGCCCCGGAAAGCCTCGACGACGCCGAGGCCGCGGCCCTGCACATCGGCTACCAGACCGGCTGGTTCGGCCTGCACCGCCGGGCCCGCCTCCAGGCCGGCGAGACCCTGCTCGTGCACGCCGCCGCGGGCGGGGTCGGCAGCGCCGCCGTCCAGCTCGGCAAGGCCGCCGGGGCCACCGTCATCGGGGTCGTCGGGGGCAAGGCCAAGGTGCGCACCGCCGAGGAACTCGGCTGCGACCTGGTGATCGACCGCACGAGCGAGGACGTCGTCGCCCGGGTGAAGGAGTTCACCGGCGGGCGCGGGGCCGACGTGGTCTACGACCCCGTCGGCGGCGACTCGTACACCGCCTCCGCCAAGTGCGTGGCCTTCGAGGGCCGGATCGTCGTCGTCGGCTTCGCGAGCGGCACCATCCCGGCCCCCGCCCTGAACCACGCCCTCGTCAAGAACTACGCGATCCTCGGCCTCCACTGGGGCCTGTACGCGGCCAAGGACCCGGCCTCGATCCTCGCCTGCCACACCGAACTCACCCGCCTCGCCGCCGAAGGCGCGATCAAACCCCTGATCAGCGAACTCATCGAACTGCCCGCCGTGGCCGACGCCGTACAGCGCCTCGCCGACGGCGCCACCACCGGCCGGGTCGTCCTGGCCATGACCCGGCAGCCGGGTGCGTCCCGATGACCGCGATCACCGCCGAACACCTGCTCACCCGCGTCCGGGACCTGCTCGCCGCGCACCCGCCCGCCGACACCGACCGCGCCGACTTCCTGCGGGCCCGCTTCGACGCCGGCCTCGCCTGGGTCCACTACCCCGAGGGCCTCGGCGGACTCGCCGCGCCCCGCACCCTCCAGGCCGTCGTCGACGCCGGACTCGAAGCCGCCGGCGCCCCCGACAACGATCCGCGCCGGATCGGCATCGGCCTCGGCATGGCCGCGCCCACGATCCTCGCGTACGGCACCGACGAGCAGAAGCGGCGCTTCCTGCGTCCGCTGTGGGTGGGGGAGGAGGTCTGGTGCCAGCTCTTCAGCGAGCCCGGCGCAGGCTCCGACCTCGCCGCGCTCGGCACCCGCGCGGTCCGCGAGGCCGGCACCGGCGACTGGATCGTCGACGGGCAGAAGGTGTGGACCTCCAGCGCCCACAGCGCCCGCTGGGCCATCCTGATCGCCCGGACCGACCCGGCGCTGCCCAAGCACCAGGGCATCACGTACTTCCTCTGCGACATGCACGCCCCCGGGGTCGAGGTCCGGCCGCTGCGCCAGATCACCGGCGAGGCCGAGTTCAACGAGGTCTTCCTGACCGGCGTCCGGATCCCCGACAGCCACCGGCTCGGCGCAGTGGGCCAGGGCTGGGAAGTCGCCCGCACCACCCTGATGAACGAACGCGTCTCCATCGGCGGCATGCGGATCCCGCGCGAGGGCGGCATGATCGCGTCCGTCGCAGCGGCCTGGCGCGAGCGGCCCGAGCTGCGCACCCACGCCCTGCACCAGCGCCTGCTCGGACTGTGGGTGGAGGCCGAGGTGGCCCGGCTCACCGGCGAACGGCTGCGCCAGCAGCTCGCCGCCGGACAGCCCGGCCCCGAGGGCTCCGGGATGAAGCTCACCTTCGCCCGCCTCAACCAGGAGATCAGCGGCCTGGAGGTGGAACTCCTCGGCGAGGAGGGCCTGCTGTACGAGGACTGGACGATGCGCCGGCCCGAGCTCGTCGACTTCACCGGCCGCGACGCCGGCTACCGCTACCTGCGCGCCAAGGGCAACAGCATCGAGGGCGGCACCAGCGAAATCCTCCTCAACATCGTCGCCGAACGCGTTCTCGGCCTGCCCGCCGAGCCGCGCGACGACAAGGACCTCGCCTGGAAGGACCTGGCCCGATGAGCACTGCGTTCGACCTCCTCTACTCCGAGACCGAGGAGGAGCTCCGGTCCGCCGTACGGGCCCTGCTCGCGGACCGGTGCGCACCGGCGGACGTCCTCGCCCGGGCGGAGACCGGCCGGCCGCACGACCCCGCGCTGTGGCACACGCTCGCGGCGGAGATCGGCGCCGCCGGGCTGCTCGTACCGGAGAAGCTCGGCGGCCAGGGCGCGGGCCACCGGGAGGCGGCCGTGGTCCTGGAGGAGCTGGGGCGGGCGGTGGCCCCGGTGCCGTACCTGACGAGCGCCGTGCTCGCGACGGAGATCCTGCTGGGCTGCGACACCCAGGAAGTCACCGGACTGCTGCGGGAGTTGGCCGCGGGCCGGCAGGTCTGCGTCCCCGCGCTGCCGCTGACGCAGGCTCCGGGCGCGCCGCTGCCGGCCGCCGTACGGGACACCGGCGGCGGGATCCTGACCGGCACCGTCACCTCCGTGGCGGACGCGGTGGCCGCCGACGTCCTGCTGGTCCTCGCCGACACGGGGCTGTACGCGGTCCCGGCGGACGCGGTCTCGCTGACGGAGGCGGTCCCGCTGGACCTGACCCGCCCGCTCGCCACGGTGAGCCTGGAGGGCGCCGCGGGAACCCGGCTCGCGGACCCGGCGACGGCGCGGGCGGCGGTGGCCGGAGCGCTGCTCTCGGGCGCCGGACTGCTGGCCTCCGAGCAGCTCGGGATCGCGCAGTGGTGCCTGACGGAGACGGTGCTCCACGTGCGCGGCCGCCACCAGTTCAACCGGCCGGTCGGCTCCTTCCAGGCGCTGAAGCACCGGCTGGCGCGGCTGTGGCTCGACGTGGCCTCGGCGCGCGCGGCGGCCCGCGCCGCCGCGGACGCCCTGGCCACCGGGGCGCCCGACGCCCCGCTCACGGTGGCCGTCGCGCAGGCGTACTGCTCCGGCGTCGCGGTGCGGGCGGCGGAGGAGTGCGTGCAGCTGCACGGCGGCATCGGCATGACCTGGGAGCACCCGGCCCACCTCTACCTCAAGCGTGCCAAGAGTGCGGCCGCGACCCTCGGCACCCCGGGCCACCACCACACCCTGGTGGCCGACTTCGCGGAACTCCCGGCCCCGTAGGGATCGGCCCCGCCTCGGGCGGCCCGCCGGCCGGTCCCTATCCTCGCCGCATGCCCCCTGTGATCACCCGCCTCGACGCCGACCGGATGGCCGCCCACCGCGAGGAGCTCGCCGACCTGCTGCTCGCCGTGGTCCGCGGCGGGTCCTCCCTCGGCTTCCTCGCCGACCTCGACCACGCCGGGGCGGCCGCCTGGTGGGACGGGCTGGCTCCCGCCGTCGAGCAGGGCTCCCTCGCCCTGTGGGTCTCCCGGGGCGGCGGGGGCCGCATCGACGGCACCGTCAGCTGGTACCGCGAGTCCAAGCCCAACGGCCGCCACCGCGCCGAACTGCGCAAGCTCATGGTGCATCCGGCAGCGCGCGGCCGCGGCACCGCCCGCGCCCTCCTCGCCGAGGCGGAACACGCGGCCGCGCGGGACGGAGTGCTGCTGCTGGTCCTCGACACCGAGACGGGCAGCGGGGCCGAGCGCGTCTACCGCACCGCGGGCTGGACGGAGGCCGGCACCATCCCCGACTACGCCGCCGACCCGGCCGGCCGGCTGCACCCCACCACCCTCTTCTACAAGCACCCCGAGCCTTTGAGGTGACCTCGCCCGCCGCGCCGCGTTAGACCCCGTGGCGCGGACCACCGAGCGAGGGAGACCGTATGTACGCCACACCCGCCTCCGCAGCACTCACCCGCCGCACGGTCCTTCGTACGGCCTTCACCGCGGCGGTGCTCGCCGGTACGGCCGCGGCCCTGGCGCCCGTACTGCGCGCCCGCCGCCCCCGGCAGACCCTGACCCCGGCCCCCCTCGCCGAGGAGACGTACCGGGGCCGGCACATCGCCGTGGACCTCGCCGGGGTCCGCATCGACGGCCGCCCCCTGCACGTCATGCGCCGCGCGGACGGCAGCTACCTGAGCGGGATCAACCACTTCCAGTCCTTCGGGACCCCGCTGGAACTCGCCCGCGCCGCCGTCGACGAACTCGGCACCACCCAGCTGGCGTTCGCGGCCCCGCACCACGGCTGAGGAGCCCCGCATGTACACCCGGCAGAACCAGAAGAACCTGACCAGCGCCCAGAAGAAGCGGTTCACGGCGGCCGTGCTGGAGGTCAAGCGCACCGGCGCGTACGACGACCTGGTGCGCACGCACGACAAGTACTTCGTGCCCGACCGCGACAGCAAACTGCGCGTCGGGCACATGTCCCCGTCCTTCTTCCCCTGGCACCGGCGCTACCTGCTCCAGTTCGAGCGGCTGCTCCAGGCCGTCGATCCGGGCGTCTCGGTCCCGTACTGGGACTGGACCTCGGACAACAGCCCGGTCTCCTCCGTCTGGGCCGAGGACTTCCTGGGCGGCACCGGCCGCGAGGGCGACCGCCGGGTGACGACTGGCCCGTTCGCCTACGATCGGGGCAACTGGGAGATCACGGTGGGCATCACGGAGGCCCGCTTCCTGACCCGCAACCTCGGCCGGCCGCAGAACCCGATCGCCCTGCCCACCGCGGCCGAGCTCCAGTGGGCGCTCGACGACCCGACGTACGACACCTCGCCCTGGGACTCCACGGCCCGGGGCGGCGGGTTCCGCAACAAGCTGGAGGGCTGGGCGGCGCCGAAGAGCGAGCGCTGGCGCAACCACAACAAGGTGCACCAGTGGATCGGCGGCCACATGACGGGCGGCACGGCCCCCAACGACCCGGCGTTCTGGCTGCACCACGCCTTCGTGGACCTGCTCTGGGACCGCTGGCAGCTGAAGCACCCCGGCTCCGGCTACCTGCCCGCCGCCCCGCTCGCACCGGGCGACCTCCAGCGCGGCCGGGTGATCGCCCTGGACGAGCCGATGCCCCCGTGGGACCTCACCCCGCGCGACATGCTCAGCCACCAGGGCCTCTACCGCTACGAGTGACGACCGCGGGAAACGGGAAGGGCCCCCGCCGTGCGGCGGGGGCCCTCGGTCCTCGATCCGGCCGTCAGCCGCCGTAGCCCTCGGTGTGGTGCTCGCCGCCACCCGAGGCGTTGACGCAGGTGTTGCCGAACGCCGGGTTCAGCAGGGCGATCACGTTCACGGTGTTGCCGCAGACGTTGACCGGGACGTGCACCGGAACCTGGACCAGGTTGCCCGAGAGGACACCGGGGGAGCCGACCGCCGCACCGTGCGCTCCGGCATCGGCGACGGCCAGACCGGCACCGGCGGCCAGGGCGCTACCGGCAACAGCGGTGACGGCGACTGCCTTCGCGATACGCGACATCAAGATCTCCTCGTGAGCTGTGTGGGTGCCACAGGGGTCTGTGGCGTGTGACATGGCGTACAACGCGGCCGAGGCCCAGCGGTCACGGTCGCTGGGCCTTGGTGATGAAGGAAAATCGCACGGAGGCGAAGTACGGCTTGATCTGACCCGCGGCGCCCGGCTCCAGCACCGCCGCCGGGCTGCCCGCGCAGCCCGGCTCCCGGTAGAAGGTCGCCGTCCCGCGGGTGGAATTGGTGGCGGCCCTGGAGCCGCCGCCGTGCGCCGCCACACAGCCCTGCGGGGCGGCGATGCCGTGGACCTTGTCGTCCTGGCCGACGTACTGGAAGCCGGGTCCGGCCGCGGCCCCCGCCGGGCCCGCCGCCACGAGCAGCAGCAGGGGCAGGAGCACGGGGGCGAGCGGGGTGACCGGCCCGGCGGCCCGGACGAGGCCGCGGACACCGGGGTGGATACGCATGGATCGCATGCCGGTCCAACCCGGACCGCCCCGCGCCGGGTCACGCCTTGTCACCCCTCGCAGGCCTGTGCGACCGTGCCCGGGAGGCGGAACACCGCATTCGGGCCCTCGCCGCGAGGGCGGTTCGACGGAGGAAACGATGAGCGCAGCGGGCGGCAGCGGCCGGCCCCGGGTCAGGACCGGGTACGGCGTCGTCGAGGGCCGGACCGGCCCCGGCGGGACCGCCTCCTTCCGGGGCGTCCCGTACGCCGCCCCGCCCGTCGGCGCCCTGCGCTTCGCCGCGCCCGCACCCCCGGCCGCCTGGGCGGGCGTACGCGACGCCGGCGCCTTCGGGCCCACCGCGCCCAAGGTGCCCTACCCGCCGAAGTTCGCCGCCCTGCTGCCCGACCCGGAGGTCCCCGGGGACGACTGCCTGAACCTCAACGTGTGGACCCCGGACCCGGCGCCCGGGGCCCGGCTGCCCGTCATGGTGTGGCTGCACGGCGGGGCGCTCACCCGCGGCTCCTCGGCCGTCCCCGTCTACGACGGCTCGGCCTTCGCCCGCGACGGGGTGGTGCTCGTCTCCGTCAACTACCGCCTGGGCGTCCTCGGCTACGGGCTCTTCCCCGACGCCCCCGCCAACCGCGGGCTGCTCGACCAGATCGCCGCTCTGAACTGGGTCCGGGACAACATCGAGGCCTTCGGCGGGGACCCCGCCCGCGTCACCGTCTTCGGCGAGTCCGCCGGAGCCATCAGCGTCGGCGCCCTGCTCGGTGCCCCGCGCGCCACCGGGCTCTTCGCCCGGGCCGCCCTGCAGAGCGGGGCTCCCGAGGTCCTGCCGCGCCAGAAGGTGCGCGCCATGGTCCGGCGGATGGCCTCGCTGCTGAAGGTCCCGGCGACCGCGCAGGCCTTCGGCGCCACCGCCCTGCCCGACCTGCTCGCCGCCCAGGGCGCCGTGCTGCGCCGTTCCAGCCCGCTCGCCGCAGGCCCGGCCTTCGGCCTCGTCGCCGACCCGGACACGCTGCCCGGGGACCCGCTGGAGGCCGCGAGGGCGGCGGACGTGCCCCTGCTCCTGGGCTGGACCACCGAGGAGTACCGGCTCTGGCTCGCCCCCACCGGCGCGCTGCCCGTCATGGACCGGCTCGGTCCGCTCACCCTGGCCCTGGCCCGCGCCCGCAGCGGCAAGGACCGGGCCGCCGTACGGGCGCTGCGCGCCGCGCTGCCGGGGGCGGGAGCGGGCGAGCTCGCGGGGCAGCTCCTCACCGACCGGCTGCTGCGCGATCCGCTGCGCCGGCTCGCCGGGGCGCGCCGCTCCGCCCCGAGCTTCCTGTACGAGTTCGGCTGGCCCTCGGGCGTACCGGGCCTCGGCGCCTGTCACGCCCTGGAGCTGGGTTTCGTGTTCGACACGCTCGACGTGCCGGAGTCCTCCTGGCTGGCCGGGCCGGACGCCCCCCAGGAACTGGCCGACCGGATGCACGCGGCCTGGGTGCGCTTCGCCGTGACCGGGGACCCGGGCTGGACGGCCTGGGACGGCAACGGCCCGCCGATGGTGTTCGGCGGGCCGAGGCGCGAGGAATCGATCGCGGCGGTTACTCCACCGGTCCTTCCATGACCTTGCTGATGAACTGGATCGGGCCCTCGCCCATGTTCGGCACGTAGGTCTTGGCGTTGTGCTGGCCGCCGGGGATGATCCTCATGCTCGTGTGGATCGGCCCCTTGCCGTACGTCGCGATGAACTTCTGCACGTCGGGCAGCGTCTTCTTGTTGCTCTCGTTGTCGCCGACCTGGAAGGCCAGGTAGACGTCGGGCGAGCCCTTCTTGTCGATCAGGGCCTTGGCCAGGAGCTCCGGGTTGTTCTCGGCCTTCTCCTTGTCGTGGCCCTTCCACAGCGAGGAGTCGGGCACGATGTCCGGGCCGGAGCAGATCGCGGCCTTGAACTTGTCCGGGTGCTTGAGCACGGCCTTCAGGCTCGCGAAGCCGCCGGTGGAGGAGCCCATGTAGGCCCAGCCGTCACGGGACTTGACGGTGCGGAAGTTCGCCTTCACCAGGTCCGGGACGTCCTCGGTCAGCCAGGTGCCCATCTTCGGCTGGTCGGGGATGTCGGAGCCGTCCCAGTAGACGCCCTTGTCGTCCGGGCCCGGGTTCAGCACGGGCATGGCGAGGATGAAGGGCTTGCTCTTGCCCTCGGCGTACCACTTGCTGATGCTGGTCTGGAGCCCCAGGTCGGTGCCCATCCAGTAGTTGTTCGGATAGCCGGCGCCGCCGGGCAGGGCGATCATGACCGGGAAGCCGCTCTTGGCGAACTTCGGGTCGTTGTACTCCTTGGGCGCCCAGACCCACACCTTGCCCTTGAAGCCGGACTTCTTGCCGTCCAGCGTGGTGACGGCCACGTGCGTGCCGTCGGCCAGGGTCATCGAGTTCTTGAAGTCGGCCTTCGGACCGGTGGGCATCAGGGCCTTGGAGTTGGCCGCCTGCTTCGCGGTGCCGTCGGCGCCGCCCGCCTGGCCGCCGCCCGCGGCCGGCTGCCCGAAGGAGACGTCCTTGCCCTTGTCCGTGAACGGGGGTATCTCGAAGTGGTACATCACCCCGGCCGCGATGCCCGCGAGAGCCAGGACCGAGACGCCCGCGATCAGCCAGCGCCTGCCACGGCGCGGCCGCCGCTCCTCGTACTGCGGCTCCTGCGGCCCGCCGTACGGAGGCTGCGGCGGCCCGTACGGGGGCTCGGGCTGGTACTGGGGTTCGTACTGCTGCGTGTACGAAGCGCCGTAGGGCTGCTGCTGGTACTGCCCTTCCGATCGGTACGGCTGGTGCTGTCCGTCGGGTGAGTACGACATGTGCGGTTGCTCTCCGGCTGGTGCTGCCCCGTGGGGGGATGGTCTTTTTCCCCGCCAGGGGGTGGTCTCTTCTGTTCGAAGGATGAGCCTACGTGCTACCCGGTTCCCCTTTTTTCCAGCTCTTGGGCTTCCGTAGGTCAGGGCGTTGCCCAACACCGGGAGGGCCACCGGAGTTCCCGGTCCGTTAGCCGACTGTCCCTGGCCCATGCACATGCCCCTGGGTATGGTGCCTGCGCGCCGCCACCAGAACCCCCCTGCCCGGAGGTATTTTCCGTGTTTGGCATGCCCTCGTCACGGTCCGCCCGAAAGACCGCCCTGGCCACCGCCTTCGGCCTCACCGCCGCCGGCACGGCCCTGTGGGCCGGCCTCGGCGCCGCCCAGCCCGCGCACGCGGCCGGCCTTCCGGCCCCCGACCACGTCGTCGTCGTGGTCTTCGAGAACCACGCATACAACCAGGTCATCGGCAGCTCCAGCGCCCCGTACATCAACTCCCTCAAGAGCGGGGGTGCCAACCTCACGCAGTCCTTCGGCATCACCCACCCGAGCCAGCCCAATTACCTCCAGCTCTTCTCGGGCTCCAACCAGGGCGTCACCGGCGACAGCTGCTACACGCCCGGCTTCAGCTCCGCCCCCAACCTCGCCTCCGAGCTCATCGCCGCCGGCAAGAGCTGGGCCAGCTACAACGAGACCCTCCCCAGCCAGGGCTCCACCACGTGCAGCAGCGGCAACTACGCCCGCAAGCACAACCCCTGGTTCGCCTTCTCCAACGTGCCCACCAGCACCGCGAAGACCATGACCCAGTTCCCGACGGACTACACCACCCTGCCCAAGGTGTCCTTCGTCGTCCCGAACCTGTGCAACGACATGCACGACTGCTCCGTCGGCACCGGCGACACCTGGCTCAAGAACAACCTCAAGGCCTACGCGGACTGGGCCAAGACCCACAACAGCCTGCTCGTCGTCACCTTCGACGAGGACAACCGGCTCGCGGGCAACAAGATCCCCACCGTGCTCTACGGCCAGCCCGTCACCCCCGGCAGCACCTCCTCCACCACGTACAACCACTACGACATGCTGCGCACCCTGGAAGGCCTGGCCGGTCTGACCGCCCACGCCGGGAACGCGGCGACCGCCAAGGACATCACGGGGATCTGGGCTTCCTGACCATGTACGTTGCGGACAGCCGCGGTACCCCCGCGCCCGCCGTGACCCCCGAGCCGCAGGCCGCCGTCCCGGGCACCAGCCCGGGGCGGCGGGCCGCGCTCGCCCCCACGGTGCTCGCCCTCGGCACGGTCAGCCTGATCACCGACGTCTCCTCCGAGATGGTCACGGCCGTGCTCCCGCTCTACCTCGTCGCAGGCCTCGGCCTGTCCCCGCTCGGCTTCGGCCTGCTCGACGGGATCTACAACGGCATCAGCGCCCTGGTCCGGCTCACCGGGGGCCACCTCGGCGACCGCCTCGGCCGCCACAAGGCCCTCGCCGGCCTCGGCTACGGCCTCTCGGCCCTGTGCAAACCGCTGCTCCTGCTCGCCCACACCCTCCCCGCCATCGGCGCGGTGCTCGCCCTCGACCGCACCGGCAAGGGACTGCGCACCGCCCCGCGCGACGCGCTCATCTCCCTGGCCGCCGCCCCCGAGGACCGCGGCCGGGCCTTCGGGGTCCACCGGGCCATGGACACTGCCGGCGCCCTGATCGGGCCGATCATCGCCTTCCTGATCCTGCGCGGCGCCGCCGACGGCTACGACGCCGTCTTCACCGTCAGCGCCTGCGTCGCCGCCCTCGGCGTGCTCGTGCTGGTCCTCTTCGTGCCCGGCCGGCGCACCGAGCCCGGGGGCGCCGCCGACCCCGTCTCGCTGCGCGCCGCCTTCGGGCTGCTGGGCCGCCGCGACCTGCGCCGGATCAGCCTCTGCGCCCTGCTCCTCGGGCTGTGCACCGTCAGCGACGCCTTCGTCTTCCTGCTGCTCCAGCGCGCCACCGGGATCGCCGACCGCTGGTTCGCGCTGCTGCCGCTGGGCACTGCCGCCGCGTTCTTCCTCCTCGCGCTGCCGCTGGGCCGGCTGGCCGACCGGATCGGCCGCTGGCGGGTCTTCCTCGGCGGCCACCTCGCGCTGCTCCTCGCGTACGGGCTGCTGCTGGCGGGCGGGGCGGGGCACGGCCACGCCACTGCCCTGCCGTACGCCGTGCTCCTCCTCCACGGCGGCTTCTACGCCGCCACCGACGGGGTGCTCATGGCCGCGGCCGCCGGAGCCGTGCCCGAGGAGCACCGCGGCGGCGGTCTCGCCCTCGTCCAGACCGGCCAGGCCCTCGCCCGTTTCGCCGCCTCGCTGGGCTTCGGCGCCGCCTGGACCGTCTGGGGCCCCCGCCCGGCCCTCGCGGTCGCTGCCGTACTGCTGGCCGCCGCGGCCGCCGCCTGCGCCCGGCTGCGGCCCGCGGACGCGATGGACGCCGATTCCGGCGCGCGGGCCGGCTGAGCCCTCCCGCCGCCCCCGAAGTTCCCCACATCCCCGAAAGGTCCCCATGACCCTCCAACGCCGGATCCTGATCCTCGTCTCCGCCGTCGTGCTGCTCGCCGCGGTGGGGGTGCTCGCCGTCGTACGGGCCTCCTCGCGGGCCGACGAGAAGAACCAGACGCAGGCCGGCGGGCCGCAGATCACCCGGGGCGAGGTGTCCCTGGCCCCGGCCGGGGCCGGCCGGCGGATCGTGTTCCGGAACATGGCGTGGGGCCCGCACCGCGACGAGCTGGCCACCGTCCCCGCCGACGCGCCCCGGGGCCCCCGTACCGCCTCGGGAGTGAGCTGCCTGCGCTTCTACGCTGCCGCCGGCACCGGGGTCTGTCTCCAGGCCGACAAGGGCGGGGTCCAGGAGAGCTACCGGGCCGTCGTCCTCGACGCCCACCTCAAGGAGGTCTCCGCGCACCCGCTGGCCGGCATCCCCACCCGCGCCCGGGTCTCGCCCGGCGGGCACCTCGCCGCCTGGACGGTCTTCGTCGGCGGGGACTCGTACGCCGGCACGAACTTCTCCACCCGGACCTCACTGCTCGACCTGCGCACGGGGAGGTTCGACGCCTCGCTGGAGGACTTCGAGATCCGCAAGGACGGCAAGGCGTACCGCAACGCCGACGTCAACTTCTGGGGCGTGACCTTCGCCGCCGACGAGCGGACCTTCTACGCGACGCTCGCCACCGGGGGCCAGACGTACCTGGTCCGCGGCGACCTCGCCGAACGCACCGTGACCACGCTGCGCGAGAACCTGGAGTGCCCGTCGCTGTCGCCCGACGGCACCCGGCTGGTGTTCAAGAAGCGGGTACCGGGCCTGTCGCCGGACGCCCCGTGGCGGCTGTACGTCCTGGACCTGGCCTCGATGCGGGAGAGCCCGCTCGCCGAGGAGCGCAGCGTGGACGACCAGGTGGTGTGGACGGACGACAAGACCGTCGTCTACTCCCTGCCCGGCGACTTCGGCGCCGACCTGTACTCCCTGCCCGCCGACGGCAGCGGCGCACCCGCCCCGCTGATGGCATCGGCCCTCGCCCCGGCCTTCCTCGGCTGACGCCGGGGGAGGGCGGGGCGGAGGGCCGTCGGGGCCGCTACGCCGAATGCAGGACCGTTACGCCGGGACCAGGGTCTTGCGGCGCCGCTTGCGCTGGGCGCCCGCCGACAGCTTCAGCTCGATGACCGACCGTACGGCCGGCCACTCCTCGTCGAGGATCGAGTAGAAGGCGGTACTGCGCACGGCGCCGTCCAGGCCCCGCGAATGGGCCCGGCGGACCCCCTCGCAGGTGAACCCGAGCCGCTCCATCGCGGCCCGCGAGCGTCCGTTGCGGGCGTCGGCGCGCAGCGAGATGCGGCGCACGCCCCAGGTCTCGAAGGCATGGCGGAGCATGAGCAGCTTCGCCTCCGTGTTGATGCCGGTCCCCTGGGCGCCCGGGGACAGCCAGGTATTGCCGATCTCGGCGGCATCGGGGACGGCGGTCGCCGGATCACCGAACGGGACGCCCGGCACGGCGGGCCACACCAGTGGTCCCTGCCAGTAGTCGAGGTCCAGGAACCGGGTCGAACCGACGACCCGGCCGTCGGTGGCTCTGACCACCGCGAAGGGGAGCGATCGACCCGCCGCCTGATCTGCGAGGGCGCGGTCGATGTACTCGTGGGACGCCTGCACCCCATGGGGTACGGGGGTGAAGGCGTAAGTCGTACGATCCTCGGCCCCGGCCAGGGCCAAGGCCTCGGTGTGGTGGGGGGCGAGGGGCTCGAGCCGCACGCTGCGGCCGGCGAGAAGTACGGGTACGGGCACGGAGCCTTCGGTCCTTCTGGGCGGTGGGGTGGTTGCACAGTGTGCGTCCCTGACGTCACCCCCCGCGCAAAACACGGGTGAAAGGCAACGGGCTGTCAGGTGAACGCGAGTGGCTCAATGTAGCCCCTAAATGTGCTCTCATGAACCCCCAAATTGGCAACGCCGCGGCCATGTTTTTCGATGACTTTGGTCCCCGCTCAGGAGCGTCCGCAATCCTGATCCGCGGACATCCGTTCCGGCGCGCCGCACGGGTCCCCCGGACGGCCGCCACGAAGGCCTCCAATCGGCGTACAAATGCCCTCTGACCTGCATGGATATACGGCGCGTCGAGTACGCCCCGCAGCGGTCCCCAGCGGCGGCGCGGGGGTCCGCCCGGGGCCCCTGACCGAGCCGCCGGGGGCATCGAACAGGCGGCCGTCGGTGATGTGTCCAACACCGGCCCGGGACCCTTCGGGGCACGGGCCGGAGCCGCGTCCCGCCAGAGGGCGCCGGACGGGCCTTCCGGGCGGTCCGCGACGGCTAAGGACGCGGTGACGGCGCCGTTGCGCAGGGCGACCGTGACGCCCCGCACGGGCCGGCCCGCACGGGACCGCGGCGGGCGATCTTCCCGTCGGTCCGGCCGGGCGCGCGGGACCGCAGCGGCTCGGCCCCTCGGGCGACGCCGCCGGGCAGGGGCATGACGCAGTCGGCGGCCGAGGGCATCGGCCCCGGCCCCTCCCGCGCTGCGATCGACCGCGTCGTCAACCACGGCACCGCCACCGACCCCCGGCTGCTCGTCCCGGCCGGCCCCGCCTTCGCCGCGCTCCGCCACGTGCTCTTCCGCCGGGTGACCGCGCCATCCGGCCCGGCGGCCCCCGGGCCGCGAACGCGAGGAGGCGGGGCCACCGGCGCCCGGCCCCGCCGCCGGCCCCCTACCGTCCCTCCAACGCATCGTTCCCGTACGGAGCTTCGCGGACCTCCGCGGGTCTGCGCGGACCGTCACGCCAGGAAAGCCGAGGGGCCCCCACCATGTCCGGATCCCGCATCACCTTCATCGAGGGCCAGGCCGGCCAGGGCGCCGCCCTCGCCCGGATCGCCGACCGGGTCCGCGCCCGGCTCGCCTCCCCGGAGTGCGCCGCCCTGCGCACGGCCCGGCGTCCCCTGTTCACCGGCATGGGCGCCTCGTACGCCGCCCTCGCCGTCCCCGTGCAGCAGCTGCGCACGGCGGGGGTCGTCACCCAGCGCGTGCTGTCCAGCGAGATCGGGACCGGCTCCGCGGGCTTCGACACCGACTGCCTGATCGCCGTCTCCCGGGGCGGCCGCAGCTGCGAGACCATCGCCGCCTTAGGGTGCGCCGCACCCGGCGTCACCAGGACCGCGCTGCTGGGCGTCGTACCGTCGCCGCTCGGCGAGCTGGCCGACCTGACCGTGGATCTCGGCAACGAGCCCGACTCGCGCGCCTCGACCATCGGCTACACCGGGGCGGTCGTCGCCCTCGACCTGGTCGCCGGAGCCGTCGCGGGCCGCGTCCGGGACCCCTGGGGCGACATCGCCGAGCGGACGACCGCGGTCCACCGGCAGGCCGCCGAGGTGGTGGCGGGCCTGCGCGAGCGCGGTGCCCGCTGCATCGCCTCCGACGCGGTGGCGGCCGGGGCCTCGCGCGCCTCGGCCGAGGAGGGCGCGCTGCTGCTGCGCGAGGTGGTCCGGATGACCGCGGCCGCCTCCGCCACCCGCAACTACCTGCACGGGGAGATGGAGTCGGCGGGCAACACCCTGCACCTCGTCCTCGGCGACGGCCGGGAGATCGGGCTGGCCCGCTCGCTGGCCGCCGCGGGCCACCTCACACTGCTGCTGACCACGGCCCCGGCCCGGCCGTCGGACAGCCTGTTCGTGATCCGCCTCCCCGCGGTCCCGGACGCCGTCCGGGCGGTGCTGGAGGCGGTGGTGCTCCAGGAACTGGTCGCCCAGCTCAGCGCCGAACGCGGCGTACCGATCGAGTCGTTCGTCTTCGCCAACGACGACACCAAGCAGGGCGGGCTCGACATGGCCGACTTCCAGGTGGCCGCCTACGCCCCCGCGAGCGACGCCGCAAGGGCCCCGAGCCCCTGATTTCGCCATGGTCGCAACTCAGGGGTGCTGCGGGGAATGCCCGGTCTGCCACGCTGGTTGCCCCGTCGCAAGACCGAAACCAGGGGAGCCCGGCATGACCGAGACCGTCACCCGCATCGAGTACACCCTGCCCGTGAACGACCCCGTGGCCGGGGACCAGGTCCAGCTCAGCCGTGACGACCTGTGGACGGGCCTGGTGGCCAAGGCCGCCGACCCGCGCCCCTGCGTACCGGAGATCACCGAGTGCACGGTCCTGTCGGAGGGCCCGCAGGGCCTGGTCCGCGAGATAGCCCGCGCGGGCGACCGCTTCCGGGAGGTGGTGGTCTTCGACATCGGCCACCGCGTGAGCTTCCGGCGTGCGGACCAGAAGGCGGTGTGGACGATCGACAACGTCATCGACGAGGACCCGACCGGCGCCCTCACCCTGACGTTCAGCGGAGAGTTCGAGCGCGAGTTCGCCGCGTCCCGGCTCGCGGCGATGCGTACGTCCATGGCGGAGACGGCCGCCCGCACCCTGGCCGTGATCCGCGAGTCCGCCGCGGCCTGAGACCGCCCCGGACCACCTGAGATCATCCGCACATGGACTTGGTACTGCGCCGGCTCGCGGCCGTCGGACCCTTCTTCACCGTCCCGTACGGGACGGAACCGCCCGGGGACGGCTTCCGGCCGCTGAGCGAGCTGTACGGAGCCGCGCTGGAGCCCTACGTGGCCGAGGTCGGGCGCCGGATCGGCAGCGGGCCGGGGCGCGTCGCGGCCTCGACCGCGCAGTTCGGGATCGCCTCACGGCTGTGGTCGGTCGGGCTCGGCTGCGCCGCGCTGGGCGGGCGGGTGCCGGACCTGGGCGCCGACCGCGTGTGGTGGCGGCTGCCCGGGGCGGGGTCGCTGGAGCTGTGGCTGCCCGAGCCCGGCCGGGGGGACCTGCCGGCCGACGCGCTCGGGGAGACGGTGCTCGGCAACCTCGCGGGCCTGGACGCGCGGCTGCGGGCGCGGTACGCGGTCTCGCCCCAGGTGCTGCGCGGCAACGCCGCGTCGGGGCTGGTCGGCGCGCTGCGGGTGCTGCTCGACCGGGTCCCGGGCGGCTCGGCGGTGTCCCTGGCCGCGCAGCTGCTGGCCGAGGAGGGGCCGCTCGGCGGCGCCGGTGCCTTCATCCACGAAGAGGGGCTCGGGGTGGCCTTCGTGCGCCGCAGTTGCTGCCTCTACTACCGGGTCCCCGGCGGCGGCCTCTGCGGGGACTGCGTCCTGCGCACGAGGTAGCCGGACGGGCCACCGGGGAGCTGTCGGCTCCCCGGTGGCCCGTCGCGTGCGTGTCAGTGCTTCAGTCCGCCGGAGCTCAGAACGTGAGGTTCCAGGCGTCGATCTTGCCGGTGTCCGCGTTGGCGTTGTCGTTCACGCGGAGCTTCCAGAGGCCGTTGGCGACCTCGGAGGAGGCGTTGACGGTGAAGCTCTGGACGATGTTGTCCGTACCGCCGCCGGCCCGGTTGCTCAGGGTGTAGACGGTGCCGTCCGGGGCCACCAGGTCGACCTTGAGGTCACCGGTGTAGGTGTGCTTGATGTCCACGCCCACCTTGAGCGTGGCCGGAGCGTTGCCGCTCACCCCGCTGACGGTGATCGGGCTCTCCACGGTCGCGTTGTCGTTGATCGCGAAGTCGCCGAGGTTCTCGAAGTACTTCCCGGGCGGCGGGGTGGAGCCCACCGCCTTCAGCGCGTCGACCTGGCCCTCGCCGAAGAACGAGTTGTTGGCCGCGGTACCGGTGCACCGGTTGTCGGAGGGGCAGGCGATGTCGTTGGCCTGGGTGGCCAGCTTGTCGCGCAGCTGCGCCGGGGTGATGCCGGGGTTGGTGCTGGCGAGCAGCGCGGCGACGCCGACCACGTGCGGGGTGGCCATCGACGTACCGCTCTTGGTGCCGTACTTGCCGCCCGGCACGGTGGAGTAGACGTCGCTGCCCGGGGCGGCGACGTCGATGACGCCGGAGCCGAAGTTGGAGAAGGAGGCCTTCGAGGTGCCGGTGCCGTTCGCCGCGACCGTGACCACGCCCGGGAGCTCGGTCGGGATGTCGAGGCAGGCGTTGGTGATGGTGCGGGTGACCGGCGTCGAGTCGTTCGGGCTCGCGGAGTCGGTCGTCTTGTGCGCGAGGTCGTAGTTCTCGTTGCCCGCCGCGGCGATCTGGAGGGAGCCCTTGCCCTCCGCGTACTCCTGGGCGCGCTTGACGCCCTCGATGATGGCGGCCTGGTCGATGTTGTCCGGGCAGTTGAACTGCCACGGGTCCGTGTAGTAGCTGTTGTTGGTGACCTTGAAGCCGTGGTCACCGGCCCAGACGAAGCCGCAGATGGTGTTCTCGGCGAAGAAGAACGAGTTGCCCGGTTCTGCGACGCGGACCGCGGAGATCTTCACGCCCGGGGCGACGCCGACGACGCCCTTGCCGTTCTTGGCGGCCGCGATCGTGCCCGCGACGTGCGTGCCGTGGCTGTCCACGTCCCGCCAGGCGCCCGCCCGGGTGTCCGGCTTGCCGTACGCGCAGGAGACGGAGTCGGCCGCGTTGAAGTTCGGCGCCAGGTCCTGGTGCTGGTCGTCCACACCGGTGTCCAGGATGCCGACCTTCACGGAAGGCGAGCCGGTGGTGACGGCCCAGGCCTGGTCCGCCTTGATCTGGCTCATGTCGGCGCGGACGGGCTCGCCGGCCGGGGTCGTCGACTGGGCCGGGTTGGCGGGCAGCGCCGGGTTGTAGGCGTCGGCCGGGACGTCCGAGGTACGGGTGGCCCCGACCTGCTGGACCCCGCTGACCCCGCGCATCGTCGCGGCGAAGCCGGCCGAGGAGGAGTGGGCGACGATCACGCCGATGGAGTCGAAGTTCGAGAAGACGGTGCCGCCGTTGGCGGCGACGGCGGCACGCACCGCCGAGCTGTCACCGGGGGCGGTGATCACGAGGTAGGCGCGGGTGCCGGCAACCCAGGTCGCACTCTGGGAGGTCGGCGCCGCGGCGGCCTTGCCCGCCGTCTTGGCGGGCGCGGCCGGGACGACCTGGCCTGAAGGGGAGACGGGGGCGGTGCCGGCGAGCGCGGCAGGGGCCCCGAAGGCGAGTGCCGCGCCGAGCGTGGCGGCGAGCACGAGGGTACGTCGGGGTCGGCTGGATATGTGGGGTATCAATGCGTCCTCCGAAGACGGCCCGGAGGTGCTCATGACACCTACCGGGCCGTACGAAACGAGTGGTGGACGCAAGATGTCAGACGCGTGCCCCGCTATGGAAGTACCTTTTACCGCACGACACTTAACGGCCCCGTGGCCGAAAATCGACCACGGGACCGTGTGGGGGCCGCGTGAAGGCGGTGTGAGGGCCGGCCGGCCGGGGCACCGTGGGGGCGAGCCCCGGCCCGGCCGGCCCGTGACGGGCGTCCCGGTCAGACCGGTACGCCGTCCTTGGCGCCGGCCGGCGACGGGGCGGGCACGGTGGGGAGCTCCGCGCCGTGGCCGTCGTCGATCAGCGTGGTCTCGTCGAACTCCAGTCGTCCAGCGAGGACTTCGGTCGCCCGCCCGCGGTCGAACTCCTTCGTCCAGGTGCCGATGAGCACCGTCGCCACCGCGTTGCCCGCGAAGTTCGTCAGCGCCCGGGCCTCGCTCATGAACCGGTCGATGCCCACGATCAGCCCGACGCCGTCGACGAGTTCCGGCCGGTGCGACTGGAGCCCGCCGGCCAGCGTCGCGAGCCCGGCGCCGGTCACGCCCGCCGCACCCTTCGAGGCGATGATCATGAACAGCAGCAGTGAGATCTGCTCGCCGATGGCCAGCGGCTTGCCCATGGCCTCCGCGATGAACAGCGAGGACATCGTCAGGTAGATCGCGGTCCCGTCCAGGTTGAACGAGTAGCCCGTCGGCACCGTGATGCCGACCACCGGCTTCGAGACGCCCAGGTGCTCCATCTTCGCGATCAGCCGGGGCAGCGCGGACTCCGAGGAGGAGGTCGACAGGATCAGCAGGAACTCGCGGCCCAGGTAGCGCAGCAGTGAGAACACGTTGAGTCCGGTGCACACCCGCAGCAGGGTGCCGAGCACCACGAACACGAACAGCAGGCAGGTCGTGTAGAAGCCGATCATGATGACGGCCAGTGACTTGAGCGCGTCGATGCCGGTCGCGCCGACCACCGCCGCGATCGCGCCGAACGCGCCCACCGGCGCTGCCCACATGATCATCGCCAGTACGCGGAAGACCAGCTTCTGCACGTGTCCGATCCCGCGCAGCAGGGGCTCGCCCGCCGCGCCCATCGCCTGGAGCGCGAACCCGCACAGCAGCGCCACGAGCAGCGTCTGGAGCACCTGCCCGCCGGTGAAGGCGGAGACCAGGGTGGTCGGGATGATCCCGAGCAGGAACTCGGGCGTGCTCTGCGCCCCGCCCGCCTTGGCCTGCGCCTCGCCGGCGTGCTTGACGGCCTCGGTCAGGTGCAGTCCGCTGCCCGGCTCCAGCAGGTTCCCGACGAGGAGCCCGATGGCCAGGGCCACCGTGGACATGACCATGAAGTAGCCGAGGGCGAGGCCGCCCACGGCGCCGACCTTCGCGGCCTTGCGCACCGACCCGATGCCCAGCACGATCGTGCAGAAGATCACGGGCGAGATCATCATCTTGATGAGGTTCACGAAGCCGGTGCCCAGCGGCTTCAGCTCCACGGCGGTGCCGGGCGCGGCGAAGCCGACGGCGATGCCGAGGAGCACCGCGGCGATCACCGCGATGTACAGGTAGTGGGTCTTGTCGCGTCTGCCGGCCACGGCTCGCCTCCTGGTGGTGAATACGTCCCGGGAGGACCATCGCCCGAGCCTGTGACCCCGGTCACCCTTGCGTTCATTGAGTTCACGGCCCGGTGCACACTGAGCGTCATGTTCCGTTTTCCCCGACCGCCGCGCAGCCTCGCCGGCCAGCTCTTCGCCATGCAGGTGCTGCTGGTCGCCGTGGTCGTGGCCGGCTGCGCGGTCTTCGCGTACGCCACCGCCCGCGGGCAGGCCGAGGAGGCCGCCCGGCGCCAGGCGGGGGCCGTGGCCCGGGCCGTCGCCGACTCCCCGTCCGTGCGCGAGGCCGTACACGGGGCCGCGGCCGGCCGGAACCCCTCGGCCGCGCTCCAGCCCTACGCCGAGCGGGTCCGCGTGGACTCCGGGGTGGACTTCGTGACGATCATGGCCCCGGACGGGCGGCGCTGGACCCACCCCGACCCCCACCGGATCGGCGAGCCCTTCATGGGGAACACCGCCCCCGCCCTGCGCGGCGAGACCTTCAGCGAGACCTACACCGGCACCCTCGGGCCCTCCATCCGCGTGGTCACCCCGCTCATGGACGACGGCCGGGTCACCGGCATGGTCAGCGCCGGCATCACCGTCCGCGCGATCAGCGCCCGGCTCGCCGAGCAGCTCACCGTCCTCGCCTGGGTCGCGGCCGGTGCTCTCGCCCTGGGCGGAGCCGGTACGTACGTGGTCAACGCCCGGCTGCGCCGGCACACCCACGGCATGAACGCGGGCGAGCTCAGCCGGATGTACGACTACCACCAGGCGGCCCTGCACGGCGTCCGCGAGGGCCTGCTCATGCTCGACGGCCAGCGCCGCATCACCCTCATCAACGACGCCGGACGAGAACTGCTCGGCCTGCGCGGGGACGTCCGGGGCGCCGGCGCCGCCGACCTCGGACTGCCGGCGCCGCTCACCGGCGCCCTGCTCGCCGACCGGCCCCGCGTGGACGAGGTGCACCTGACCACCGACCGGGTGCTCGTCCTCAACAGCTCGCCCGTCGCGGGCGGCGGCCGCCGCGGCACCGTGGTCACCCTCCGCGACCACACCGAACTCCAGTCGCTCACCGGCGAACTGGACCAGGAACGCGGGTTCACCGAGGCGCTGCGCTCGCAGGCCCACGAGGCCGCCAACCGGCTGCACACCGTGGTCTCCCTCATAGAACTCGGCCGCGCGGACGAGGCGGTGGAATTCGCCACCGCCGAACTCCAGCTGGCCCAGGCCCTGACCGACGAGGTGGTCACCGGAGTCGGCGAACCCGTCCTGGTGGCGCTGCTGCTGGGCAAGGCCGCCCAGGCGCACGAACGCGGAGTGGAACTGGTCGTCACCCCCGACAGCCGCGCCGT
The DNA here is from genome assembly GCF_040681715.1 of Streptomyces sp. NPDC051582. Classification (NCBI taxonomy): domain Bacteria; kingdom Bacillati; phylum Actinomycetota; class Actinomycetes; order Kitasatosporales; family Streptomycetaceae; genus Streptomyces; species Streptomyces sp. NPDC051582. The sequence continues at coordinate 77,905 of NZ_JBFAZJ010000016.1, forward strand.
CCGGGCCGGCACCGGAAACCTCCCGGCCCGGGACCTCGTCACCGTGCTCGGAAACCTCCTCGACAACGCCGTCGACGCCCTGACCGGCGTCCCGGGGGCCCGGATCGCGGTCACCGTCCGCCCCGACGGGGACGCACTGCTGCTCCGGGTCGCCGACAACGGACCCGGACTGCCCGCGGGCGCCGCCGCCGACGTGTTCCTGCGCGGCTGGTCGGGCAAGGGTGAAGGGCGCGGCCTCGGCCTCGCCCTGGTCCGGCAGGTGGCCCACCGGCACGGCGGGAGCGCGGTGGTCACCGAAGGGCCGGGCGGGGGAGCCGAGTTCACCGTACGACTGCCGATGCGAAGGGAGCCGACCCCATGAGCGACGTGCACGGGGCGCCCGCGGGATCCGCGGTACGGGTGCTGGTGGTCGAGGACGACCCCGTCGCCGCCGACGCGCACGCCCTCTACGTCGGCCGGGTGCCCGGCTTCACCGCCGTCGGCGCCGTCCACTCGCTCGCCGAGGCCACCCGCCTCCTGGAGCGGACCCGGGTCGACCTGCTGCTGCTCGACCTCACCCTGCCCGACGGGCACGGGCTGCGCTTCGCCCGCCGGCTGCGGGCCTCCGGGCACCCCGTGGACGTGATCGTCGTGACCTCGGCGCGCGACCTGGCCGTGGTGCGCGAGAGCGTCTCGCTCGGCGTGGTCCAGTACGTGCTGAAGCCGTTCGCCTTCCCGACGCTGCGCGAACGACTGCTGCGCTACGCCGAGTTCCGTGCGACGGCGGGTGAGGCCGCCGGCCAGGACGACGTGGACCGGGCGCTCGCCGCCCTGCGTGCCCCGAGCCCCGCCGAGCTCCCCAAAGGGCTGAGCGCGCCGACCCTGGACCGGGTCGGCGCGCTGCTGCGGGCGGCGCCCGAGGGGCTGACCGCCGCGGGGGCGGCGGAGGCGGCCGGGATCTCCCGGATCACGGCCCGCCGCTACCTGGAACACCTGGTGGACACCGGCCGGGCGGACCGGACCCCCCGCTACGGGCAGGTCGGCCGCCCGGAACTGCACTACCGCTGGCTGGCCGCTGCGGCGGGGACCGGTTCCGTGTCGAAGGTGTAGAACTTGCGGTGGTCCAGCAGGTCGGCCGGGGTCACGTCGTTCCACGGCCGCATCGTGTCGTTCAGGTCGACGACGTTCGTGGTGCCCGCGGCCGGCACATACGCGGACTGCGGGTGGCGGGCCTGCCACTCGGCCCACAGCTTGTCGATGTAGGCGTGGTGCATCCAGAACACCGGGTCGTTGGGGGAGACCCCGGTGGCCATCTGGCCGCCGACCCAGACGTGCACCCGGTTGTGCAGGTTGGCGCCGCGCCAGCCCTCCAGGTGGTTGCGGAAGCCGTTCGAGGAGCTGTTCCAGGGGGCCATGTCGTACACCGGCATGGCAAGGACGGACTCCACCTCCGCCTTGGTCGGCAGTTCGGCCACGCCCGAGCCGAGCGCGCGGCGCAGGTAGGTGCGCCCGTCCACCCGTACGTTCACGTTGAACTTCCCGGTGGCGTAGGCGAAGGGCCCGTCCATGACCTGTCCGTCCCGGGCCCTGCCGGTGCCGCCGAGGAAGTCGGCTGCCCAGAGGGAGGAGCGGGAGGTGCGGTCCGCGGTCCAGTCCCAGTAGGGGAGCGCCACCTTCGGGTCCACTTTCTGCAGTTCGGCCTCGAACTCCAGCAGGAAGCGGCGGTGCCAGGGGAGGAAGGAGGGGGAGCGGTGGCCCACCCGTTCGCCCGAGTCGGTGTCGCTCATGATGAACCCGTTGTGGGTGGTCACGAAGCGGTCGTAGACACCCGTCCGCTTCAGTTCCAGCAGGGCGTTCGTGAAGGCGCGCTTCTCCTCGGGGGTGAGCGCGGCCTGGTTCTTGCGGACGGTCATGCCGTGCCTCCCATGGGCGCGAAGGGGGCGAGGACGGCGCCCTGGAGCTCGCGCACGGCGGCGCGGGCGAGCGAGACCGGATCGGCGTACGTCTCGTAGTGGTTGACCACGCTGATCCAGGTGCCGTCGGCATTGCGCATGACGTGCAGCTCGCGGCCGTCTATCCGGACGGTGGGCAGGCCGTCGTGGCCGCCCCCGTGGTGGCCGCCGTGGTGGCCGCCGCCGTCCGCGGCCGGGGTGATCTGTATGCGGCGGCCCTGGTACACCTCGTCGACCGTGCCGGCGGGTATGGAGGCGCGGGAGTCGGCGGCGGCCGCGTGCGCGGTGGCGCCCGCTATGCCGAGGGCTGAGAGTGCGCCGGCTGCGGTGCCCAAGGCCTGCCGGCGGGTGATCTTGTTCATGGGCCGAAGAACTATCAGGATCGCGCGAGCCCTTGACCGATATCCGGACATCGGCGGATAAGTTTCCCGTAGAACCAGTTGGTCGATCTTCCCGTTCGGACCGGCTCCGGCGGCCCGAACGGGAAGATCTTCGAACGAAAGTCTACCCGACAGTAATTTATCCGGTCGCGCGCGGTCCCCTTCTCGTAACGATCAGTCACTTATAGTCCGAATATGGCTCTTCACGAGACGAAAGACGTAGGCGCAGCCGACGCCGACGAGGATGTCTTCACGTCCACACTCAGCGGCGAGATCCTCCCCAAGTACCGGATGCCCGACGAGCACGCGCCCACCGAGGTGGTCTACGAGCTGCTCAGCAACGAGCTCCTCCTCGACGGCAACGCGGCCCAGAACCTGGCCACCTTCTGCACCACCTGGTCCGACGACGGCGTGCACCGCCTGATGAACCAGTGCCTCGACAAGAACATGATCGACAAGGACGAGTACCCGCAGACCGCGGAGATCGAGGCCCGCTGCGTCAACATCCTGGCCGACCTCTGGAACGCACCGGCCGGCGGCGCGGCCACCGGCTGCTCCACCACCGGGTCCAGCGAGGCCGCCATGCTCGGCGGTCTCGCCCTCAAATTCCGCTGGCGCGCCCGCCGCCGGGCCCAGGGGCTCCCCGCCGACCGCCCCAACCTGGTGTGCGGGCCGGTCCAGATCTGCTGGGAGAAGTTCGCCCGCTACTTCGACGTCGAACTGCGCCCGGTCCCGCTCGAACCCGACGCCACCGGCCTGCGCCCCCATCAGCTCGCCGAGTACGTCGACGAGAACACCATCGGCGTCGTCGCCATCGTCGGGGTCACCTACACCTGCGACTACGAGCCCGTGGCCGAGATCGCCGCCGAACTCGACCGCATCCAGGCCGAGCACGGCTGGGACATCCCGATCCACGTGGACGGGGCCAGCGGCGGCTTCGTCGCCCCCTTCCTCCACCCCGACGTGGTGTGGGACTTCCGGCTGCCGCGCGTGGCCTCCGTCAACACCTCCGGGCACAAGTACGGGCTCGCGCCCCTGGGCGTCGGCTGGATCGTCTGGCGCACCGCCGATCTGCTGCCCAAGGAACTCGTCTTCGACGTGGACTACCTGGGCGGCGACATGCCGACCTTCGCCCTCAACTTCTCCCGCCCCGGCGGCGAGGTCATCGCCCAGTACTACCTGTTCCTGCGGCTCGGCCGGGCCGGCTACCGGCGCGTCCACGAGGCCTGCGTCGCCACCGCCCAGTACCTGGCCGGGGAGATCGCCGCCATGGGCCCGTTCACCCTGCTCTACGACGGCCTCGGAGGCCTCCCCGCCGTCTCCTACCGGCTCACCGACCAGGCCGCCGCCGGGTTCAGCCTCTACGACCTCTCCGACCGGCTGCGGATGCGCGGCTGGCAGGTGCCCTCGTACCCGCTGCCGGCCGCCCGCCAGGACACCGTCATCCAGCGGGTACTGATCCGGCACGGGGTGACCCGCGACCAGATCGCCCTGCTCGTCACGGACCTGCGCAACGCGGTGGAACACCTCACGGCGGCGCCCCCGCCGGCCCCGGCGACCGAGCCCCGCTCGGGGTTCCACCACTAGGGGGTCTTCCGGGTCAGGCCGGGTCAGGCCGGGTCAGGCTGGCGTCGACCAGCGCATCCCGAGGACGTCCAGGGCGGCGACGCGGTCCGGGGCGAGGGCAGCGGAACGGGAGCGCTGGTTGGCGATCCAGACGCCCAGGCGCACCTCCCGTCCGCCGACCTGCTCCACGTGCGTGCGCGGGACGCGCAGGTGCTGCTCGCGGGTGTGGAACTGACGGGCCGCGGCCAGGTGGTCCGCCCACTTCTCGGCCTGCGTACGCCGGGGGCGCGGCCGCTCGGCCGCGCTCGCCCCGGTCACGCCCAGCGTGTGCTCCAGCAGCCAGCGCTGCGCCCAGGCCAGCTGCTCCCACGCCAGCCGCTGGGCACGCACCCACCGGCCCAGGTCCTCGCCCTGCACGACCACCTCGCCGGGGGCGAGCGGCAGCCGGCCGCCCGCGTCGAGGTGGACGCGGGTCAGGTGGAAGGCGCGCTGCCAGGACACCTCCCAGGCCGGGCACCAGGACGCGTCGATGGCCTCCAGGGCCTCCCGGCGCTCCTGCGGCAGGGAGCCGGGGCCCTCGCGGCGGGCGGCGGCCCGCTGGTTCTTGACCCACACCCCGACGGGCGCGCCGCGCCATGTGGCCTCCGCCGGCGGCAGCAGGTGGCCGTGTTCCGCCGCCCAGCCGCGCGCCGCCGCGAGTCCCTCCTCGTAGGCCACGTCGAAGTGGCTCCACACCATCCCGAGTCCGTCGAGCTGCGCGACCCGCTCGCGGCCCAGGGCGCCCCGGCGGTGGGTGCGCCGAACGTCCGCGATCCACTGGCCGAGCGGGAACCGCTCAAGCCCGGGCGGCCAGGCCCCGGCGGCCGCTTCCGTACCGGCTCGCGCCTGCCCGGCCGGCACCCTGAACGCGAACGGCACCCGCAGGTCCCCCGCCCGGGCCGCGTAGATCCGGGCCGCCTCCACCCCGCGCCGCCAGTTCTCGTGCTCCGGATGCAGTACGCGCAGCCGGATGAACGCCGCCAGCAGCGCCGGATCGCGCGGGGTGGAGAAGCTCAGCAGGGCCCGCGCCCCGGTCCGCATCCCGGCCCCGGCCACCGCCTCGCTCCCGGCCTCCGCCCCCGCCCGGCTCGGCGCCTGTGGCTGGGCCAGGGATTCGACCAGCCGGGTGTCGTGCGCCCGCAGCGCCTCCAGCAGCCGGGCGAGGTCACCGTACGCGCGCGAGGTCAGCATCGATTCGGCCGTCTCACCCGGCCCCAGCAGCACGGGGACCACCAGCGAGGCGACCTTTCCCTCGCCGGGACGGATGCGCAGCGCCCGCCCTACGGCCTGGACCAGGTCCGGCATCGACCCCCGCACGTCCGCCCAGAAGACGGAATCGCACTCCTTGGTGTCCACGCCCTCGCCCAGTACCCGGACACTGCCGAGGAAGGCCTTGTCTGCGCCCCCGTCCGCCGCGAACCGCGCCAGCACCTGCCGGCGGTGCACGGCCGTGTGCTGCCCGCACAGCCAGTCCGCCCAGACCGTACGGGGGTACACCGGCTCGGCCGCCCCGCTCGCGGCCCGCAGCCGCCGCGCGACCGCCGGCAGCCCGGCCGCGAAGGCCTCGGCCTCCCGCGTCAGGTGGTGGAACACGAGGGTCCGCCGGAACCCCTGGTCCGCGGCCGCCTTCACCAGCGCCGCCTGGAGGGCCGCCAGCCGCGATCCGCGCACGGCGTCGGAGCGCGCGTCCGTGCCCAGGAGCACGGCCGCCTGGAACCCCGGATCGCTGACGTCCACGCACACCACCCGGTACGGGGCGCAGATGCCGCGGTCGATGGCCTCCGCGAGGGTCAGGGTGTGGCAGCGCGCGCCGAAGGGGCCGGCGGGGTCGTCCTCCATCGACGCGACGAGCCCGCCCCGCCCGGGGCCGCCCTCCTCACCCTCCTCGCCCTCCTCTTCCTGCGAGCCGTCCTGCCAGACCCGGGGCGTGGCCGTCATGTACAGCCGCCGGACTGAGGGGATCCGGGTGTTGTCGTGCACCACGGCCCACGGTTTCCCGGTCCGCCCGGACGTGCGGTGCGCCTCGTCGACCACGATCAGGTCCCAGCCGGGCAGCCCGGCGAGGTGGGCCTGCTCGATCGTGCCGAGCCCCAGCGTGGCGTACGTGGCGTACACCGTCACCCGCTGCGCCGACGGGCCCGCCCGGCGGGCCAGTTCGGCCGGGTCGGTCGTGGCCGGCATGCCCGCGTCGGCGGGGCGCAGGGAGCACACCGCGAGGGCCGCTCCGGTCCGGCCGCCCTCGCGCCAGGCCGCCGCCGTCTGCACGAGCAGGTCCAGCGAGGGGACGAGGACCAGGACCCGCCCGGCCCGCAGTTCCTCGGCCGAGCGGACGGCGACCAGGGACTTGCCGGAGCCGGTGGCCATGATCACCTGGGTCCGCAGTCCGGTCCCGGGCACCCGGCCGCCGGCGGGCAGTTCCAGGGCCCGCAGCACGGCGTCGACGGCCTCGCGCTGGTGCGGCCGGAGCTCTTTCCTCGCCATGCGCTGCTCCGTCCGCCGTTCCGCCCTGATCAGCCCTTTCGGCCCCAGACTCCATCCTGCACGAGGTTTGAAGCATTCAGGGCCGGCGGCGCGGGCGGAGCGTCCGGATCACATCTTGGCGCCGAAGTTCTGCGTCCACCAGGGACCGCCCGGACCCGAGTGGATGCCGACGCCGATGTCCTTGAAGGAGCAGTTGAGGATGTTGGCGCGGTGACCCGGGCTCTTCATCCACGAGTCCATGACCGAGGCCGCGGTCTGCTGGCCCCGCGCGATGTTCTCCCCGTACGTCGACCAGCGGTACCCGGCGGCCGTCGTCCGCTTGCCCGGGTCGGCGCCGTCGGGGTTGGTGTGGTCGAAGAAGTCCCGGGCCGCCATGTCGTCGGAGTGGCCCTGGGCGGCGCTCCGCAGCTGCGGGTCCTCCTTGAGGGGGCCGCAGCCGGCCGCGGCGCGCTCGGAGTTGACCAGTGCGATGACCTGGCCGGCGACACCCGCGGGGGCGGGTCCCGGCGCGGGCGCCGAAGGGCGCGGGGCCGGCGCCTTGGACTTCGTCGGCCCGGGGTTCGGCGTCGGGCTCGCGGCGGACGGGCTGGGCGAGGCGGAGGCCGAGGGGGAAGGGGAGGGCGAGGCCGAAGCGGAGGGCGAGGCCGATTCCGAGGGGGAGGCGAGCGGGGAGTCGGACGCCGTCAGCGCCGACACCGGGGCGGCGGGCGCGGCGCCGGTGTCCTTGTCGTCCGAGCCCGGGAACCCGCCGAGGTAGGCGAGGCCGCCGCCCGCCACGCACGCGGCGAGCACCGCGCCGCCGATCGCCCGGCGGCGGCCCTGGCGGCGCTTGCGCAGGGCGCTGCGACCACCGCCGGGGGCGGCCTCCGGTATGCCGCCCTGGCCGGAGACCGTGGGGGTGAGCTGCGTCGCGGCGTCGGAGAAGTCGGTGTCGCAGAAGTCGGCGCCGTCGAAGCCGGAACCGGAGCCGGCGCCGGAGCCCGTGCCCGCCCCGCCGTCGTACGCGTACGCCGCGTCGGCCGGGGCGAAGCCCGCACCCGTCGGGACGTAGCCGGCGGCCGCGGCCGCGCGGATGCCCGCCAGCACCGCCATCGAGACCGGGACCAGGGCCAGGCCCGCCAGCAGCCCCTCCGCCGGGAGCAGACCGCTCCACAGCCCCGCGCACCGTACGCACTCACGCGCGTGCCGGGCTATTCGCTTGCGCCACAGCGTCGACGGCACCCCGTCCCAGGTGCCCGTCAGCGCCCGCAGACCCTCGCACGGGGGCTGCGCCTCCAGCGCCCGCTCCACCACCCGGGCCGACTCCAGCTGCGCCTTCATCCGCTGCACCCGCACCGCCGTGTGCTGCGGGGACAGTTCGAGGGCCATGGCCACCTCGGCGCGGGTCAGCTCCCCGGCGCACTCCAGCCACCACAGCGACAGCAGCGCCCGGTCGTCGGTCTCCAGCCAGCGGGTGGCGCGGGCCGTCTCGCGCTGCTGGCCTTCGAGCTGGAGCCGCAGGACCGTCAGGTCCACGAAGTCGGCGCCCGGATCAGCCAGTTCCCAGGCGGCTTCGAGCCCGCTCTCGCCGGGGGCGCTGTGCCGGGCCTGCCAGTGCGCCCGCACCCGGTTCATCGCGATCGCGACCAGCCAGGACCGGAAGCTGTCGTCCGACCGCAGGGTGCCCAGCCCGTCGAGCGCCCGCAGCATCGTGTCCTGCACCACGTCATCCACGTCGACGGAGCCGTTCAGAGCGCGTCCGACGATGTTGTAGACGAGCGGCAGATAGGTGCCGACCAGCTCGTCCTGCGCGCGGGGATCGCCCGCGCGGGCCGCTGCCACCAGCGCTGCCGTGTGCTGTTCAGTCATGTGAGGTTCCCTGTCCGTACCGGCGGTCGATGATGCCCGATACCTGGGAGACCGTCGAGCACGGCCCGGATAACGGTTATCCGGAAGAACCCGAAGAAATTTTTGCGGAAGCCGGTGAGGGCGGCGTCGCGCCACTGTTTCACAGCAGCGGAGCGAGCGCCTCCGTGGCTGCGAGCAGGGCCGGCGCGTACGCCTCGATCTCCTCGCGGGAGACCAGGAAGGTCACGGTGGTGACGCTGACTCCGCCGATCGGGTGGCCGTCCGGGCTCAGGACGGCGGCGCCGACGCATCGGATCGTCGGCTCGTTCTCCTCGTCGTCGACGGCGAAGCCCCGGGCCCGGACCGCCTCCAGCTCCGCCAGCAGTGCCCGGGGGCCGGTCAGCGTCTTCGGCGTGCGACGCGGCAGGCCCGCGCTCGCGATCAGCGCCCGTACCTCCTCCTCGGGCAGGTGCGCCAGGATGCTCTTGCCGATCGCCGTGCTGTGCAGCGGCATCCGCATCCCGACCCGGGAAGCCGTCTGGAACGGCTGGTCGCCCTCCAGCTTCCGGATGTAGGTGAGCCTCTCCCCGCTGTGCAGGGCCAGGTGGACCGTCTGGCCGACGGCCTCGCGCAGTTCGCCGAGGATCCGCCCGATGCTGGCCGGCTCGCCACCGCTGACCAGGGCGGACAGCCCGCGCAGCCGGGGCCCCACCCCGTATCGCGATCCGCTCTGCGGGCGTACGAAGCCCTGCTCGGTCAGCGAGGCGAGGATCCGGTAGGCGCTCGACTTGGGCACGGCGGCGGCCGCCACCACGTCGGTGAGCCGGTGCGGTCCGCCCGGCGCGGCCACGGCCTCCAGGATCCGCATCGACTTCTCCAGCGCCGTGCCGGCGGCCGAGGTCCGGCCGCCGCGCGCGGGGCTCCCGGTCGCGTCCTGCGTGGATCCGTCTTCGGGCATGCGCTCTCCCAGGGAAGGGCGGGTGGGGGTAGGGTCTGCGAAAGAAGTTCCGCTACACGGTACCGCGTTCCACTACATGGAACAAATGGCGGATGCGACGCAGTAGAACAGATGGAGAGGGAGGGGTCCTTTGTCCTGCCACCCGTACGACGCGATGTCAGCCCAGCGCCTGCTGCCGGTCCTGCGCGACGCCGACGCGGACGGAGCCGTCCGCCGGACCGCCGCCCTGCTGGCCGCCGGCTGCCGCGTGGTCGAGCTGACCACCTCCACCCCCGGGTGGGCCGAGGCCCTCGCCCGGACCGCACCGCTCGCCGACGCACACGGCCGGCCGGCCCTGATCGGCGTCGGCACCGTCACCACGGCCGGCCAGGCCGAGACCGCCCTCGACGCGGGCGCGGCCTTCCTGATCTCCCCGTACCCGGCCCCCGAGGTCCGCGCGCTCGCCGACCGGCGCGGGGCGGTCTTCGTCGAGGGCGGCTTCACCCCGGGAGAGATCGCCTGCGCCGTCCGGTCGGCGGGCGCCGCCAAGGTGTTCCCGGCCCACGTCGGCGGCCCGCAGTTCATCCGCTCCCTCAAGGCGGTGCTGCCGGGGGCGCTGTTCATCCCGACCGGCGGCATCCGGCCCGCCGCGATCCGGGAGTGGCTCGCCGCCGGGGCCGCCGCCGTCGGCATCGGCAGTGGCCTCCCCGGCGATCCGGCCGAACTGGCCGCCGTGTTCGCCGATCTGGCCAGGCCGTGCTGCACCGGCTGCGCCGCCGCGGGAGGCTGAGGATGACGCCGCTGGGGCCGGCGCCCCGTACCGGCCGCGACACGGGCCGCGCCGGCGGCTACGACGTCCTCGTCCTCGGTGAGGTCCTCGTCGAGATCCACGCCGACACCGCCCTGCGGGAAGCCGCCGAGGGCACCCCGGCCCGCATCGCCTACTCCGGCGACGCCCTCAACGCGGCGGCCGCCGCGGCGGCCGCCGGGGCCCGGACCGCCCTGCTCACCGTCGTCGGCGACGACGAGCTCAGCGTCCCGCTGCTGCGCCGCGCGGCCGCCCTCGGCGTGGACGTCGCACACGTGCACCGCGCCCCGCGTCCCAACGGGGCCTACCTGCTGGCCTCCGACACCGAGGGCGACCGGGAGTTCGTCTACTGGCGCACCCGGAGCGCCGGCTCCATGCTCTCCACCCGGCACGTCGAGTCCTGGCGGGAGCTGCTGACCGGTACGAAGGCGCTCGTCACCAGCGGGATCACGGGCGCCCTGTCGGCGAGCAGCCGCGAGGCCGTGGTGGCCGCCGCCGAGACCGTGCACGGCGCCGGCGGGCACGTCTCGTACGACCCCAACTTCCGCCCCCGCCTGACCGGACGGGCCGGGGCCCGCGAGCTGCTGGCCCGGATCGCCCCGCTGACGGGACTGCTCAAAACCTCCTGCCCCGCCGACGCCGGGGCGCTGGTCGCCACCACGGACCCGCGGGCGGCCGCCGCCCGCTACCGCGCCCTGGGCGCCCGTACGGTCGTGGTCACCGCGGGCGCCGGCCCGCTGCTGCTCGACGACGGCGCGCGGGCGGGGTTCCACCCCGTGCCGGTCAACCCCGCTCCGGTGGACGCGACCGGCGCCGGGGACTGCTTCACCGGCACCGCCACCGCCCGGCTCGCCCTCGGCGACCCCCTCGCCGAGGCCGTCGCGTACGGCATGGCGGCGGCCTCGCTCTCGGTCTCGGGGCGCGGCGGCACCGGCCACGTCCCCGCGTTCGCCGAAACGGCGGCCCTGGCCGCCGCCCACCCCCTGAGCGGCTCCGGGTAGCGCCATCTCCCCGGCCTCCCCGCCCGCGCCGGCGATCGCGAAGTGACGCTCCTCGTGGCGGGGGGGCGTACGTGGTGGGACGCCGCCGGGCCGGGCCGTTCTCCGCGGCCCGGCGGCGCCGGTCTCGTGCCCGGTCAGCGGCCGTGCAGACCCCGGTCGACGGCCGTCATCAGCTCACCGTCGGCCGTGTCCGCGTCCAGGGACCAGAACATCGCGCCGCCCAGGCCGTTCTCGCGGATGTACTGCGTCTTGGTCCGCAGCACCTGCGGGTCGTCGTACGTCCACAGGGTGTTGCCGTCGAACAGCCAGGCGTGGCCGCCCCGGCGGTCGCGGTAGACCTTGTAGGTGCCGGAATCGGCCAGCTTCTTCAGCGCCTTGTAGTCCTCGTACCCGGCCGCCCACGTGGCCGGCGCCGGGCCCGTCGCGGGCCGGCCCATGCCGTCCCCGTCCCCGCCGCCGCCTACTCCGGTCCAGCCCTGCCCGTAGAACGGCATGCCCATCACCAGCTTGTCGGCCGGGGCCCCGCGGTGGCGCCAGGCCTCCACGGTGCCGGCGACGCTGAAGTCGCCGCGGGCGTGCAGGGCGGACTGCTGCGCGGTGACCGGCTCGCCGGAGACGTGGAAGTCGTATCCCTGGAGGTTCACGAAGTCGAGGTCGCGCATGATGCGGCGGACGTCGAAGCCCGCGTCGATCTTGGCTGGGGCGGTCGGGACGAACGCCGTCAGCTCGTACTTCTGCTTCCGCTTCTGGCCGCGCGCGTACGCGTCGAGCTGCGTACGGAACTCCTTGACCAGCGCCGCGAAGTTCTGCTTGTCCTCCGGGCGGTACGTGGTGTCCGTGTCGCCGGCCGAGCCGGGCCACTCCCAGTCGAGGTCGATCCCGTCGAAGAGGCCGGCCGCCGCGCCGGCCCCGCCGCGGGCGCCGTCCTGCGGCAGGTTGCCCTTGATGTAGAGGTCGATGCAGGACTGGACGAGGGCCTTGCGGGAGGCCGGGGTGAGCGCGGCGTCCGAGAAGTGCGTGGACCAGCTCCATCCGCCCAGCGAGAGCAGGACCTTGAGGCCGGGGTGCTTGGCCTTGAGCTCGCGCAGCTGGTTGAAGTTCCCGGCGAGCGGCTGCTCGGCGCCGTCGGCGACGCCGTCGACGGAGTTCGCGGCGTCGAGGGGGCGCACGTAGTCGGCCCAGGCGTCGGCCTCGCCCGGCACGTTCCCGGTGAAGCACTTGCCCTCCGCGCTGATGTTGCCGAAGGCGTAGTTGATGTGCGTGAGCTTGCCGGCGGTGCCGCTCGTTTCGAGGTCCTGGACCTGGAAGTCCCGTCCGTAGACGCCCCATTGGGTGAAGTACCCGACCCGCTTGTACGAGCGGTCGTGCCCGCCGTCGGCCTGTGCGGCTGCGGCGGGTGCGAGGGCGGTGAGCAGGGCGAGGGAACAGGCGGCGACGGCCAGCCTGCCGGGCATGCTGCGGCGCATGGGCTTCCTTTGCGGAGGCGGGAGCGGTGCGGGACGCGTGCGCGGTGCATGCCGGAAACTATTGGTCTGGACCAGCTGGGGTCAAGGGGGTGCGCGCAACTCGGCCGGGACCGGGGTCCGTCAGGAGAGGCTCCAGTGGCCGACGTCGTCGGCGAGGCCGGCGTTCAGCGCGAACTGGACCGCGGCGAGGGCGGCCCCGCCGGGCAGGCGGAACGTGACGAAGCCGAGCGCCGAGCCCCCGGGGGAGAGGGTGACGGTGTCGGGGAAGGCGGGGCCCGCGCCGGTGGCGGTGTTGGTGCCGGTGAACCGCCGGCCGTCGGAGTCCAGCAGGTGCGAGGCCTTGGCGGGGGAGTCCCGGTACACGGCGGTCCCCGTGTTCTCCAGCCGGAACCGTACGGCGACCAGCCGGTCGGGGGCCGCGCGGGCGGCCGAGGCCGGCGCGGCCGCCGGATCCGCCGGGTCGACGACCCGGGTGAGGGTGACGTCGAGGTGCTGGCCGGGCTCGTTGCCGGAGAGCGGGATCGTCTCGCCGGATCCGTCGGGGCCGCCTGCGCCGTCGGGGCCGCCTGCGCCGCCGGGGCCGCCTGCGCCGCCGAGGCTGCCGAACAGGGCCGGGACGACGAGGGTCAGCGGGGCGCATGCGGCCAAGGGGCTCAGGACGCGGCGCGGCGACCACGGCCCGGGCGCCGGTCCGCTCTGTCGGCGCACGACGCAACCTCCCTCCGCACACGGTCCCCCCGCCCACGATCCTCCGCGCCGCCCGGCCCCGCCACCCGCGGCGGCCGCGCCCGCCTCGTAGCCTGGGCTCCGGCGGCACCCCGCTCGCCGACGCCTGCGCGTTCGGTCCGTGGCGGGCGGCCCGCCGACTCCTCGAACTCGGCGCCCGCCCCGACCTGCACGAGGCCGCCGCCCTCGGACCCCTGGACCGCGTCACGGAGTTCCTCACGGCCGGCTCCCTGCCGGCGGACGAACTGACCGCCGCCTTCTGGGCCGCCTGCCACGGAGGTCAACTGTCCACCGCCCGGTACCTCCTGTCCGATCGTGTGGACGTCGACTGGGTCGGATACGGCGAGAGCACACCGCTGGACGCCGCTGTGACCAGCGGGAACGACGCGCTGATCGACTGGCTCCGGACCGTCGGCGCCCGCACCCGGGCCGAACTTCCACCCGCTTGACCCAATAATGCATTTGGATCTCCGGGGCGCTCCGTGTCAGAGTTCCCCCACCGAAGGGGCGTAGCTCAGCTGGTCAGAGCGTCGGTCTCCAAAACCGCAGGCCGCAGGTTCGAATCCTGCCGCCCCTGCACGCGCTGCACGGCATCGGGCCCGTCCCCTCGAAGGGGGCGGGCCCGACGTCGTTTCGTGATCGTCTGGCAGACTGGGACGAACCCAGCCCAGGCGGTGCAGGACAGGAAACCGGTGCGAATCCGGTGCGGTCCCGCCACTGTGACCGGACCCCGCGCGGGGTCCGGGAGTCAGACACTGACGCACCGCCTCTTCACGTCGACCAGGGGACGAGGATCCCCCGGAGAGGCTTCCCCATGCCGCGTTCCCGCGCCGTTCTGCGCGCCCTTTTCCCCGTCGCGCTCCTGATACCCCTGGCCGCCTGCGGCGGTTCGCCCTCGGGGGGCGGGGCCGCGGATGCGGCCGCCGCGCCGGGATTCCCGTACACCGTCACCAACTGCGGTGTCAGCAGCACGTACCAGGCCCCGCCGCGGCGGGCCGTCACCATGAACCAGCACGCCACCGAGATGCTGCTGGCCCTCGGCCTCCAGGACAAGATGGCCGCGACGGCGTACCTCGACGACTCCGTGCTGCCGGCCTACCGGCCCGCCTACGACGAGATCAAGGTGCTGGCCAAGGAATACCCCTCCAAGGAGGTCCTCCTCGGAGCCGACCCGGACTTCGTCTACGGCGGGTACGCGAGCGCCTTCGACAAGGCGCAGGGGCGCGACCGCGAGGGACTGGCCAAGGCCGGCATCAACTCCCGGCTCAGCGTGGAGTACTGCGGCACCGGACCGGTCGGTCTCCAGCAGCTGAAGACCGAGATCACCGAGGTCGCGCGGACCTTCGGCGTGCCCGAGCGCGGGGCGCGCCTCATCGAGGACGAGCAGCGGCGCATCGACGCCGTCGCCGCCCGGGTCAAGGACCAGGCCAAGCCGACCGTCTTCGTCTACGACTCCGGCGAGGGCACCGCCTTCACCTCAGGAGGAGGCGGCATCGGCAACGAGATCGTCTCGCTGGCCGGCGGGACGAACACCTTCGCCGACCTCAAGGACACCTTCGGTGACGTGTCGTGGGAGAAGGTCATCGAGCGGCGGCCCGAGGTCGTCCTCATCTACGACTACGGCGGCACCACCGTCGAAGCCAAGAAGCAGCGCCTGGTGAACGACCCGGCGCTGGCGGAGGTTCCCGCGATCAAGAACAAGCGGTTCGCGGTGCTGCCCCTGTCGTCGGCCGTCCTCGGCGTGCGCGTCGCCGACGCCGTGGAGTCCCTGGGCCGCCAGCTCCACCCCGGCGCCGCGTGAGCCGCCCCCGTACTCCCGCCGTGGTGGTCCTCCTGGTCGCGGCGCTCCTGGCGTCCGCCGTCGCCGGCCTGGCTCTCGGACCGGTACGGATCGCCCCCGGCCAGGTCCTGGACATCGTGCTCGGCGGACCCGGGCGGCGCACCGGGGCGTTCGCCTCCATCGTGTGGGACGTGCGGATGCCGCGGGTGCTGCTCGGGGCGGTCGTCGGGGCCGGGCTGGCCGTGGCCGGGACCGTCCTGCAGGCCCTCGTGCGCAACCAGCTCGCCGATCCGTTCCTGTTGGGCGCCTCCTCCGGGGCTTCGCTGGGCGCCGTCCTCGTCATCGTCTTCGGCGCGGGAGCGGCGGGAACCGCGGGAGTGCTCGGCGGGATCGGCGCTGCGGGCGTGCCGGCCGCCGCGTTCACCGGATCGCTGGGCGCGCTCGTCGCCGTCTACGCCATGGCACGGCGCGGCGGCACCATGACCACCGGGCGTCTGATCCTCGCCGGGGTCGCCGTCCAGTACGTTCTGTCCGCGCTCACCAGCCTGGTGCTGGTGCTCGCCGCGCACCCCGACCAGATGCGGTCCGTCCTGTTCTGGACCCTGGGCGGCCTGGGCGGCGCCCGCTGGGGCGAACTGGCCCTGCCCGCCGCGGCGCTGCTCGTGGGAACCGCCCTGCTGACCGCGCTCGCCCGGCCGCTCGACCTGCTCCTCGCGGGGGAGGAGGGCGCGCGGACCCTCGGCCTGGACACCGGGCGCTTCCGCGCCGCCGTCTTCGTCCTCACCTCCCTGGTCATCGGCGTGCTCGTCGCCTGCAGCGGTGCCATCGGCTTCGTCGGGCTGATGGTCCCGCACGCCGCCCGGATGGTCGTCGGCGCCGGGCACCGGGCGCTGCTGCCCGTGGCCGCGCTGGGCGGGGCCGTGTTCCTGACCCTGGCCGACCTGCTCGCCCGTACGGCCGCGGCGCCCGAGGAGATACCGGTCGGCGTGGTCACCGCGCTCGTCGGCGGACCGTTCTTCCTGTGGATGCTGCGCCGCTCCACGCGGGTCGAGGGGGTGGCCGGATGAGCGGCCGCCGGCCCGTGGAACTCGCCGTGGAGGCCGTGCGTTACGCGACCGAAGGGCACACCCTGCTCCACGGGGTCGACCTCGCGGCCCGGCCCGGCGAGACGGTCGGTGTGGTCGGCCCGAACGGCAGCGGCAAGACCACGCTGCTGCGCTGTGTCCACGGCGCCCTGCGGCCCACCGCCGGCCGGGTGCTGCTGGACGGCGCCGACGCGGCGGGTCTGGGCGCCAGGGACCGGGCGCGGCGGGTGGCGGTGGTCCCGCAGGACGCGGCGGGCACCTTCGGGCTGACCGTGCGCGAGGTGGTCGCGATGGGGCGCAGCCCGCACAAGCGGTTCTGGGAGCAGGACGGCCCGGACGACGTGCGCCGCGTGGGCGAGGCCCTGCGGACCGTGGGCGCGGGCGGCTTCGCGGACCGCCGGTACGACGGGCTCTCCGGCGGGGAACGGCAGCGCGCCCTGGTGGCCCGCGCCCTCGTCCAGGACCCGGGCCTGCTCGCCCTCGACGAGCCGACGAACCACCTGGACATCCGCTACCAGCTGGAGATCCTGGGCCTGGTCCGCGCCCTGCCCGCCACCGTGCTGCTCGTGCTGCACGACCTCAACCTGGCGGCCTCGTACTGCGACCGCCTGTACGTCCTGTCGGGCGGCCGGGTGGCCGCCGCGGGGACGCCGGCGGAGGTGCTGACCGAGGACCTGCTGGCCGAGGTGTACGGGGTCCGCACCCGCATCACCACCCACCCGGACACCACCGGCCCGAACATCGTCTACCTCCCGCCCGACGGGCACCGGGCGGGAGGCTGACGCATCGGGCAGGCGGCTAGGCCGCCGGCTCCTGGTAGCCGTACGGGCGGGTGATGATCTCCATTCCGTGGCCCGAGGGGTCGAGGAAGTAGACGCCGCGGCCGCCGTCGTTGTGGTTGATCTCGCCGGGATGCCTCATGTGGGGGTCGGCGAAGTACGGGATCCCGCCCGCCCGGATCTTTCCGAACGACGCGTCGAACTCCTCCTCGGAGACGAGGAACGCGTAGTGCTGGACGGTGAGCGAGTCGGCCGGGACGGTCGTGAAGTCGAGGGTGACGCCGTTGGCGGTCTCGACGGGGACGAAGGGGCCCCACTCCGTCCCGACCTCAAGGCCGAGGACGTCCGCCAGGAATGCGGCGGCCTCCCGGTTGTTCCGGGAGGGGACGATCGTGTGGTTCAGCTGGACTGACATGAGTGAATGCCTCCGCAAGGCACCTCACGGGCACCTCCATGCCTCACCCGGTCGGTGACCGGCACGCGATGCCGTGATCACGATCCTAGGGGGTCGCCTGGCCTCCGTACACCTCCGTGACGTTGTCCTGCGCGGGGTGGGTGCGCCCCACCGGGCCCGCCGCGAACGCCCGCAGCAGGTTCTCCGTGACCCGCGTGGTCAGCGCGCCCGCCTTCGCGTCGAGGCCGTGGTTGGCGCCGCTGCGGCCGTCGCCCGTCGCGTCCAGGGCCTCCACCCACCGCATGGTCCCGGTCGCGAACACGCCCGCGCCGCTCGGCGTCGTGTAGTACGCCGTGTCCTGGTGGCTGGGCCGGCCCTCGCACACCACGGGGGAGTGGGCCAGGATCTCGATCGGCCGGGGCGTCGGGAAGCCGGTGTTGACCTTGTCGTACTCCACTCCCACCAGGTGGGCGAAGTGTTCGCCGGCCTTCACTCCGGTGCCCTCGAACAGCCAGTGGTCCGGGTGGGTCACCACGTACGGGGCGTCCACGGGATAGCCGTCGTAGATCACGCCGAGCAGCGAGCTCTCCGGATCGGCGCCCGGCGCCGACCGGAAGTCGACGGTGGCCGGCCGGCCGCGCTTGAACCCGGGGTCCTGGTCGTAGGCGGACTTGTAGCAGACCACCGTGCGGTCCGGTCCGAGATCGGAGGGCTCCAGCCGGATCCGGCGGAAGCAGCAGTTCGCGCCGAGGATCGCGATGTTGGTCCCGGCGTCCCGGGCGGCGGTGAAACGGGCCCGCTGCTCGGGCGACCAGTACTCGTCGTGGCCGAGGGAGAGGACCGCCGCGGCCCCTTCCAGCAGGCGCTTCTCCCGCGCCACATCGGTGGTCGTCGCGTAGGCGAGGGGCAGGCCCAGCCGCTCGGCGAGGGCGAGCAGCGGGGCCTCGTACACGAGGAACAGCCCCGCGCCGTCGTCGTACTCGTACGGCCGGTCGAACGTGACGGCGAGGGAGCGCGAGGCGTAGCCGCCGCTGGGGCCGTCGTAACTGCCGTAGCCGCCCCACCGGTTGTACGCCTGCCAGGTCGCCACCGCGTTCACCACGACCGTACGGCCGGCGCCGGCCGCCGAGCGGACGGTGACCGGGACGAAGCGCTGGCCCTCGCCACCCTGTGCGTCCAGCCGCAGCAGGTAGCAGCCCTCGGGCCAGTCCTTGGTGTCGACGGTGGTGGTACGGGGCCACCGGGCGGCGACCATACGGGTCGCGGAATCCACCGTGGGCTCCGGCTGGCGCACCCCGGGCAGTGCCTCGGACCGCCACACCAGGCGGGCCCGGGCGCCGCCGTACCAGCCCATGCGATAGGCGGAGACGGTGAACCGGGGTGCGGTGGTGGACACGTGCAGGCCGAAGGACTCGCCGGGCAGCACGCTGACCTTGTCGGCGAAGCCCTCGACGGCCCGCGCGGGCCCCGCCTTGGTCACACGCCAATCGGCGTGCCCCGCCTTGGCGTTCTCGGCCTTGACGTCGAAGGCGACCGGTCCGCCCTTCCCCGCCGCCCCGCCGGGCGCCGCCCCCTTGTCCTTGCCCGTTCCCGCTGCCCCGTGGCCGGCTCCGCCCGCGCAGCCGGCCACGGCCCCGAGCCCGGCGGCGGTGGCCGCTCCCGTCGCGAGCGCGAGGAACCGCCGCCTGCCCGCACCGTCGCCGTTCCCGGGCCCGGCTATGTACTCCTGTTCCATGCAGGGCACGTTATGTCATGCTTGACGCCCTTCTTCTGCCGGCCCGGCCGCCCGCGCAGGCCTCCGCTCACCCCAGCCGGACCACCACCTGCTGGCCGGCCCCCGCCACCGTGGTGAGGTTCCCGAATTCGAGACGCAACCGCTTGCCCGTGACCTCCGAGACCAGGCTCGCCGACCGGGACAGCACCGCGGCCACGGGCCGGTTCCACACCAGCGTCAGTGAGGCCAGGGTCCGGGCCGGGTCCGCGACGCAGAGGGTGGCCGTGCCGTCCGGTCTCTCCCGGACGGTCACCGAACAGGGTGACCCCGCCTCCAGCGGACCGGCCGATCCGGCCTGCCAGAAGTTGACCCCGGTGAAGCCCAGCGAGGGAACAAAGACGCCTTGTGCCGTCTGCGAGTTGGCGAGGACGGAGAGCCAGCCCGTGACGGCGGCTCTCGCGGCGGTCCGGGCCGCCGTCGCCCCCGGCATCATCTGGTGGACGTATCCGGCTCCGGCCGGATCCTTGCCGTGGTCGTACCAGAGGGTGAGGTAGCGCCGGGTCAGGGCCGTGGCGGACCCGAGCCGGTTGATCTCGCTCCACCGGCCGGTGCGCGCCTCCCGCAGGACTCTGAACGGACCCGAACCCGACATCACGTACCCGCCGAAGCCCGCCAGATGAGCCCAGCCGGGAGAGGGGAAGGCCGCCGACCAGCCCAGGGCGGCCGGCTGAGCGGAGCCGCTCACGGTCAGGGCATGAGTGCCGGAGGCGCCCAGATTGCGGTTGTCGACCACCGTCTCGACCACGGTCCCGTCCGAGCAGCGGATCCCGGCCCCCAGGCAGACGATCGTGTCGTCGAGGAAGAACCAGGACTTGCGGGCCGTGAGCGTGCTGCCCAGGCCGCGCAGGTGCTGGCCCAGTGAGGCGAACTCGCCGTCGGTCGTCCCGCCCACCCAGGCCGCGCCGGGCCGCGACGCCCCCCAGTCACCGCCCGCCCCGTCGGCCAGAACCTTCCGCGAGACCGTGGTCCCCGGCAGCCGGTAGGGGTCCACCGTGGGCCAGAAGGCGTCCGAGTACTGGCCGTTGCCGTACGTGGCTCCCCACCAGGAGAGCATTCCGCTCCCCGTGTGCCAGCCGCGCAGGTTCTCCCCGTTGCCCGTCTCGTAGTGGGCGATCCGCTGCGAGGCCATGGACAGCGAGGCCGCCCAGTCGGGGCGGCGGTGCGTGGCCCGGTCCATGGAAGCGAACAGCCGGTGTCCGACCGGCTCGGGCAGCGCGGTGACCGAGGGATCGGACTCGACCTCCGCCAACCGGACGAGCGAGGACAGGGCGAGCGCCGTGTCCGCGAGCGGTCGGCTGTAGTAGTCCCGTGCCATCCAGCCCTTCACCAACCCCCGCCAGCGCGCCCGCTCGGAGGTGCTCGCACCCTCCGCGAGGAGCAGGATCGAGGCGAGCACCGCGTGCCCCCGCGCATGGTCGTCCTGCTGGACCTGCCGGGGATCGGCGACCATCAGTCCCCGGCTCACCGCCCGCCCCGACACTCCGTCCATGACCAGCCCGTTGAACAGGAACGGCGCCCAGGCCCGCTCCACCGCGTCGAAGGCGATCTGCGCCCCGGGATCCGTGACCTGCCAAGCGGTGCCCTTCAGGAGTGCGAACAACATCCCCAGCCCGCCGAGCAGCACCGCCCCGTACGTCCCCGTGTACGGCACCCAGGTGTGCTGGACGAACGACCCGTCCCGGTAGAGCCCGTCGCCCGCGCTGACGTACGGGAACACCGGCGTGAGCGCGTCCCGCGCCAGGGCGATCTTCGCCGAGTCCCCGCCGACCACCCCGCGCAGCGCCAGTACCCGGCACAGGTCCACCCGGTTCGCCCCCGTACTGGTCCCGGTGTACGAGCCGACGGCCGAGTCCGGGACGAAGTGGTCGACGGCCGCGCAGAACTCGGCGAGCCGCGACGCCGACAGCTCCTCGTACAGCAGCACGCACAGGTCCAGCAGGGCCTGCGGGGCGCCGATCTGCCAGCAGTACCAGTTCCCGTACCGCACCTGGCCGGCGTGGTAGACGTCCGTGTGCAGGTGGTCCAGCCCGGTCAGGAGGGCCGAGCGCAGCCCGGCATCCCCGGTGAGCCCGGTCGCGGGCCGGAGGTAGGCCTCGGCCATCGTCCGCAGCCGGTGGTAGCTCTGCATCATCATCTCGGGGTCGCCGCCGTACCCCAGGTCGGGCCAGAGCGAGCCCGGCGCCGGAGCCATGGCCGCGCGCCAGCCTCCGGACAGGGCGCCGAGATCGGCGAGTCTCGAACGGAACGGCTCGGCCGCGGCGGGGATGTCGCCGCCCAGGAAGAGGCCGCGCCACACCGCCCGCATGGCGTCGTGGACCCCGTCCGCCGGCGCGGCCCCCGCCCGAGCGGCGGGCGCCCCCAGCAGGAGCGCACCCCCGCCCGCGGCGGAGAGGAAGGCGCGCCGACTCCACACGTCTGTCATCGCATGCTCCTTGTCCGATCCCGTACCGGCCCCCGCCGGCCCGTCACTTGCCCCACTCGGAACGCCTCACGCCACGTGCTCCCGGTAGCGGTCGATCACCTCCCGCAGCACCTCGGCACCGTCTCGCGCCCACAGCCCCGGATGGAAGATCTCGACCTCCACCGAGCCCCGATAACCGGCCGAGTCGGCCAGCTCCCGGAACGCGCGCAGATCGATGCAGCCGTCGCCCAGCTGCCCGCGCCCCAGCAGCACCCCGGCGGGCAGCGGGGTCACCCAGTCCGCCACCTGGACCGACACGATCCGCCCGCCGGCACCCGCCCGGCGCAGATCGGCCGGCAGCCGCTCGTCCCACCACAGGTGGTAGGAGTCGGCGACCACCCCCACCTGCTGCGCCGGGAACTGCTCGGCGATCTCCAGGGCCTGGCCGAGCGTGGAGACCACGCAGCGGTCCGAGGCGAACATCGGATGGAGGGGCTCGATCCCCAGCCGCACCCCGTGCGCGGCCGCCCACGGGGCGAGCTCGCCCAGGACGTCGCCGATCCGCCGCCGCGCACCCACCAGGTCCCGGTCGCCGTCGGGCAGGCCCCCCGAGACCAGGACCAGTGCTTCGGCACCCAGCTCGGCGGCCTCCGCGACGGCCCGGCGGTTGTCTTCGAGGGCCGTCGCCCGCCCGGCCGGATCGGCGGCGGTGAAGAACCCGCCGCGACACAGCGAGCTGACCCGCAGCCCTGCCCCGGCGACCAGCTTCGCGGTCTCGCGCAGCCCGAACTCCCGCACCGGATCCCGCCACAGCCCGACCGCTTCCACTCCGGCCGCGACGCACCCGTCGACCAGCCCGGGCATCGACCACTGCCGGATGGTCTCCTGGTTGAGGCTGAACCGGGCCGGGGCCCTGCCGCGGCTCACGACGCCACCCCGTACACCGCGAAGAGCTGCCGCATCCGCGACTCGGCGAGCTCGGGGTCGGGGAACAGACCCAGCAGGTCGGCCTGTTCGTACGCGGTGGCCAGATGGGGGAGCGGCCGGGCCGACTGGAGCCCGCCCAGCATCGTGAAGTGCTCCTGGTGCCCCGCCAGCCAGGCCAGCAGCACCACCCCCGTCTTGTAGTGGCGGGTCGGCGGGGCGAACAGGTGCCGCGACAGCGTCACCGTCGGATCCAGCAGCTCGCGGAGACCGGCCGGGTCGTCCCGGTCCAGGGCGATCCCCGCCCGGGCGGCCAGCGGGGCGATCGGATCGAAGACGCCCAGCAGTGCGTCGCTTCCCGGTTCCCCCGCTCCTTCCCCCGCGATCAGTTCGGGGTAGTGGTAGTCGTCGCCCGTGTAGCAGCGCACGCCCGGCGGGAGCCTGCGCCGGATGTCCTTCTCCCGCTCCGCGTCCAGCAGCGAGACCTTGATCCCGTCCACCTTCTCCGGGCAGTCGGCGATCACCTTCAAGAAGACCTCGGTCGCCGCGTCGAGGTCGGCGTGGCCCCAGTAGCCGGCCAGCTCCGCGTCGAACATCGGGCCCAGCCAGTGCAGTACGACCGGCCGGGCGCTCTGCCGCAGCAGCCTCCCGTACACCTCCAGATAGTCCTCCGGGCCGTGCGCCACGGCCGCCAGGGCCCGGGAGGCCATCAGCACGGCCCCCGACCCGCAGTCCTCGACGTGCGCGAGCTGTTCCTCGTACGCGGCGGTGATCGCGGAGAGCGCGTGCCCGCCGCCCGGGGAGAGCTGGTCGGTGCCCGCGCCGCAGACGATCCGGCCGCCCACCGCCCGGGCCTCGGCGGCCGACCGGCGGATCAGCTCCGCCGCGGCCCCCCAGTCCAGCCCCATCCCGCGCTGCGCCGTGTCCATGGCCTCCGCCACCCCGAGGCCCTGGGCCCACAGCCGGTGCCGGAAGGCAAGCGTCGCCTCCCAGTCCACCGCCGCACCCGCCCGCGAGGCCGGCCCGCAGGCGGAGGCGGTGAGCGGATCGGCGACCGCGTGCGCCGCCGCGTAGAACCGGCGACTGCGCGCCGGACCGCAGACCAGTGGCGCGAGGGGTTCGGTACACGGCCGGTGCAGACGGTATCCGCCGTCCGCGGCCGGAAGCCGGATGCTCACAGGACCACCTCCGGCACCGGCAGCCGCCTGCCCTCCGCGGAGGACCGCAGCCCCAGCTCGGCGAGCTGCACCCCGCGCGCACCGGCCAGCAGGTCCCACTGCCAGGGCTCGTCGAGCACCACATGGCGCAGGAACAGCTCCCACTGGGCTTTGAAGCCGTTGTCGAACGGGCCGTTGTCCGGGACGTCCTGCCACTGGGCGCGGAACGCCTGCGTCTGCGGCAGATCCGGATTCCACACCGGCTTCGGCGTCGCCCCGCGGTGCTGGATGCGGCAGCCGCGCAGCCCGGCGACCGCCGACCCCTGCGTCCCGTCCACCTGGAACTCCACCAGTTCGTCACGGTGGACCCGCACCGCCCAGGAGGAGTTGATCTGCGCGATGGCGCCGCCCTCCAGCTCGAAGACGCCGTACGCCGCGTCGTCCGCCGTCGCCTCGTACGGCTTGCCCTCCTCGTCCCAGCGACGGCCGATGTGCGTACGGGCCAGGGCCTGCACCGTGCGGACCCGGCCGAAGAGCTCGTGGAGCACGTACTCCCAGTGCGGGAACATGTCGGCGACGATGCCCCCGCCGTCCTGCGCCCGGTAGTTCCAGGACGGCCGCTGGGCCGACTGCCAGTCCCCCTCGAACACCCAGTACCCGAACTCTCCGCGCACGGAGAGGATCTCGCCGAAGAAGCCGCCTTCGATCAGCCGTTTGAGTTTCATCAGCCCCGGCAGGAACAGCTTGTCCTGGACCACTCCGTGCTTGACCCCGGCTTCCGCCGCCAGGCGGGCCAGCTCCAGTGAGGAAGCGAAGCTCAGAGCCGTCGGTTTCTCGCAGTAGACGTGTTTGCCCGCTGCCACGGCCTGCCGCACCGCGGCCTCGCGGGCTCCGGTGACCTGCGCGTCGAAGTAGATCTCGACCTCGGGGTCGGCCAGCACGGCCGACAGGTCCGTGCTGAGGTGCTCCAGTCCGTGCTCTTCGGCGATGGCCCGCAGCGCCGGCTCCCGGCGTCCTACCAGCACCGGCTCGGGCCACAGCACCCGGCCGTCGCCCAGGTCCAGCCCGCCTTGCTCGCGCAGGGCGAGCAGTGAGCGGACCAGATGCTGGCGGTAACCCATCCGCCCGGTCACGCCGTTCATCGCGATCTTGATCGTCCTGCGCTCCATGATGGCCCCTCCTTCATGCTCGTCGTCCGATGGAAGCGATAGAAAGCGCTTTCTTCCCTCTCAGGCTAGGGCCGAGAAGGATTGGCCCGCAACACTCGTTCGAGTGATAGAAAGCGCTTTCCAAATCGGAGAGTATGGAGATCCACACCGGATGAGACGATGACCCGGGACAAGCAGGAGGGGTGCGAAAGATGGCGGTGACTCTTGCCGAGGTCGCGGCGCACGCGGGCGTGTCGCCCGCGACGGTCTCGCGCGTGCTCAACGGCGGATACCCGGTGGCCGGCGGCACCCGGACCCGGGTGGAACAGGCCGTCGAAGCGCTCGGCTACGTGGCCAACGGCCCCGCCCGCGCCCTCGCGGCCGCCACCTCCGACCTGGTCGGCGTCCTCGTCCACGACGTGGCGGACGGCTTCTTCGGCATCCTGGCCGGATCCCTGCAGAGCGCCCTCGCCCCGACCGGCCACGGCGATCCCCGTCGGCTCGCCGTGGTCTGCAACACCGAGGGCGCTCCCGCGGCCGAGCTGGCCTACCTCACGCTGCTGGAGGGGCAGCGCGCCGGCGGGGTCGTCCTGACCGGCGGCGCGGTGGAGGAGCCCGGGCACACCGGCGCCCTCACCGCCCGCGTCACCCGAATGGCGGGCGCCGGCGCCCCCGTCGTCCTGTGCGGGCGGCCCCCGCTTCCCGTTCCCCCCGCACTGCCCGTGGCCACCGTCATGTTCGACGACCGCGGCGGTGCCTTCCGTCTCGCCGAACACCTGCTGTCGCTGGGCCACCGGCGCATCGCGTACGTGGCCGGCCCGCCGGGGCTGAGCACCACCCGAGAGCGGCTCGGGGGCCACCGCGAGGCGCTGGGACGGCACGATCCCGCCCTGCCCGAAGCCTGCGAGCCGCTCACCGTGCACGCCGGTTTCGAGCGCTCCGCCGGCTACGACGCCACCCGGGAGCTGCTGCGCCGCGGGGCGCCCTTCACCGCCGTCGCCGCGGCCAACGACACCGTCGCCACGGGAGTGGCGGCGGCCTTGCGCGAGGCCGGACTGCGCATCCCCGGGGACGTGTCCGTCGCCGGTTTCGACGACCTCCCCGTCTGCGTGGACACCGCCCCCGCGCTCACCACCGTCCGTGTGCCGCTGCGGGAAGCCGGCGCACTCGCCGCCCAGCTGGTCACCGGCCGCAAGCCGATGCCCCCGGGCGGCATCACCACCCTGCCCACCGAACTCATCGTGCGCGGCTCCACCGCGCCGCCCCCGTCCGAGGGGAGCCGTCCGTGAGGTACGCCTTCTCGACGCTCGGCCTGCCCGGGGCGCCGCTCGACCGCAGCGCCGCCCTCGCCGCCGCCCACGGCTACGAGGGCCTCGAACTGCGCGCCCACCCCGAGGAGCCCCTGCACCCCGGCAGTCCGAAGACGGACCGGGCGGCGGGCCTGCGCGCTCTCACCGCCGCCGGAGTCTCGGTGCTCGGGATCGCGGGATATGCCCGGGTGGCCGCCCCCGGCGCGGACGAGCCGGTCCTCGCCGAACTGCACGCCCTGGTCCGGCTCGCCGCCGACCTCGAAGCCCCGTACGTCCGGGTGTTCCCGGGCGGCGCCGAGCAGCCCGAGCCCGCCGCCGATGCCCACGCCGTCCGCCGACTGGCCGCCGCCGCGCCGTTCGCCGAGCGGCACGGGGTGCGGATCCTGATGGAGACGCACGATTCGCACCGGACCGGGGCCGCCGCCGCGCGCGTGCTGGACCGGGTCGGGCGGGCCGGCGCGGGCGCGCTGTGGGACGTACTGCACACCTGGCTCGCGGGCGAGTCCCCGGCCGAGTCCCGGCGGGCGCTGGACCGGCACTTGGGCTACGTGCAGGTGAAGGACGTGGCGTCGGCCCGGCAGCTCACCCCGCTCGGGCTCGGCGCCGGAGCGCTGCCGCTCGCCGAGGCCGTGGCCGCGGCGCCGCGGGACGGCTGGCTCTGCTGGGAGTACGAGAAGCGCTGGTATCCCGGCGCCGCCGAGCTGCCGGGGCAGCTCGCGGGAGCCCGGGAGTACTTGGAGCAACTCGTGGCGAGGGGAGGGGAGACGGGGGCTCATGCCGAGTAGGCGAGCCGGCCCCGGTCGACGGCGTAGCGGAAGTCCAGCCCCAGGGCGTACCGCTCCAGCTCCTCGACCGCCGTCGCCGCGAGCCGTTCCAGCTCGCCGCCCAGCGAACCGGCCACATGCGGGGTGAGCAGCACGTTCGGCAGGTTGTACAGCGGGGATCCGGCGGGCAGCACCTCGGGCTCGGTGTGGTCGAGCACGGCGTGCAGCCGGCCGGCGACCAGTTCCTCGGTCAGCGCCACGGTGTCGACGAGCGAACCCCGCGCGGTGTTGACGAGCGTGGCGCCGTCCGGCATCAGCGCCAGCCCGGAGGCGTCCAGCAGGTGGTGGGTCTGCGGCAGCGCGGGGGCGTGCAGGCTCACCACGTCGCTGCGGCGCAGCAGTTCGTCGAGCGCGCAGGACTCGCCGCCCAGCGCGGCGAGCTCGCCGGGGTCGGCGTACGGATCGTGGACGAGTACCCGCAGGTCGAAGGGGCGCAGCAGTTCCATCACGCGCCGGCCGATCAGCGAGGCGCCGACGATGCCGACCGTGCGGTGGTAATTGCCGACGGCCGGGTAGCGGCGCAGCAGGTCGATGGGGCCGCGCGCC
This sequence comes from Streptomyces sp. NPDC051582, assembly GCF_040681715.1. Taxonomy (NCBI): domain Bacteria; kingdom Bacillati; phylum Actinomycetota; class Actinomycetes; order Kitasatosporales; family Streptomycetaceae; genus Streptomyces; species Streptomyces sp. NPDC051582. Next base: position 105,189 of record NZ_JBFAZJ010000016.1, read on the forward strand.
GCCCGGTAGGCGTGGGCGGATTCCAGGACCCGCTTGTTGGCGAGCAGGATCGCGGCGAGCGTGTACTCGGCGACCGGTACGGCATTGGCGGCGGCCGCGCTGGAGACCAGCAGCCCGCGCTCCCAGCAGGCTTCCGTGACATGGTGTTTGACACTGCCGGCGGCGTGCACGACGGCGCGCAGCCGCGGCATCCGCTCCAGCGCATCGGCGTCGAGCGGCGGGCAGCCCCAGCCGGTCAGCAACACCTCGGCGTCCGCGAGGCGGCGGTCGAGCCCGGGCTCCTCGTGCTCGAAGCAGGTCAGCAGCAGGTCGGTGTCCACGTCGGCGACCCGGACCAGCTCGGGCAGCATGCGGCCGCCGAGGACGGCGGTCCGGGTGCCGGGGCTCATGGCGAGCACGGTGGCGGGGCGGCGCCGGGCGCCGGTCCCGGAGGGGAGGAGGCGGTGGGTCACTTGACGGCTCCTGCGGTGAGACCCGAGCGCCAGAACCGCTGCAGACCGAGGAAGGCCAGCACGAGCGGGACGACGGCGACGAGTGAACCGGTGATCACCAGGGGATAGAGCTCGGGCTGCTGGTAGACGCTGCGGTTCCACATGAACAGGCCCAGACTGACGGGGTAGAGCCGCTCGTCGTTCAGCATGGTCAGCGCGCCGTAGAAGTTGTTCCAGATCGCCGTGAAGGTGAACAGGAAGATGGTCACAAACCCCGGCCACAGCATCGGGAACGACACGTGCGCGAAGAGGCGCAGTTCACCCGCGCCGTCGACGCGGGCGGCGGCGAGCACCTCGTCGGGGACGTAGCCCTCGGCGAACACCCGGGCCAGGTAGACGCCGAAGGGGTTGACCAGGGCGGGCACCAGGTAGGCCCAGTAGGTGTTCACGGCGCCGGCGGCCGAGGCCATCAGGTACAGCGGCAGCTGGAGGACGGTGGCGGGCACGAGGATCCCGGCGAGGACGGCGCCGAAGAGCTTCTCCTTGTGCCGGAACTCGTAGGCGTGGAAGGCGTAGCCGCACGCCACGCTGACGAGGGCGGAGAGGGTGGAGCCGACGACGGTGTAGAGGAGGCTGTTGGCGAGCCAGCGGCCGAAGATGCCGTCGTCGTAGGTGAAGACCTCGCCGAGGTTGGTGAGGAGGCTGAAGTCGCCCAGGGCGTAGGGGCCGGTGGCGAAGAGGTCCCGGCGGTTCTTGGTGGCAGCCAGCACCAGCCAGGCGAGGGGCATCAGGGTGTAGGCCGCGACGAGGAGGAGGACGGCGTTGACGGCGGTACGCGAGAGCAGGGCGCTGCCGCCCGGTGTGCGGGCGGGGGGCGCGGGCGCGACCCGAGGCGGGACGGGGGTGGCGGGGGCCGAGTCCGGGCCCGGGCCCGTGGCTGCGGTCGCCGCCTCGGCGGCGGCGGGGGAGGGGGTCATGCGGACCTCCAGCGGTTGCCGAGCTTGGTGACGACGTAGGAGGCGGCGCCGGCGACCAGGGCGAGGAGCAGCGCGCTCGCGGCCGCCAGCCCGTAGTCGTGGCCCTTGAAGGCGGCGCTGAAGACGTACATGGTCGGGGACCAGGACTCGCCCATCTCGGTGGCCCGGAGCTGGAGCAACTGCGGGGCGTCGAAGAGCTGGACGGCGCCGACGCACGTGAACAGGACGGTCAGGACGAGGGTGGGCCGGATGCTCGGCACCTTGACCTGGAAGGCCGTGCGCACGGCTCCGGCGCCGTCCATCGTGGCGGCTTCCAGGGTCTCGCGCGGGATGGCCTGGAGCCCGGCGAAGAAGATGATCATGTTGTAGCCCATCCACTGCCAGGCCGAGACGTTGACCACGGAGAACAGGGCCTCGTCGCGGCCGAAGAAGTTCCAGGTGATCCCGGCGGAGTCGAGCACGTCGAGGACGGGGCTGAGTCCGGGTGTGTAGAGGTAGAGCCAGACCATCGCGGCGATCAGTCCGGGGACGGCGTGCGGCAGGTAGAAGGCGATCTGGAAGAACCGCCGGGCACGGGCGAGGGCGGAGTCCAGGAGCAGGGCGAGGACCAGGGCGCCGCCGACCATGACGGGGATGTAGATCAGGCAGTAGACGGCGACGTGGCGGAACGAGGCGAGGAAGAGGGGATCGGACAGGGCCTTGGCGTAGTTCCCGATTCCGCTGAAGACCTGCCGGGCTCCGCCGAATCCGAGCCCGGACTGCTCCTCGCGGAAGAGGCTGAGCCAGGCGGCGTACCCGATGGGGGCGATGGTCACGAGCGCGAAGAGGAGGAAGAAGGGGGCCATGAAGACGGCGGCCGCACCTCCGGTGCCGGCGGATCGGCGGGGGCCGGTCGGCGGCCGCACGGAGCGGGACGCGCCGGCCCGCCCGGCTGCTGCGCCCGGGGTGGTCCCCGCGCCGTGGCCGGGGGCCGTGTCCCGGCCGGGGGACGAGGGCGGGGCGGCTGATGCCGGGGGCGTGGGGGCGGGCATCAGTTGGCCAGGGCCAGGCCGCGGTCCTCGATGGCCTTTTCGGCGGCCGACTGGCCCTCGCTCAGGGCCTTGGCCAGGTCCGCGCCGGTCGCGTTCTGCGCCGAATTGACCTGGAGGTGGACCGGCCCCCAGGTCCAGCCCGGCACGATGGTCGCCGCTGCCTCGCCGGCCAGGCCGTACGGGTCCTGCCCCTCGAAGTACGCCGTGTCGAACAGCTTCGCCGCCTCGGTCCGCATCTCGGCGTTGGCCGGCAGGGCGCTGCTCGGCGACTTCAGCGAGCTGAGCCGCGCCTTGATCGCTTCCGGGTCGGTGGTGACCCACTGGATGAACTCCGCCGCGGCCTTCGTCCGCTTGCTGCCCTTCGGCACGATGTACGAGGTGCCGCCGTACATGCCGGTGGCGGGCCTGCCGTCCCAGGTCGGCAGTGGCGCGATGCCCCACTTGCCCTTCAGGTCGGGGTAGTTGGCGAGGAACGTGCCCGCCGTCCAGGCCGCCCCGATGACGGTCGCGACCTGCCCGGACGAGCGTTCCTTCGCCTCGCCCTCGCCCCACAGCGGGGTCTTCGACGCCGCCCCGGAGGCCATCAGGCCGTTCCAGTACTCCGCCACCTTCTTCGACGCGGGGTCGTCGATCGCCACCTTCCACTTCTCGCCCTCGGTCCCGTACCAGCGCGCGCCCGCCTGCCAGGACAGGCCCGCCAGCACCGCCGGGTCGCCGCCGCCGAAGTTCGTGATCTTCACCGAGGGGTCGGCCTGGTGGATCTTCTCCGCCGCCGCCTTGTACTCGTCCCACGTCTTCGGCACGGCCACCCCGTGCTTCTCGAAGATGTCCTTCCGGTAGAAGAGTTCGAGCGGGGTGACGTCGAACGGCACGGCCCACGTCTTGCCGCCCAGCTTCACCAGCGACTGGACCGCCTCCGGGAACTCCTCCGCGACCAGCTTCCCCGAGGTCCCGCTCAGGTCCTCCAGATTGCCGCCGCTCGCGAACTCCGGGAGCGCCGAATAGTCCATCGTCGCGACGTCCGGCGCGTTGCCGCCCTTGACCGCGTTGGCCAGCTTCGCCGCCCCGTCCGGGCCGCCCGGCACCGCCGAGAACTTCACCTGGACGTTCGGGTGCGTCTGGTTGAACGCGTCCGCCGTCTGCTGGGCCCCCGCGGACGAGGACCAGTAGGTGACGGTGACCGGCTGTTGCGGGGAGCCGCCGGCAGCCCCGGTCCCGCTCGGCTCCGCCTGCCCGCCACACGCGGTGGCGAGCAGGGCCAGGGAGGCGACCGAGGCGGTCAGGACGAGTCGGGGCATGCGGGAGGAAGGGAAGCTGCGCGACATGGAGTGGCTCCTACGGACGACCGCGGACGGCGGCGGATGGGAACGCGGCCCATCTTTTGTGCGAACAGGCACACCGTCAAGAGCGAACGCGCAACTCGATCGAAATGATCGCCTCGGAAGGTCCGTTCCGGTTGCTCATGAGCGGATCGTCAAGCGCGGGAGCAGCTCCACGTGCTGGCGCGGACCGTCATCCGCCCCCTGCCGTTCACCCGCCGCGGTCAGCCGGTCCAGCAGCAGCCCCGCCGCCCGCGCCCCCACTTCGCGCTTGGCCGGCGCCACCGCCGAGAGCGGTACGTCGGCCAGCCCGGCCACCTCGTCGTCGTACGTGATCACCGCGAGGTCCTCCGGCACCCGCACCCCGCGCGCCTGGAGCCGCGGGATCAGCATGATCGCGTCGGTGTCGCTGTGGATCAGGGCGGCGCTCACCCCGCCCGCCGTCACCGCCTCGCACAGGTACTCCAGCGTCCGCGCGAACAGGTCCGCGTCCGAGAGCGGGCCCGGCCCGGCCTCCGGCCACGGCGGCGCCGGCTCCAGGCCGAGCGCGGCCACCGCCGCCTCGTACCCCGCCCTCAGCCGCGGTGTCGTCGGCGTCGCACGGCTGGCCAGCGCGATCCGCCGGTGCCCCCGCTCCACCAGGTGCTGCACCGCCGTGGCCGCGCCGTGCGCATGGTCGGAGGCCACCCGGTCCAGGGCCGCCGCCGGATGTCCGGGCGGCGCCCACCGCTCCACGAGCACCGTCGGAACCGCCAGCTCCGCCGTCCACGCTCCCTCGCCGGGGCCGGGCGAACCGGCGTCCCAGTTCGGGGTGAGCAGCAGCCCGTCCGCCCCGGTGGACAGCAGCCGGTCGGCCTGCGTCCGGTCCTCGCCCGGCAGGTACCGGGTCAGGCCCACGGTCAGCCGTGCGCCCCACGCCTCGACCACCTCGCGGGCTCCGCGCACGACGTCGGCGTAGTAGTACTCCGTGGTCGGCACGACCATTCCGATCACGAGCCCCTCGGCCCCCGCCGGGGCCGCCGCCCGGCTCACCGCCGAGGCCGAGCCGGCAGCGGCAGCGGCAGCCGTGGCCGTCGCCAGGGCCGACCCGGCGCCCGGCCGTCCGGTCTCCACCCGGCTGATCACCCCGTGCATCCGGTGGATCTCGCCCCGCGCCGCCATCGCCTCGATGTCGCGCCGCAGGGTGACCGGCGAGACGCCGAGCTCTTGCGCCAGGTCCGCCACGCGCACGCTGCCCCGCGCCCGGACGAGCGCGAGCACCTGCGCCTGGCGCTGGTCCACATGTGGTCTCACGGATCTCCTCTCCCCTGAGGTCTTTCGACGGCATCCCTGTCCGAGCCGTGTCCCGCCATCATAGTGAACCGGACCGATCGATTCGATCGATTCCGATCAACCGGTCATTGACGGGGTGCGTACCGCGTTCATATATTCGGCGGCGTCCCGCACCTCACGGCATCACGACCCTCTCCCGGGAGTCAGCGCATGCTCACGTACGACCTGGACGGATTCCGGCGCGCAGGGAGCCCCCACCGCATCGTCTCGGGGGCCCTGCACTACTTCCGGGTCCATCCGGACCTGTGGGAGGACCGGCTGCGGCGGCTGCGCGCCCTCGGTGCCAACACGGTCGACACGTACGTCCCCTGGAACTTCCACGAGAGCGCCCCGGGCAAGGCCGACTTCACCGGCCCTCGCGACCTCGGCCGCTTCCTGCGCACCGCCCAGGACCTCGGCCTCGACGCCATCGTCCGCCCCGGCCCGTACATCTGCGCCGAATGGGACTTCGGCGGCCTGCCCGCCAGGCTCCTCGCCGTCGACGGCCTCCACCTGCGCTGCTCCGACCCGCGCTTCGAGGCCGAAGCCGACGGTTGGTTCGACCTCGTCGTCCCCGAGCTGCTGCCCCTGCTCGCGAGCCGCGGCGGACCGGTCGTCGCCGTCCAGATCGAGAACGAGTACGGCTCGTACGGCAACGACACCCGCTACCGCGCCCACGTGGAACGGGCGCTGGTCGAACGCGGTGTGGACTGCCTCCTGTTCACCGCCGACGGGCCCGAGGACGCCATGCTCCAGGGCGGTGCGATCCCCGGCCGCCTCGCCACCGCCACCTTCGGCGCGCGGCCCGCCGAACGCCTCGCCCACCTGCGCCGCTACCAGCGGACCGGCCCCCTCGTCGCCATGGAGTTCTGGATCGGCTGGTTCGACCACTGGGGCGAGGACCACCACGTCCGGGCCGTCGACGACGCGGCGCGCTCCCTCGACGAACTCCTCGCCACCGGCGCCTCCGTCAACCTCTACATGGCACACGGCGGTACCAACTTCGGCTTCTGGGCCGGCGCCAACCACACCGGGTCCCGCCCGGGCGACCCCGGCTACCAGCCCACCGTCACCAGCTACGACTACGACGCCCCCATCGGCGAGGCCGGCGAACTCACCCCCAAGTTCCACGCGTTCCGCGAGGTCATCGGCAAGTACCTGCCCCTGCCCGAAGGCCCGCTGCCCGGGCCGCCGCCCCGGATCACCCCCGCCCCCGCCGTCCCCGCCGGCACCGCAGCGCTCCTGGGCCACCTCGACGTGCTCGCGGGCGAGCCCGCGGCGCGCCCCGCACCCGAGTCCATGGAGAAACTGGGCCAGGCCCACGGCATGATCCACTACCGCACCACCGTCACCGGACCGCGCCCCGCGATGCCCGTCCGGATCGACGGCCTCGGCGACCGCGCGTACGTCTTCGCCGACGGCGAGCCCCTCGGCGTGCTCGACCGCAACCGGCCCGACGAGGGGCTCGACCTCGCCGTCGGCGAGGCCGGGGTGGTGCTGGACGTCCTCGTGCGCGCCCAGGGCCGGGTCAACTACGGTCCGCTGCTCGACGACCGCAAGGGCATCTGGCGCGGCGTCCGGCACGGCCACCAGCAGCTGTTCGAGTGGGAGATCCGGCCCCTCCCGCTGACCGACCTCACCGGTCTCGGCTGGTCGCCGCAATCGGCGCGAACCCCGGACGACGCGCACCGCCCGGCCTTCCACCGCTTCACGCACACCCTCCCGGACGCCTCCGCCGACGGCTTCATCGACGTCTCCGGCTGGAGCACCGGCCTGGTCTGGCTGAACGGCTTCCTCCTCGGCCACTACGACACCCCGCGCGGCCCGCAGCGCACCCTCTACGCACCCGCCCCCCTCTGGCGGACCGGCCGCAACGAGATCGTCCTCCTCGAACTGGAGCGCCCCGGGGCCGACCTGCCGCTGCGCGACCGCCCCGACCTCGGCCGCCCCACCGTGGTCACCCTCGACTGAGCCGGACCGTCCCGACCGCGTGCCGGCGAACCACACCGCACCCCGATCCCCCCCGCCCCCGCACACGTCCCGACCTTCCCCTGAGAGAAGCTCTTCCCGTGAAGCGAACGAGCACCCGCCTGGCCGACGGCCGCGAGATCCTGTACTACGACGCCGCCGACGGCGCGGTCCGCGCGGTCCCCGACACCCGCCCCCTCGACGCGTCCGCCACCTCCTCCGAGGTACGCCGCGATCCGCTGCTCGGCGACGCCGTGGTCATCGCCTCCCACCGCCAGGCCCGCACCTACCATCCGCCGGCCGACGCCTGCCCGCTGTGCCCCTCAACCGAGGGGCGCGCGAGCGAGATCCCGGCCCCCGACTACGACGTGGTCGTCTTCGAGAACCGCTTCCCCTCCCTCGCCGGCGACACCGGCCGCTGCGAGGTCATCTGCTTCACCCCCGACCACCGGACCTCCTTCGCCGAACTCGACGAGGAGCGTGCCGCGCTCGTCCTCGCCGCGTGGACCGACCGCACCGCGGAGCTCTCCGCCCGCGCGGGCGTCCGGCAGGTCTACTGCTTCGAGAACCGCGGCGCCGAGATCGGCGTGACCCTCGCGCACCCGCACGGTCAGATCTACGCCTTCCCCTTCATCACCCCGCGCACCACCCGCATGCTCGCGACCGTCGCCGCACACCGCGCCCGCACCGGCGGCAACCTCTTCGAGGAGGTGCTCGCCGCAGAACGCGCCGACGGCACCCGGATCGTCCTCGAAGGGGAGCACTGGACCGCTTTCGTGCCGTACGCCGCGCGCTGGCCGTACGAGGTCCACCTCCACCCGCACCGCCGCACCCCCGACCTCACCACGCTGGACGACGCGGCCCGCGCCGAGTTCCCCGGCCTCTACCTGGACCTGCTGGGCCGCTTCGACCGGCTCTTCGGTTCGCCCGCGCCCACCCCGTACATCTCCGCGTGGCACCAGGCCCCGGTGTCCGGCGAGGGCCGCGCCGACTTCGCGCTCCACCTGGAACTCTTCACGGTCCGGCGCACCGCCGACAAGCTCAAGTACCTGGCGGGCACCGAATCCGGAATGGAGGCCTACATGAACGACGTCCGGCCCGAGGACGCGGCCGCGCGGCTGCGGGAGGTGGCGAGCCGATGAGCACGGCCGCAGACGGATTCCGACGGCTGTACGGATCCCCGCCCGAGGGGGTCTGGGCGGCTCCGGGCCGGGTCAACCTGATAGGCGAACACACGGACTACAACGACGGCTTCGTCCTGCCCTTCGCCCTGCCGCACCGCACCGAGGTGGCGGCGGCCCGCCGCCCCGACCGGACGCTGCGGATCCACTCCGCCGACGTCCCGTCGGGCGTGGTCACGGTCCACCTCGACGGCCTCGATCCGGCCCGCCCGCCGCAGGGCCCGCAGAGCTGGGCCGCCTACCCCGCCGGAACCGCCTGGGCGCTGCTCGACGCCGGCCTCCCCCTGGGCGGCGCCGACCTGCACGTCCGCTCCGACGTGCCCACCGGAGCCGGACTCTCCTCCTCCGCCGCCTTGGAGGTGGCCACCGCCCTCGCGCTCACCGACCTGTACGGGATCCCGCTCACCCGGCCCGAACTGGCCGCGCTCGCCCGCCGCGCCGAGAACGCGTACGTCGGCGTGCCCTGCGGGGTGATGGACCAGATGGCCTCCGCCTGCGCCACCGCGGGCCACGCCCTCCACCTCGACACCCGCACACTCGAACAGCTGCACATCCCCTTCGACTGCGCCGCGGCCGGACTGCGCCTGCTGGTCATCGACACCCGCGTCGAACACGCCCTCGGGGACGGGGCGTACGCCGAGCGCCTCGCCTCCTGCCACGGCGCGGCCGCCGCGCTCGGACTGCCCGCGCTGCGCGACCTGCCGTACGAGGACCTGGAGCCCGCGCTGGCCCGCCTCGACGATCCGGTCCGGCGCCGACGCGTCCGGCACGTCGTCACCGAGAACGAACGGGTCGTACGGGTGGAGGAACTGCTGCGCGCCGGACGGCTGCGCGAGACGGGCCCGCTGCTGACCGAGGGCCACGCCTCGCTGCGCGACGACTACGAGGTGTCCTGCCCGGAGCTGGACCTGGCCGTCGCCACCGCCGACGCGGCGGGCGCGTACGGGGCCCGGATGACCGGTGGCGGCTTCGGCGGCTCGGCGCTGGCCCTGATCGACGCGGACGCCGGGGAGGCCGTGACCCGGGCGGTCACGGAGGCCTTCGCCGCGGCCGGGTACGCACCGCCGCACGTGACGGCCGCGGCCCCGGCCGCCGGGGCGGAGCGCGTCCTCTGAACCTGGTGCGTCATGGGCGCCGGAGTCGGAGTCGGATGTCGCCCCCGGGGAGGGTGCCCGGCCGAGGCGGCGCTCCTATAATGATCACTTCGCTGATCACGTGCCGACGAGTGCGGAGGAACGACACGCATGCGCTACATCCCGCTGGGCAGTTCAGGTCTCCAGGTCTCCGCCGTCGGGCTCGGCTGCAACAACTTCGGCGGCCGCCTCGACGCGCAGGCCACCCGAGCCGTCGTCGACGCCGCCCTCGACGCGGGCATCACCCTCCTCGACACCGCCGACATCTACGGCGGGCGAGGCGGTTCCGAGCGCCACCTCGGCCAGGCCCTCAAGGGCCGCCGCGACCAGGTCGTCCTCGCCACCAAGTTCGGCTACGCGGGGATGTCCATGGAGTACGGGCCGGCCGCCGGATCCCTCGGCGGCCGCGCGTACGTCCGGCGGGCCGTCGAGGAGTCCCTGCGCCGCCTGGACACCGACCACATCGACCTCTACCAGCTGCACAGCCCCGACCCGGCGACCCCCGTCGCCGAGACGCTCGCCGCGCTCACCGAGCTCGTCGCCGAGGGCAAGATCCGCTACATCGGCCACTCCAACTTCAGCGGCTGGCAGCTCGCCGAAGCCGCCCACGTCGCCCGCGAGAGCGGGGCGGTGCCCTTCGTGTCGGCGCAGAACGAATGGTCGCTGCTCCAGCGGTCCGCCGAGCGGGAGCTGGTCCCGGCCGCCGTGCACTACGGCCTCGGGGTGCTCCCGTACTTCCCGCTCGCCAACGGCCTGCTGACCGGCAAGATCCGCCGGGGCGCGGCCGTCCCGGCCGGCTCCCGGCTGGAGGGCCGCGACGGCTACGTCACCGAGGAGCGGCTCGACACCGTCGAGGCCCTGGCCGCCGTCGCCGACAAGTACGGCCGCAGCATCCTCGAACTCGCCATCGGCTGGCTCTCCGCGCAGCCCGGCTGCTCGTCCGTCATCGCGGGTGCCACCTCGCCCGAGCAGGTACGGGCCAACGCGGCCGTCGCCGACCGCCCGCTGGAGCCCGAACTGCTGGCGGAGATCGACGCGATCGCGGGCGCCGCGGCCTGACCGGGACCCGGCTCAGGCGGGGGCGCCCGTCAGGACCTCGACCCGGCCCGTGTCGAGCGAGTAGTACGCGCCGACGACGCCCAGGGCGCCCTTCTCCACGAGGGGCCCGAGGTCCGCGTTGGTCCGCAGACCCTCCGCCGTCACCGTGATCTGATGGTGGGTCATGGTGTCGACGGGGTCCGCGCCGGGGTTCTTCGCCGTCAGCTCGTACGCCGGCACCATGGCCTTCGCGAGCGCCTCCAGATTGCCGGGCAGCGGCTTTCCGGCCTTCAGCGACTTGTACGCGGCCTCGACCGCTCCGCACCGCTGGTGGCCGAGCACGACGACCAGCGGGGTCCCGCCCGTCATCGGCCCGTACTCGACGGAGCCGGTCACCACCGGGCCGATCGCCTGCCCGCCCGTGCGCAGCACGTACAGGTCCCCGAGCCCCGTGTCGAAGATCAGCTCGGGCGCCACCCGGGAGTCGATGCAGGACAGGACCACCCCGAAGGGGTCCTGCGCCTCGGCGACCAGCTCGCGCCGCTCCGGATCCCGGTCGGGGTGGTCGAGGTTGCCGCTCACCCAGCGCCTGTTGCCCTCCATCAGGCGGGCGTACGCGGCCTGCGGGGTGGCCGGCCTCGGCTGCGGGGCCGCGGTCGACACCTTGCGGGCAGGCGCGGCCGAGCACCCTGAGAGGGCGCCGGCGGCGGCCGCGAGGCCCGCGGTCAGCACGGCCCTGCGAGCCGGAAGTCCTGCTGTGCGCATCGGTCGTACCCCTCGGTGCCGCGCAGACGCGTCCGTACGTCCTGACGAGCGCGATTGTTCAGCGCACGGGGGTCACGGGGCGGCAGGCGCACGCACCCGCCGCCCCGATTGCCACAGACGGCGCACCGCCCACAGACGGCGTACCGCCCACGGCCGATGCCCGCCGCCCAGGCCCACGGCCCGGGCCCGCCGCCAGGCCCACGGCCACTGCCCGTGCTCAGGACACGATGTCCTTGCGCGCGAACCCGCGGAACGCGAGCGCGAACAGCACCAGCGCGTACGCCACCGACACCGCCGCCCCCTTGATCATCCCGCCCCACTCCAGGTGAGGCTGGAGCGCGTCCGCCCACGCGAACTGCCAGTGCGCGGGCAGGAACTCCCGCCACGTGCCGAGCGCCGTCACCGCGTCCAGCACGTTGCCCACGATCGTGAGGCCGACCGCCCCGCCCACCGCGCCCAGCGGCGCGTCCGTCCGCGTCGACAGCCAGAACGCCAGCCCGGCCGTGACCAGCTGTGACACGAAGACGAACGCCACCACCAGCGCGAGCCGGGGCACGCTCTCCGCCGCCGTCAGCGAGCCGCCCGTGGGCAGCTTCAGGGGACCCCAGCCGTACGCGGCCGTGCCCGCCGCCAGCGCCACCACCGGCAGCAGCACCATCGCCGCGAGGCTGAAGCCCAGCGCCACCACCAGCTTGCTCCACAGCAGCCGGGCCCTGGGCACGGGCGAGGCCAGCAGGTAGCGCAGCGAGGACCAGCTCGCCTCCGAGGCCACCGTGTCCCCGCAGAACAGCGCCACCGGGACCACCAGCAGGAACCCGGCGGACACGAACAGGCACGTGGCCGCGAAGTTCGCCCCCGAGGCCGTCGCCGTGTCGATCAGCGTGATCCGCCCGTCCCTGCCGCCCCCGCCGTCCTGCCCGCCGCCCACCGCGAACGCGATGATCATGATGAAGGGCAGCGCGGCCAGCACCCCGGCCATCACCAGCGTCCGCCGCCGGCGCCACTGCCGCAGCGCCTCCACGCGCAGCGGCAGCGTACGGTTCGCCCGGTAGCCCGGGGCCACCTCCGTCACGGCGCTCATGCCGCACCTCCGATCAGGGTGAGGAACGCGTCCTCCAGCCGGCGGTGCGGACCCACGCCGCTCACCGGCACCTCCAGCCGCACCAGCTCGGCGATCAGGACGCCGGCCGTCGCGCCCTCCAGCCGTACGAGCAGTCCGTCGTCGGCGGCCGTCACCGCACCCACTCCCTCCAGCGCGGCCACCTTCGCCACGGTCCCTTCGTCCACCGGCCCGGCCAGCGCCACCAGCAGCGTGTCTCCGCCGCCGGTAATCTCCTCGACCTCGCCCGCCCGTACCAGCCGTCCGCGGTCCATGACCACCAGATGCGTGCAGGTCTGCTCCACCTCCGACAGCAGATGGCTGGAGACGATGACCGTCCGCCCGCCCGCCGCGTACCGGATCATCACGTCCCGCATCTCCCGGATCTGCGGCGGGTCCAGACCGTTCGTCGGCTCGTCGAGGATCAGCAGATCCGGCATGCCGAGCATGGCCTGCGCGATCGCGAGGCGCTGCCGCATGCCCTGCGAGTACGTGCGCACCGCGCGCTCCAGCGCATCACCGAGCCCGGCGGTCTCCAGGGCCTCGGCCATGTGCGCGTCCTCGTGCGGGCGACCGGTGGCCTGCCAGTACAGCTCCAGGTTGGCCCGCCCCGACAGGTGCGGCAGGAAGCCGGCCCCCTCGACGAACGCCCCGACCCGCGACAGCACCGGCGCTCCCGCCCGTACGGCGTGCCCGAACACCCGGATCTCGCCCGCGTCCGGCGAAATCAGCCCCATCAGCATCCGCAGGGTGGTGGTCTTCCCGGCGCCGTTGGGCCCGAGCAGGCCAAGGACCTGCCCCGTCTCCACCCGGAACGACAGGTCCCGCACGGCGTACCGGTCCTGTGCCCTGGCGTAGCGCTTCGTCAGCCCCGTGATTTCCAGTGGTACGCCGGCCAGCGCGGGGTCGGGCTGCGGTACGCCGGCCCGCACCCCCGCACCCGCCCGACCGGTCCTCCGGATCCCCAGCAGCGCCGCGGCCAGCAGCGCGGCGCCCAGCGGCAGCCCCCAGGTCCACGCCGGCAGCCCCGCCGGGGCCGTCCGCACCCCGTCGGCCACCGGCACGGCCAGGTCGCCCCGCACCGAGACCGTGTACGTGGCCGGCGCGGCCGGGGAGGCGTAGCCGAGGTCGGTGGCGGCGACGACCAGCCGCAGCCGGTGTCCCGCCTCCACGGCGTGGTCGACGGCGGGAAGCCGCAGCTCCACCGTCGCCCCCTGCTGCGCGTTCTCCACCCGCACCGGAGCGACCAGCTGACTGGGCAGCACCTGCTGCCGCCCGTCGGGCCCGACGTCGTACACCTTGCCGAACAGGACGGCCGAACCGTCCGCAGCCGTCGACCTCACGTTCAGGGTGATGGTCGGGGTCCCGGTGATCCGCACCTCCTCGGCCAGCGGCTGCGAATCGAACCGGGCGTACTGCCCGGGGAAGTCCAGCGACAGCCCGGCCCCGACGGCGGCGAGCTGTCCGCCGATCCCGGGCAGGGAGGACAACGCGGGCGGGGCGCCGCCCGCCGGATTGGCGAAGCTCTGCTCCCGGCCGCCCAGGGCGAACTCCCGGGGACCGGCGGTCAGCCCCGGATAGCGTTCGCCGCTCGCGCCGCGCAGCTGCACCGCACCGTCGGTGGAATCGATGCCGCCGGAGCGCGAGACGCGGAAGGCCGGACCGGTGTCCGCGCCCTCCTCGTCCTTGAGGTAGCGGTCGAACCAGGCGGCCACCCGGCCCTCGACGCGGCCCGATTCGCGCATGCCGCCGTCGTGGCCGCCGGCCGCCCAGTCCACGGAGACGGGCGCGCCGTTCGCCGCGATCGCCCTCGCCATGGCGTCGGCCTGGTCCAGCGGGAACAGGGAGTCCTCCTGGCCCTGCACGATCAGCGTCGGCACCTTGATCCGGTCCCCGACGGCCGACGGACTGCGCGTCTCCAGCAGCGCCCGCGCCTCGGCATCGGGCTTCCCGGCCACCGCGACCCGCTCGTACATGGCGCACAGCTCGGGCTGGAACCGCCCGCAGGCGCCGGCGGTGGCGTCGGCCGCAGCGGCGGCGGGGCCCGAAGCGGGCAGGGTCGCCGTGCCCGGAACGTTCCCGGGCCGCATCCCTTCGGCCGAACCGGTGGTGAAGAACAACCCCGCCCACAGCTTCTTGAAGACCCCCTGGGGGAAGAGGGAGTCGGCGAGGTTCCAGTACGTGATCTGCGGGGCGATCGCGTCGACCCGCTTGTCGTATCCGGCCGCGAGCAGCGAGATCGCCCCGCCGTACGAGGCTCCGGCGACGCCGACGCGCGGATCGCCGTCCCCGTCGAGCCGCACCTCGGGCTGCCGCGCGAGCCAGTCGACGAGCCGGGACACGTCCTTGACCTCGTGTTCGGGATCGTTCAGCCCGATCTGGCCGCCGGAGCGGCCGAAACCGCGCGCCGACCAGGTCAGGACGGCGTACCCGTCCCGGGCGAGGCGCTCGGCCTGCGCGCGGACGTCGTCCTTGCTGCCGCCGAAACCGTGCCCCAGGAGCACCGCGGGGCGCTTTCGGCCGCCCCCGGCCGTGAAGTACGAGGTGTCGATGGCCGCGCCGGGCATCTCCACCATGCGGTCCTGGCGGTGCACGGCGGGCGCGTCGCCGGACGCGGCGGCGGTCCAGGTACCGGCCCCGGCGACGACGGCGAGCGCGGCGGCCCCCGCGAGCAGGCGGGTGCGGCGGCGCCGTGGCAGCCGGAGCTTCGGCAGTCGGAGCTTCATACCGAAACCCTAGACGCCGGGCCGTCGCGCCCTGAGCGCCCCCGGGCGGAACCTCCCACCTCCTGCGGGAGTACCCGGCCGGCCCGGCGTACCGCAGCTGCGGTACCCGTACCCGACCTGCGGCGTACGCCGGGCGGCGGGAGGATGTCGGCATGTTGCTCGCCGAGGTCGCGCGCGTGTCCCGGGAGGTCGCCGAGACCTCCGCCCGCTCCCGCAAGTCCGCCCTGCTGGCGGAGCTGTTCTCGGCCGCGCCGCCCGGAGAGGCCGGCCTGGTCATCTCCTACCTCTCCGGGCGCCTGCCGCAGGGCCGGCCGGGCATCGGCTGGCGCGCGCTCGCCCGGGAGGTCGAACCCGCCGCCGGGCCCACCCTGACCGTGACCGACGTCGACGCGGCGGTGACCGAGTACGCCGCCGTCGCCGGAGCGGGCGCCCAGGCCGGGCGGCGCCGGATCCTCGACGCCCTGCTCGGCGCGGCCACCGCCCCCGAGCAGCGGTTCCTGCGCAGCCTGCTCTCCGGCGAGGTCCGCCAGGGCGCCCTCGACGCGGTGGCCCTGGAAGGGGTCGCCGCGGCCGCCGGGGTGCCCGCCGCCGAGCTGCGCCGCGCCGCCATGCTCGACGGGTCGCTGGCCCGGGTGGCGGCCGCCGTACTGGCCGACGGCGCGGCGGCCCTGCGCGAGGTCACCCTGCGCGTCGGACAGCCCGTACAGCCGATGCTGGCCAACACCGCCAAGTCGGTGGCCGAGGCCCTGGCCGCGCTCGGGCCCTGCGCGGTGGAGGAGAAGCTCGACGGGATCCGGGTGCAGGTGCACCGCGACGGGGACGACGTACGGGTCTACACGCGCTCCCTGGACGACATCACCGGCCGGCTGCCGGAGGTGGCCGAGCTGGCGCGGGCGCTGCCGGGGGAGCGGTTCATCCTCGACGGGGAGGTGATCGGGCAGGCGCCGGACGGCCGGCCCGTGCCCTTCCAGGAGGTGGCGAGCCGGGTCGGATCGCGGATCGACGTCGAGGCCGCCCGGCGGACGCTGCCCGTCGTCCCCTACTTCTTCGACGTGCTGGCGTCCGGGGACGAGGTGCTCCTCGACCTCCCGGTGCGCGAGCGGTACGCGGCGCTCGCCGCCCTCGTTCCCGAGGGGTCCAGGGTCCGCCGGCTCGTCGTGGAGGACCCGCGGGAGCAGGCGGCCGCCGCCGAGGAGTTCTGGGCGCAGACCCTGCGCCGCGGCCACGAAGGGGTCATGGCCAAAGGCCTCGACTCCACCTACGCGGCCGGGCGGCGCGGCAGACACTGGCTCAAGGTGAAGCCGGTCCACACCCTCGACCTGGTGGTGCTCGCCGTCGAACGGGGCCACGGCCGGCGCACCGGACTGCTGTCGAACCTGCACCTCGGGGCACGGGCCGCCGACGGCACGTACGCCATGCTCGGCAAGACCTTCAAGGGGCTCACCGACGAGATGCTGCGCTGGCAGACCGAGCGGCTGCGGGAGCTGGCCGTGGAGGACGACGGGTTCACCGTGCGGGTGCGGCCCGAACTCGTCGTGGAGATCGCCTACGACGGCCTCCAGCGGTCCCCGCGCTACCCGGCCGGGGTCGCGCTGCGCTTCGCGCGGGTGCTCAGGCACCGCCCCGACAAACGGGCGGACGAGGCGGACACTCTGGAGACGGTGCTCGGGGGAGGGTGACGGACCCGATGACAGGTCCGGGTGACAGGTCCGATGGCGGGCCACCGGGCCCGGGTTTTGCCTCAGAGGCAAGGGAAATTGCCAGGGAGGCAGGTTTCTGGCTCAATCGGGGCATGACAACCGGTCCTGCTCCCGGCCCCGAAGGCACCGACACCGGCGCCGAAGCCGAAGGTGACGAGCTGCCCTCCGTGGCCCCGCAACTGCGTGACCTGCGCCGTCGCGCCGGCCTCACCCTGGAGGCCGCCGCCGCGCGGGCCCGGCTCTCGCCCGCGCACCTGTCCCGCCTGGAGACCGGCCGGCGCCAGCCCTCGCTGCCGCTGCTGCTCGGTCTCGCCCGCACCTACGGTACGACGGTCTCGGAACTGCTCGGCGAGACCCCCGCGGTCGCCGATCCCATCGTACGGGCGGGCGGTCCGGGCGCCCGCGAGGCCGACGGGTGGACGTACTGGCAGGCCGGCGGCTCCGGCCGCGGGATGCAGGCGCTGCGCGTGCACGTTCCCCACGGCCGCAGCCAGGGCGAGCTGGTCCGCGTCCATCCCGGCGAGGAGTGGCTCCACGTCCTGGGGGGCCGGCTGCGGCTGCACCTGGGCGAGGCCGAGTACCTGCTGGAACCGGGGGACAGCGCGCACTTCGACTCGCTCACCCCGCACCGGATCGGCGCGGCCACGCAGAGCGGCGCCGACCTGCTCTTCGTTCACACCCTGCTGCAGAGCAGCCTCGCCGGGCTGTGCCTCGGCGGCGGCACATCCGGCGCACCCGCGCACCGCTGACAACCTCCAGCCCAGGAGCCCCACCATGAACATCCAGTCCAAGTTCCCGCGCGGTCTGGTGATTCGGCTGATCGCCTACTTGTTCGTCGGCCACCTCTTCGCGTTCTTCGTCTACCTCCTCTTCGTCCTGGGCGGCCAGAACCAGTAGCGAAGGCCGGGGCCCGCGACTCTGGAAACGTGCAGGTCCTGTCGCTACCCTCCGCGCATGATTTCCACGGTTGTCTGGGGTACCGGCAACGTCGGCCGTTTGGCCATCCGTGCCGTAGAGGCCCATCCGGCGCTGAAACTGTCCGCCGTCATCGTCCACCATCCCGACAAAATCGGCCGCGACGCAGGCCGGCTCGGCGAACTCGACCACGACACCGGGGTCCTGGCCACCGACGACATCGAAGCGGTCCTCGCCGCCCGGCCGCAGGCCGTCGTCTACGCGGCCTCCGGCGACACCCGCCCCGACGACGCACTCGCCGACATCACCCGGGCCATCCGCTGCGGCGCGGTCGTCGTCAGCCCCGCCCTCTATCCGCTCTACGACCACCGGAGCGCACCGCCCGAGTTCCGCGACCCGGTCGCCGCCGCCGTCGCGGAGGGCGGCGGCTCGCTGTTCGCCTCCGGCGTCGACCCCGGCTGGGGCAACGACGTACTCCCGCTCCTGCTCAGCGGAGTCGGCAGCACCATCGACGCCATCCGCTGCCAGGAGATATTCGACTACTCCACCTACGACCAGCCGGACTCGGTCCGCCACCTCGTCGGCATGGGCCAGCCCATGGACTTCGAGCCGATGATGCTCATGCCGTCCGTCCCCACCATGGTGTGGGGCGGGCAGATCCGCATGATGGCCCGGGCCCTCGGCGTCGAACTCGACGAGATCCGCGAGACCGTGGACCGCCGCGCCCTCGACACCACCGTGACCACGCGCACCATGGGCGAGTTCACGGCCGGCACCCAGGGCGCCATCCGTTTCGAGGTGCAGGGCATCGTCGGGGGCGAACCCCGCCTCGTCATCGAACACGTCACCCGCATCCACGCCTCCTGCGCCCCCGACTGGCCGTCCCCGCCCGGCGGCGGCGACGGCGCCCACCGCGTGATCATCGAGGGCCGCCCGCACATCGAGGTCACCGTCGAGGCCACCGACGAGGGCGACAACCGCTCGGCGGGCGGCAACGCCACCGCCGTCGGCCGCCTGGTCGGCGCCATCGACTGGCTGGTGGAGGCCGAGCCGGGCCTCTACGACGCCCTCGACGTCCCCCTGCGCCCCGCCATCGGCAAGCTCGGAAGGAAACAGCCATGAGGATCGACATACCCGAAGGCCAGCACCCGATCGAGTACGTGTGGGGCGACATGGTCCCCGGGATCGGGATGGCCGCCGCGAACTTCTCCCTGTCGGTGTACGCCCACACCACCCTGGGGCTGCGCGAGTTCGAGGCGGCGCGGCTGCGCGTCGCGCAGATCAACGGCTGCGTGTTCTGCCTCGACTGGCGGACCGAGCGGGACGGGGAGAAGGTCGAGGAGGAGTTCTCCGACGCCGTCACCGACTGGCGCACCACGGACCGGTTCGACGAACGGACCCGGCTGTCCGCGGAGTACGCGGAGCGCTACACGCTCGACCACCACAACCTCGACGAGGAGTTCTGGGAGCGGATGACCGCGCACTACAGCCAGCTGGAGATCGTGGAGCTGACGATGAGCATCGGGTCCTGGCTGGCCTTCGGCCGGCTCAACCACGTGCTCGGCCTCGACAGCGTCTGCGTACTGCCGGGGCACTGAGGCCCGTCGCGCGGGCCATGGGTCCGGGGCCGGCCGGTGTGTCCGACGGCCCCGGGTCTGCGTACGGATCGCCCGCGCCTACAGGTCGGTGGCGATGATCTTCTCGATGTTGCGCTCGGCGAGCGCCGTGATCGTGACGAACGGGTTGACGCTGGTGTTGCCGGGGATCAGCGCGCCGTCGATCACGTACAGGCCGGTGTAGCCGTGCAGGCGGCCGTAGTTGTCGGTGGCCTTGTTCAGGACCGCGCCGCCGAGGGGGTGGTAGGTGAGGTGGTCGCCCCAGATCTTGTTGAGGCCGAACAGGTCCGTCCGGTAGATCGTCCCCTCCTTCGAGTTGATCTTGTCGAAGATGGTCTTGGCCATGTCGATGGACGGCTGCTTCCACGCCGTCTGCCAGTTGAGCTCGACGTTGCCCGAGGCCGCGTTGTACGTGAACTGGGCGCGGTTGGGGTTCTTGGTGATCGACAGGTAGAACGAGGCGTACGTCTCGATCCCCGTCGGCAGCGGCGCCACCTCGGCGAACGCCCCGCCCGCGTCCCAGTTGTCGATGCCGCCGCAGGGGATCGACGCCTGGACCTTGCCGGTCGGGTCCCACAGGTGGTTGGCCCGCCCGCACATGACGTTGCCGTTGTCCCCCCAGCCCTTGCCGATCTCGCCGTTGAGGGCGGGCAGCGCGCCGGTGGCCTTGAGCCTGACGAGCAGCTTGCTGGTCCCGACGCTGCCGGCCGCGAAGAACACCTTGTCGGCGACGACGGTCTTGGTGGCGGTCGTGGCGCCGGTGGTGTTGATCTGCTCGATGACGACGGTGTAGCCGCCGCCCGGTGCGGGGGAGACGGAAGTGACCTTGTGCAGCGCGGAGATGGTGACCTTGCCCGTGGCCCTGGCCTGCGCGAGGTAGGTCTTCTGCAGCGACTTCTTGCCGTAGTTGTTGCCGTAGAGGATCTCCCCGGCCACCGCGGACTTGGGGACGGTGCCCGCCGCCTCCTGCTTCATGTAGTCCCAGTCGTAGACGTCCGGTACGAAGACGAACGGGAAGCCCGAGCGCTGGGCGTGCTTGCGGCCGACGCGGGCGAACTGGTAGCAGTCGACGGTGTCGAACCAGGCCGGGTCGATCAGGCCGACGCCCAGCCCGGCGTTGGCCCGGGGGTAGTAGGTGCCGTACATCTCCTCCGCGTCCACCGACGGGAGGATGGCACCGAAGTTGGCGCGCCGCGGGGTGACCGCCATGCCGCCGTTGACCAGGGAGCCGCCGCCGACTCCGCGGCCCTGGTAGACGATGATGCCGCCCATCTCCTCGGCGTCCAGGATCCCGGTGTAGCGGGGGATGTCCTTGTCGATCGGGAAACCGAGGAAGTTGCTCAGGGGCTGCTTGGTCCTGGTCCGCAGCCAAAACGATCGCTGGTCGGGCGTGGTCGTGTTGCAGAAGATCTTTCCGTCGGAGCCCGGGGTGTCCCAGGCCATGCCCATCTCGATCATGTGGAC
Source organism: Streptomyces sp. NPDC051582 (assembly GCF_040681715.1). NCBI lineage: Bacteria > Bacillati > Actinomycetota > Actinomycetes > Kitasatosporales > Streptomycetaceae > Streptomyces > Streptomyces sp. NPDC051582. Next base: position 125,863 of record NZ_JBFAZJ010000016.1, read on the forward strand.
GTCGACGCCGGCCTGGGCGAGCCGCAGGGCGGCGACGGAGCCCCCGTAGCCGGTGCCGATCACCAGGGCCGGTACGTGGGCGCCGCCCTCGATGGGGCCGGCGGCCGCTGCCGCCGATACGGCCGTTCGCGCCTGGGCGGGGGTGATCTGACCGGCGAGGGCGGCGGTGCCCAGAATGGAACTTGTTCTCGCTATGAATCCACGACGTGAGATTCCATTGGAGCCGGATTTGTGCAGGGCTTTGTCACTCATGTGACGTTCCTCACTCTCGGCGGAATGGGAACGAGTTCTACTGCCGGCCGCATGGGAAGTCACTACATACGTCTAGGTAACTTTCGGCCTGTCATGTCACAGAGGTGGCCGGCGGCGGGCGCCGGACCCACCCCAGGACCAGCAGCGAAGCGACCGCCGCGAAGGCGCACCAGGTGGAGGCGAATTCCAGCCGCCACAGCGCTGAGCAGGCCAATGCCCCGACGCCGAGGACCGCGCCGAGGAGCCGCAGCCGTCGGTCGCCGGAAAGCAACAGGGCGCCCAGCGTGGCGAACAGGTAGCCCGCGAGGACGAGCGGCATCCACGGAACCTTCACGCCGTATCCCACGGTGTGGCCCCGGATCTCGGCGACGGCGGGCCGCGTCGCGAGGCAGTACGCGAGCACGGCGGCGGTGGCGAGCCCCGCGGCCGGCGGCGCCAGTAGGCGCCGCCGGTCCACCGGAGCGGCCGCGAGCAGGACTCCGAGCGGCACCCAGACGGGCAGCACCGGCAGGGCGATCACCGCCCAGGCCGTGGTGGCCGGGCCGCAGCCGCCGCCCGCGCGCCACACGGCGGCTTCGACCAGCTGATGGGCGCCCAGCAGCAACGGCAGCGCGGCGACCGGCAGATCGCGGGCCCGCCGTACGCGCGCCACGCACACGACGCCGACGGCGGTGATGACCGCACCCGCCGTCAGATCGGCCGTGGCGTTCCAGCACATGGCGCGCCGCCGGTCAGGGTTTCGCCGTCCGCGGGGGTTCGAGCGGCGGCGCGGTCGTCGCGCAGAAGGTGTGGCACTCCGGGTGGCACTCCGCCCCGGGAGCGGGTTTGCGCACGGTCGCGAAGGACACGGCGGCCCCCGCCACCAGCAGCCCCGCGCACCACAGCATGGCCCGCCCGAACGCGGCGTCGAACTCGCTCGCCGAGCGGTACGCCTCCGGTCCCATGCCGGCCAGCAGCGGCAGCGCCGCCACCGCCAGCAGCCCGGCGGCCCGCGCGGCCGCGTTGTTGATGCCGCTGGCCAGGCCGGCCCGGCCGGGGTCCACCGAGGACAGTACGGTCGCGGTCAGCGGAGCCACCAGGGCCACCATGCCCATGCCCATCACGACCATCGCCGGCAGCACGTCCCGTACGTACGAGGCCTGCGGCCCCACCCGCAGCATCAGCAGCATTCCGGCCGCGCACAACAGCGGCCCCACCGTGAGCGGGATGCGCGGGCCGATCTTCTGCCCGAGCGCCCCCGAGCGGGCCGACAGCAGCAGCATCAGCGCGGTGGCGGGCAGCAGCGAAGCCCCGGCGGCCATCGCCGAGAAGCCGGAGACCACCTGGAGCTGGAGCACGACGAGGAAGAAGAACCCGCCGAAGGCCGCGTACACGAACAGGGTGACGATGTTGACGGCGGTGAACTGCCGGGAGGAGAAGACGTCGGGCGGCAGCATCGGGTCGGCGCGGTGCCCCTCCACGTACACGAACGCGGCGGACAGCAGGACGCCCCCGACGGCCGAGGCGATCACGAGGGGGGAGCCGGAACGGGCCTCGATCAGCGCGTACGTCAGCAGCGCGAGGGCCGCGGCCCCCAGGACGGCGCCGAGCACGTCGAACCGCCCGTGGGCCTGTGGATCGCGCGACTCCGGTACGTGCCGCAGGGCGATCGGCACGCACACCGCGGCCACCGGCACGTTCAGCAGGAACACCCAGCGCCAGCCGGGCCCGTCCACCAGCCAGCCCCCCAGGAAGGGCCCCACGGCCGCGCCCACCCCGCCGAAGCCCGACCACAGGCCGACGGCCCGGGCCCGGTCCTCGGCGGCGATCGAGCCCTGGATCAGGGCGAGGGAACCGGGGGTCAGCAGCGCCCCGCCGATGCCCTGGAGGGCCCGGGCGGCGATCAGGACCCCGGCGTTCGGCGCGATCCCGCACAGCAGCGAGCCGGCCGCGAACCACACCACGCCGAGGACGAAGATCCGGCGCCGCCCGAACCGGTCGCCGAGTGCCCCGCCGACCAGGATGAGCCCGGCCAGGGTGACCAGGTAGGCGTTGACCGTCCACTGGAGGACGGCCAGGTCGGCGCCCAGATCCTCCCCGATGCGGGGGAGGGCGACGTTGACGACGGTCGAGTCGAGCAGGGCCATGGTCGAACCGAGCACGGTGGCCAGCACGATCCACCGGCCCTGGGCGGACGACAGCTTCACGCCGGACCCGGCCGGAGCGCGCTCTTCCGTACCCGGCACTGGATCGCTCATGTCTTCAGGCTGGCCCGCCACGGCCGCAATGGCCACCCCAGGCGCGCGGCACGAGGCTCATTACGCCCTCTTGTGATGTTCATGACCACTCCTTCACCATGACCGCGCACGTCGCGCACGCCCTTCCCGCACAACCTGCACACGGCGTCCGAGGAGGACCACACGTGGCCCAACGCAACAGGCGACGATCATTACGCGCGGCGCTCGCCGCTCTCACCGCGGCCCTGCTCCTGCCCGCAGGGGCGGGCGTGGCGGCGGCGGCGCCGGAACCCGGCCCCACCCCCGGAGCGGCCGAGCGCAAGATCGAGCCGAAACTCCGCACCCAGCTCGACGACTCCGGCAAAGCCGTCTTCTGGGTCTACCTGGACAGCGCCGCCGACCTGACGGCGGCGGGGCGGCAGAAGACCCGCGCCGCCAAAGCTGAAACGGTTCTGCGCACCAAGCGGGAACACGCGGCGCGCAGCCAGGCCGAGGTGATCAAAGCCCTCGACGGAGCCAAGGCCGAGTACACCTCGTACTGGATCGTGAACGCCGTCCGCGTCGTCGGCAGCCAGAAACTCGCCGGCACCCTCGCGCAGCGCCCCGAGGTCGCCAGGATCGACGCCGACGACAAGGTCACCCTCCCCAAGCCCGCCGAGGGCAAGCGGGAGAAGGCCGGCGCCGACGCGGTCGAATGGAACATCGACAGCATCAAGGCCCCGCAGGTCTGGGACCAGCTCGGCGTGCGCGGCGAGGGCATCGTCGTCGCCAACATCGACAGCGGCGTCGACTACACGCACCCTGCCGTCAACGGCCAGTACCGCGGCAAGAACGCGGACGGGACGTACGACCACAACCACAACTGGTTCGACCCGGCCGGCGTCTGCCCCACCGCGGCCCCCTGCGACAACAACGACCACGGCACCCACACCATGGGCACCATGGTCGGCGACGACGGCGGAGCCAACAAGATCGGCGTGGCCCCCGGCGCCAAATGGATCGCCGCCAAGGGCTGCGAGACGAACTCCTGCTCCGAGGCCTCCCTCCTCGCCGCCGGCCAGTGGATCGTCGCACCGACCGACCTGAGCGGCCAGAACCCGCGCCCCGACCTCGCCCCGCACGTCGTCAACAACTCCTGGGGCAGCGCGACGCACGACGACTGGTACCAGCAGATCGTCGACACCTGGCGCGCCGCCGGCATCTTCCCCGCCTTCTCCAACGGGAACTCCGGCCCCGGCTGCGCCACCAGCGGCTCGCCCGGCGACTACGCGAACTCCTACAGCTCCGGCGCCTTCGACATCAACGGCGCCATCGCGTCGTTCTCCTCGCGCGGCGCCGGCCCCGGCGGCATCGTCAAGCCGGACATCGCGGCCCCGGGCGTGAACGTCCGCTCCTCCGTCCCCGGCGGTGCGTACGAGGCGTTCTCCGGCACCTCCATGGCCTCACCGCACACGGCTGCCACCGTGGCCCTGCTCTGGTCCGCCGCCCCCGCCCTCGAAGGCGACGTCGCGCAGACCGAGCAGCTGCTGAACGGCACCGCCCAGGACACCGACAACGGCCAGTGCGGCGGCAGCGCCGCCGACAACAACGTGTTCGGCGAGGGCAAGCTCGACGCGTTCGCCGCCGTCTCGGGCGCCCCGCGCGGGGCCATCGGCACCGTCTCCGGCACCGTCCGCTCCGCCGGCGCGCCGGTCGCGGGCGCCAAGGTCACCGCCGCCGGTCCGATCGGCCGTACGACGACCACCGCGGCCGACGGCACCTACACCTTCCGCTCCCTGTCGGTGGGCGAGTACACCCTGACCGTCTCCAAGTTCGGCTACGGTCAGCAGACCGCGACGGCCACGGTGACCGAGAACGCCACCGCCACGGGCGACTTCACCCTCACCCAGGCCCCCTCCGGCAAGCTCACCGGCACCGTGACCTCGGCCGCCGGCCCCGCCGCCGGCGCCACCGTCACCGTCACGGACACCCCGGTGACCGCGACCGCCGACGAGCAGGGCCGCTTCGAGGTCACCCTGCCGCACGGCACCTACGAGGTGCGGGCCACGCACTCCTCCCGCTGCGTCACCGGGGCCGGCGCCCAGACCACCGTCGCCGGCGACACGGTGGTCGCGCTCACGCTGCCCGAGCGCACCGACGCGTACGGCTACGCCTGCGCCACCCCGGGCGGCCGCCCGTACGCGACCGGGGACCGGCAGCTCGCGCTGACCGGCGACAACACCACCGAGCGCGTCGATCTGCCGTTCCCGCTCCCGCTGTACGGAAAGACGTACGGCCAGGCCTGGATCGGGACGAACGGCACCGTCAGCTTCGGCGGCAACAACACGGGTGACATCAACGGGGACCTCCCGAGCACGGCCACGCCCAACGCGGCGCTGTACCCGTTCTGGGACGACCTGGTCGTCGGCGCGGCCGGCAGCGGCTCGGGCGTCTTCACGGGCGTCACCGGCACCGCCCCGCACCGGACGTACGTGATCGAGTGGCGCGAGGTGTCCCACTGGTCTGCGCAGACCGACAAGTTCTCGTTCTCGGCGGCGATCGGCGAGGACGGCACCGTCGTCTACACGTACAAGGGGACGGGGGGCACCGGCATCAAGGGCGGCTCCACGGCCACGGTCGGCGTGGAGAACGCGACGGGCACCGACGCCTTCACGTACTCCTTCAACCAGGCCGGCATCACCGACGGGCTCGCCATCGCCTTCAAGACCACCAAGAGCGGCGTGGTCGCGGGCAAGGTGCTCGACGCGAACGACGGCAAGGGCGTCGCGGGCGCCACGGTGACCGTCGGCTTCGGCGCCGAGGCCGTCACGGCGACCACCGGGGCGGACGGCGGCTACCTCGTGCAGGCCCGCTCCGGCAACAACTCCTACACGATCCTGGCCGACTCCTACCGGGGGGTGACCAACGCCTTCACCGTGGAGCAGGGCGGGGTCACCGCCGTGAACGAGTCCCTGTGGACGGCGCGGGTCACCGCGTCCCAGCCCGCCGTGGAGCTCGTCCTCCCGGCGGGCCAGAAGCGCACCCGCAGCCTGGAGCTCACCAACTCGGGGACCCTCGAAACGCAGTTCACCGTGGCCGAGGACGCGGCCTGGCTGACGGCCACCCCCGGCACCGGGAAGCTGGTGGTCGGGGGCAGGGCGACCGTGAACCTGGCCGTCGACACCACGGGACTGGCCGCCGGGTCGGTCCTCACGGCGAACCTGCGGATCAGCTCCCTGAGCGGCCGCAGCCCGGTCCTCACCGTCCCGGTCAAGGTGGTGGTCCCGCGCTACCAGGTGGCCCTGGACGCGGGCTCGGACTCCGCGAGCACGGACACGCTCGGGGACGGCTGGTCCCCGGACCGCAAGTACACCACCGGCTCGTACGGCTACCAGGGCAGCTCCCAGACGCACTCCACCGGGCGCACGATCGCCGGTACGGCCGACCAGAAGCTGTTCCGAGGCGCCCGTGAGGGCATGTACGAGTACCGCTTCGACAACGTCCCGAACGGCACGTACACCGTGGAGCTCGGCTTCGCGGAGCTGTCGTCGACGAAGCCGAACAAGCGGGTCTTCGACGTGATGGCCGAGGGCGCGCAGGTGCTGCCCTCGCTGGACATCGCGCTGGAGGCGGGCACGTACACGGCCCTGACCCGTACGTACACGGTCACGGTCACCGACGGCGTGCTCAACGTCCGCTTCGTCGCGCACGGGGGGTACGGCAAGCCGCTGCTGAACTCCCTGCGGGTGACGGACCGCCCCGACAAGGGCTGACGGGCACCGGCGGGTAGCGGGGGCGGGCCGCCGCAGGGCGGCCCGCCCCTCCTGCGTACGGGGCTCTGGGGGGGTGTCCGCAAAGTGGCGGCGTCCGCCCGCAGGGCGGGCCCGCGGTGTCCGGTGCGGCGAGAGCGCGTGCCGGGCGCCGCGGGGCAGGCGGGACTCTGCGGACACCCCTAGCGCAGGAACGCTTCGTCGCGCTCCGCAAAGGACTCACGCGGGGCGGCGGCGCGCAGGACCACGTCGAGGGCGCGCGGCGGATCGCACGCGTACGTACCGCTGGCCCACGCGGCGTTGGCCTCGATCACCGACCAGCGGCCGTCCGCGAGGCCGACGTCGACGACGATCGCGGACGGGAGGGTGACGAAGGGCAGCCGCCCGGCGAAGGCGACGGCTTCGGCGGCCACCGGGCCGAGGCTCAGCCGGCCGTCCTCGGCGTAGCGGCTCGCGGTGTGCACGGAGCCGTCGAGGAGGTACATCCGGTACTCGGCCGCGAACCGCGTGACATCGCTGACCAGCACCTCCGTCTCCGGGTCCACGGCGTCCGGGCCCGGCAGGCGCGAGCCGTCGGCGTAGACGAGGGCCGGGATCGACTTGTCGTTGGGGGACTTCACGAAGACGGGCCGGCGCAATGCGTACGCCTCGCGGATCGGCAGGAGGCGGACCTCCCGGCCGGTGAACTCCCGGGGCAGCCGCGCCAGCCAGTCCGCCGGAGCTTCCAGCAGCCCGATCCCGAGCCGCGGGGCCACGGCGTCGGCGAACGCCGGACCGGCGTGCAGATGCCGGGCCCGCAGCCCGTCGGGCACGGCGAAGGTCCCCAGCCGTACGGTGTCCAGCCCGCGCGCGTGGGCGGCCTCGCGCAGGCGGGCGGCGGAGTCGGTGATACGGGGCGGCAGGATCAGGGTCACGGGCAGACCCTGTCAGACGTCCGGGCGGCGGACATGCGATTTTCCGGGGCCGGGGGGCGTCGGTGAGAGCGGCGGGCATTCGGGTGGCCCGGGGCGAATCCGGGCGACCTCGGGGCGCCGGACCGGCGGGCCCCGCCGGGCGGTGGCTAGCGTGGAGCCCATGACGCTCCAGAGCGACCGCGCGGACGCGGCCGATGCAGCCGGCGTGGAAATCCGGATCCGGGCCGTGCTCCAGGCCGCGGATCCGGAGGCGGTGTGGGCGGTCGGCGGGCCGGACGGGCCGCATGCCGGGTCGGGGGACGAGTCCCGGGCCCTCGACGTCGGCGGGCTCATGCCCGTACTCGCGCTGTGGCCGGTCATCGGGAGCCTGGTGGCCGAGGAGGCGCTGCGCCTGCACACCCCGCTGACGGCGTACGGGGTCGAGGCCGATGCCGGAACCACGGCCCATCACCTGCTGAGCCACTCCACCGGCCCCGCGGCCCACACCGCCCTCACCCGCCTCGCCGAGCACCTCACCGGCGTCCCGCTCGCCGAGCTGGCGGCCACCCGCGTCTGGCACCCCCTCGGCATGACCGGCACCGGCTTCGCCGACGGCACCCTGCACGCGCCGCCGGCCGACCTCGTCCGCTTCCTGAGCCACCTCCTCTCCCCGGCGGAGCACCCCCTCCCCCGCGCCTGGGTCACCGAGTCCCTCCGCATCCGCACCGGGGAGCTGACCCCGGCCCGCGGCCTCCTCTGGCACCCGGCCCCGCACGGCACCTGGTCGTACGGCGAAACCCCGGCGGTCTGGCTCGCCCCCCGCCTCCCGCGCTGGGCCCTCCTCCTCCCCACCCACCCCCCGGGCCCCCTCCGCACCACCTTCCGCGAAGCCGCCTTTGCGGGCACGGCCCCGGCGCCCGTGTGAACCACCTGGTCGGGGAGGTGCCCGACGGGCCGCTGACCGCCGCCCGGCTGCTTTGCGCCGGGCTCGACGTGGCCGCGCTGCTCGTGGGGCTGGAGTCGCCCGGGTAGTGCTCGGGGCGCGGGTGGGACGGGGGGGACGTACGGTGAGGGCGATGTCACCGACCGTTGGTTTCCGGCCGCGCACGGAGGTACCCGGATGCGCACGCTTCACGAGGCCGCCCCGGGCGTCCTGCCGGAGGACCCCGCCCCGGCGGACCGATCCCAGGGAGGTGGTGCGGCCATGACCGGTCCCGGTACGACGCAGGCGGCCGTCTCACGCGGACAGCAGGCGCGGGCCGGCCGCGCCGGGTCCGTACGGTTCGCCGCCGGCCGCGCCCTTCCGCTCTTCGTGCGCGGCCGCGCATCCGGCGGCGCCCGACCGGCCTTCTCCGCCGACACCCTGCGCGCCCTGCGCGCCCGCCACGGCGGGGCTCCGGTCCTCGTACGCGGACTCTCCGGAGCCGTCCTCGTCCTGCTCGACCGCCAGGAACTCCGGCAGTTCTACGAAGCCGATCCCGGCCCCGCCCCCTTGCCCGCCCCCTTGCCCGGCCCCGGCCCCGGCCCGGACCCGGGCGCAGTCCGCTCCCGCGCCGCCGTCCGCGCCGTCGTCGCCGAGGAAGCCCGGCACCTCACCGGCGCCGCCACCCTGGACCTCGTCCGCGCCCGGCACGCCGTCGCCCGCACCGCCCGCCGGATCGTGCTCGGCGACGGCGCGGCCGCCGGGGACGAGCACACCACCGGCCTGTTCGGCCGGTTCCGCCGCCGCGGCGCCCCCGACGGGCACCCCCTGCCCGGCGGCGCCCCCGCGTACGCCGACCGGGAGGAACGGGCCCTGCGGGCCATGGACGGCATCCCGGCCACGGTGCTCCGCACCCTGCTCCTCCTCGGCACCCACCCGGCCGAGCAGGACGCGGCTGCCGCCGAGGCCGCCGGATCCGGCGCCCCCGAGGAGCTGCCCCGGCTGCGGGCCTGCGTACGGGAGTGCCTGCGCCTCTACCCGGCGGTGCCCGACCTGGTCCGCGTCACCCGTACCGAGACCGAGTGGCGGGGCGTACGCCACCCCGCCGGGACCACCGTCCTGCTGCCCGCCCACTTCCACCAGCGCGACCCGGAGCACGTGCCCGCCGCGCACGTCTTCGTACCGGGCCGCTGGAAGACCCCCGGTGCGGAGGAGGACATCCGGATGGCCCCCTTCGGCCACGGTCCGGGCCGCTGCCCGGGCGACCGGCTCGGCCTGCTGATCACCACCGCCCTGTGCGCCGAGGTCCTGCGCCACCGCCGGATCACGGCCACCCGGCCGGTACTCGACCCGCCCGGACCACTGCCCGTGGCACTGGATCCGCGCGGCATCCGGCTCACCCTCACCCGCCGCTGACGCCATTCGTCGCCGTCCGAACCCGCCGACGCCCCCCTCCCCACCGACCTCCCGCGAGGATCCCATGTCCGACGCAGCGACCTCCGCGCCCACCGACCCGGACGCCGAGCTGCTCGACGCCCTGTGCCGCGAGCTCGCCGAGGCCGCCGACGCCGTCGGCGAAGCCGCCCGGCACGCCTCCGAACTGGCCCTCGGCGCGCGGCTCCCGGCCGCCGCCCTGGGCCCCCGCCGTACCCGCTCCCGTCGCGGCTGGCGCACCCTGCTGCGCACCCTCACCGATCCGGCGGGCCTGGGATGGGCCCCGCGCGGCCGGGGCGTGGCGCGGGCCGGCTGGTTCGCCGGGATCCTCACCGGCCGCGAGAGCCTCGCCGTCAGCCTCGCCGTCTGCGGTCTCAAGGCCCGGATCCGGGCGGTGAGCGCGGAGCGGCCCGATCTGCTGGACGACCCCGACTGCGCGGCGATCCTGCGGGCCGTGGAGGAGGACCGGCAGGCGGCGGCCGTACGGGTGTTCCGCCGGCTCGTGCGGGAGCGGGGCGCCGAGCGGGCGTTCGCGCTGCTGTCCCCGTCCTTCGCCGACCTGTTCGCCTGGAACGCGCTGACCGACACGAACCCCTTCAACGACCACGCGGGCTGGCAGGTGGCCACCGGCCGGGCCGTGCCCGCGGAGCCCCTGCTCGGACTCGGCGCCGCCGTCCGGGCGTTCTTCGACCGGGACCGGGACCGGCATCGGTACCAGCACGGGGATCGGGGCCGTCGCCCGGCCCCGAGCACCCCGCACAAGGGCTGCGCCCACACCATCGGGCTCATCGGCACCGGTGGCCTCCTCCTCGTCCAGCCCTGGCGCAGCCGGTGAGCCCCGCCGCCCGGCGGCACCGGCCCGGCCCGCCGGACCCCGCCGACGGCCTGCGCGACCACTCCGCCACCCTGCGCTCCCACGCGCTCCGACTGCACGCGGCAGCCGAAGCGCTGGACTGGCAGGGCCCGCAGGCCGACGCGTTCCGCGCCGAGGTCGCCGCCCTGGCCGAGCGCTGTGCCACCGCCGCGAACGGCCTCGCAGTGGCGGCCGCCCAACTGGAGGACACCCCGTAGCGGAGGGCGGCTACAGGACGAGCGACAGCAGCAGGACGAAGCCCAGCCCGGCCACCGAGATGATGGTCTCCATCACCGACCAGGTCTTGACGGTCTGGCCCACCGTCATCCCGAAGTACTCCTTGACCAGCCAGAACCCGGCGTCGTTGACGTGGCTGAAGAACAGCGAGCCCGATCCGATCGCCAGCACCAGCAGGGACGTCTCCGTGGTCGACATGCCCGCGGCCAGCGGAGCCACCAGCCCCGCCGCCGAGATCGTGGCGACCGTGGCCGAGCCCGTCGCGAGCCGGATGGCCACGGCGATCAGCCAGGCCAGCAGCAGTGCGGGGACCGACCAGCTCTCCGACAGCTCCAGGATCATCCGGCCGACGCCGGCGTCGATCAGGGTCTGCTTGAAGCCCCCGCCCGCGCCCACGATGAGCAGGATGCCCGCGATCGGCGCCAGCGACTTCTCCACCGTCGTCGAAAGCCGCGCCTTCGTGAACCCGGCCGCCCGCCCGAGGGTGAACATGCCCACGAACACCGCCGCGAGCAGCGCGATCAGCGGGGATCCCGCGACGTCGGTGACCCGCTGAAGCCCGTTCTCCGGATCGTCGACAACGATGTCGACAAGCGCCTTGACCAGCATCAGACCCACCGGCAGCAGCACCGTGAACACGGTTGCCCCGAAGCGCGGGCGGTGCTCCAGGTCCGCCGAGGGCCGCTGCGGGATCATGTGCTCGGGCGCCGGGATGTCCACCCAGCGGGCCGCGTACCGGGAGAACAGCGGCCCGGCGATGATCACGGTCGGGATCGCCACCACCACGCCGAGCGCGAGCGTCACGCCGAGGTTCGCGTGCAGTGCGTCGATGGCGACGAGCGGTCCGGGGTGCGGCGGGATCAGCCCGTGCATGACGGACAGGCCGGCCAGCGCCGGGATGCCGATCCGCATCAGCGAGTAGTTGCCGCGCTTGGCCACGAGCAGCACCACCGGGATCAGCAGCACGATGCCGACCTCGAAGAAGAGCGGCAGCCCGATCACGGAGGCGATCAGCACCATGGCCCAGGGCATGGCCCGGCCCCTGGCCTTGGCGAGGATGGTGTCGACGATCTCGTCCGCGCCGCCCGAGTCGGCGAGCAGCCGGCCGAGGATCGCACCGAGCGCGATCAGTACGCCGACCCCCGCGACCGTGGCGCCGAGCCCGGCCGTGAAACTCGCGATGGTCTTGTCCAGCGGGGCGCCCGCGAAGACCCCGAGGGCGAGCGAGCCGACCGTCAGCGCGAGGAAGGCGTGCAGCTTGAGCCGGGTGATGAGCAGGACGATGACGGCGATGGCCGCGAGGACGGCCACGCCCAGCTGGGTGTTCCCGGCCGAGGTGATCGGTGCGGGCGCGGCCGCTGCCAGTATCTCGACGCTGAGACCTGTCACGGTGGGGGTTCCTTAGCTTTCTCGGGAGGGAGCCGCGTGCGGGCCCGCACCGGGCAGCGCGGACAGCGCGGCCAGGGCCCGTTCGGTGATCTCCTCGGGTGATCCGGACACGTCGACGACGACGCCGGGTTCGTCCTCCTGGAGCGGCTCCAGCGTGGCGAACTGCGAGTCCAGCAGCGTGGCCGGCATGAAGTGGCCCGTGCGCTCCGCCACGCGCCGCTCGATCAGGGCGCGATCGCCTGCCAGGTGTACGAACACGGCGTCGGGCGCGGCTCTGCGCAGCCGGTCGCGGTACGCGCGCTTGAGCGCCGACGAGGCCAGCACCGCGCCCTGTCCGGCCGGTCGGGCGCCGAGCCAGTCGCCGATGGCGTCCAGCCAGGGCCACCGGTCCGCGTCGTCCAGCGGGATGCCGGCGGACATCTTGGCGACATTGGCCGCCGGATGGAACGCGTCGCCCTCCACGTAGGGGAGGCCGAGCGCGTCCGCGAGCAGCCTGCCCACGGTCGTCTTGCCCGTGCCGGCCACGCCCATCACCACCAGCACGCGCTGGGTGCCGCTCACGTCGTACCTCGCTGTCTTCGTCGACATCGGTTCGTGCGCCCCCACTGAAACCCATTAAGTAGTACTTATTCAAGAGGCGATGGAAAAACGTCACATCTTTTGTCCGCCGGGAGGTCACCGTACGCTTGCGCCATGACCACCGAAGGCCAGGGACTCCACTCCCACGTGCTGGACACCCTCGGCCTCGCGATCACCGCCGGCGAGCACCCGCCGGGCAGCGTCCTGCGCACCGACGAGATCGCGGAGCGCTTCGACGCCTCGCGCACCGTGGTCCGCGAGGTCGTCCGCGTCCTGGAGTCCATGCAGCTGGTCGAATCCCGCCGCCGGGTCGGCGTCACCGTGCGCCCCGCAGCGGAGTGGAACGTCTACGACCCGCGCGTCATCCGCTGGCGCCTCGCCGGCGCCGACCGCCCCCGCCAGCTGCGCTCCCTGACCGTGCTGCGCTCCGCGATCGAGCCGGTCGCGGCCGGCCTCGCCGCCCTCCGGGCCACCCCCGACCAGTGCGCCGCGCTCACCGCAGCGGCCCTCGGCATGGTCAGCACCTCGCGCGGCCACCAGCTCGACGCGTACCTGCGCCACGACGTCGAATTCCACCGGATCGTGCTGAACGCCTCCGGCAACGAGATGTTCGCCCGGCTCGGCGACGTCGTCGCCGAGGTCCTTACCGGCCGTACGCAGCACGCGGTGATGTTCCCCGACCCCGACCCGGCCGCCGTCACCCTCCACGTCCAGGTCGCCGAGGCCGTACGGGAGGGCGACGCGGCCCGCGCCGAATCCCTGACCCGGCAGATCGCGGTGGGCGCCTTGGAGGAACTCGACGTCCTCGCCCCGGCGCCCACCACTGCGTGACCGGCCCTCGAAGCACGTTCACCGGCGTGCCTCCACCCGAGGGCCGTTCACCTGAGGGTCGTTCAGACCGCGGTCCCCACCGGCGCGGTCTCGAAGCCCGCGTAGTACGCGGCGGCCATGTCCTCGTCGGCGTGGCCCCCCGCCGCCGCGCGCTGCATGCGCGCTCCGGTGGCCCGGGCCAGGTCGACCGCGACACCCGCCCGGTCCGCAGCCTCCGCGATCAGAGCGGTGTCCTTCTCCGCTCCGTTCACCGTGAAGCTGGGCGCGAAGTCCCGTTCCAGGACGGCCTTCATCTTCGCCTGGAGGTACGGGTTGTCCATCGGGCCGCCGGTCAGCGCCTGCGCGAACAGGCCCGGGTCCACCCCGAGCCCCTCCGCGAGCGCGAGGGCCTCGCCCACGGCCGCCGTGAGCGTGATCGCGTACCCGACCGTGGTCAGCTTCAGCCGGGTCGCGGCGCCCGCCTCCGCCCCGGCCCACAGCGTCTTGGCGCCCACCGCGCCGAACACCGGGTCCAGCCGCGGATCCGCCGGCCCGGAGGCCAGTACGACCAGCGTCCCGGCCTCGGCGGGCTGCCGGGTGCCCTGCACCGGGGCGTCCACGAACACCAGGCCGTGCTCCCGCGCGAAGCCGGCCAGTTCGTCGAGGGCGCTCACGCCGACCGTGCTCATCTGCGCCCAGACCTGCCCCGCGCGCAGCCCCGGCGAGGCGGCCGCCATCGCCTGCGCCACGGCCGCGCCGTCCGTCAGCATGGTCAGCACCACATCCGCCCCGGCGACCGCCTCGGCCGGGGTGTCCACCACCACCGCGCCTTCCGCGGCGAGCGGTTCCGCCTTGTCGCGGGTCCGGTTCCACACCCGCAGCCCCAGCCCGGCCCGCAGCAGGTTCCGGCCCATCCCCGAGCCCATGATCCCGGTGCCCAGCAGCGCGACAGTGTTCACGGCGTCACTTCCCTTTCGTATGCGTCCGGTCCGTCCCCTCCAGTCTCGACGCCGCACCCCCCTCACGGGGTCATTCCGCGCCGTGCGCCGCCGTGCGCGGCGTCGTCTGCTGGACCGCCCAGCCGTTGCCGTCCGGGTCGGAGAAGTAGACGAACGAGCCCCACGGCATGTCCTGGATCTCCGTCACCTCGATGCCGCGGCCGCGCAGGTCCTCGTACGCCGCCTCGATGTCGGTGACGACGACCTGCATGTTGTCCAGCGAGCCCGGGGCCATCCGGGTGAGCCCCTTGCCCAGGGCGATCGAGCAGGCCGACCCCGGCGGGGTCAGCTGCACGAAGCGGATGTCCTCGCTCACGGTGACGTCGTGGTCGGCGCGGAAACCGACCCGCTCGTAGAAGGCCTTGGCCCGGTCGACGTCGGTGACGGGGACGGCGACCAGCTCCAGCTTGATGTCCATCGGTGCTCCACGTGCTCCACGGTCGGTGCTCGGCGGCGGCCCGCGGCTCGCGGGCCTCCCGGCATCATGCTCCCGCGGCCGGTACGGCGCCGCCCGGAGCGGCTTGCGGTGCCGTGTCCGCCGCCGCGAACTGGGTCCGGTACAGCTCCTCGTAGCGGCCCCCCGCCGCCAGCAGCTCGGGGTGCGTACCGCGCTCCACGATCCGGCCCTCCTCGACCACCAGGATCAGGTCGGCCGCCTGTACGGTCGACAGCCGGTGCGCGATCACCACGGCCGTCCGGCCCGCCAGGGCCTCGCCCAGCGCCTCCTGCACCGCCGCCTCCGAAGTGGAGTCCAGGTGCGCCGTCGCCTCGTCGAGGATGACCACCCGCTGCCGGGCGAGCAGCAGCCGTGCGATGGTCAGCCGCTGCCGTTCGCCGCCGGAGAGGCGGTAACCGCGTTCGCCGACCACCGTGTCCAGGCCGTCCGGCAGCGAGGCGACGAGCCCGTCCAGCCGGGAGCGCCGCAGGGCCTCCCAGATCTCCTCCTCGCCCGCCTCCGGCCGGGCCAGCAGCAGATTGGAGCGCACCGACTCGTGGAAGAGGTGTCCGTCCTGGGTGACCATGCCGAGCGTCTCCCGGATGGAGTCGGCGGTGAGGTCCCGCACATCGACCCCGCCGAGCCGGACGGCGCCCGCGTCGGCGTCGTACAGCCGCGGCAGCAGCTGGGCGATGGTCGACTTCCCGGCGCCGGACGAGCCGACGAGGGCCACCATCTGCCCGGGCTCGGCGCGGAAGGAGACCTCGTGCAGGACCTGCGTACCGCCCCGGGCGTCGAGGACCGCGACCTCCTCCAGCGAGGCGAGCGAGACCTTGTCGGGAGAGGGGTAGCCGAAGGAGACCCGGTCGAACTCCACGGCGACCGGCCCCTCCGGCACCCGGCCGGCGTCCGGCTTCTGGGCGATCAGCGGCTTCAGGTCGAGGATCTCGAAGACCCGCTCGAAGCTCACCAGGGCGCTCATCACTTCGACGCGGGCGCCGGCGAGCGAGGTCAGCGGCGCGTACAGCCGGGTCAGCAGCAGGGCGAGGGCGACGACGTTCCCGGCGTCCAGGGTGCCGCGCAGGGCGAAGTGGCCGCCGAGACCGTAGACGAGGGCGAGCGCGAGTGCCGAGACCAGGGTGAGCGCCGTGATGAAGGCCGACTGGGCCATCGCCGTGCGGATCCCGATGTCCCGTACGCGCGCCGCCCGCGCCGCGAACTCCGCGGACTCGTCCGCGGGCCGCCCGAACAGTTTGACGAGGGTGGCGCCGGGCGCGGAGAAGCGCTCCGTCATCTGCGTGCCCATCGCCGCGTTCAGGGTCGACGCCTCCCGCTGCATGGCGGCCATCCGTGCCCCCATCCGGCGGGCGGGCAGCACGAACACCGGCAGCAGGACCAGGGCCAGCAGGGTGATCTGCCAGGAGATGCCCAGCATCACGGCCAGCGTCAGCACCAGGGTCACGGTGTTGGCGACCACCCCGGACAGCGTGTTGCTGAACGCGCGCTGGGCGCCGATGACGTCGTTGTTGAGCCGGCTGACCAGTGCGCCGGTGCGGGTACGGGTGAAGAAGGCGACCGGCATCCGCTGCACGTGGTCGAAGACGGCCGTCCGCAGGTCGAGGATCAGCCCCTCGCCGAGGGTGGCCGACAGCTTGCGGGTGAGCAGCCCGAGCCCCGCCTCCGCCACGGCGATGACCGCGATGAGCAGGGCCAGCCGGGTGACCGTACCGCCGTCCTCGCCGTCCACGATGGCGGTGACCACCCGGCTGGCGAGGACCGGGGTGGCCACCGCGAGCAGCGCGGTCACGACGCTGAGCAGCAGGAAGAGGGTGAGCCCGCGGCGGTGCGGGCGGGCGAATGCGGCGACCCGGCGCAGGCTCTCCCGGGAGAGCGGGCGCCGGTCCTGCTGGGCGTTCATCGCGCTGTGCAGCGATGTCCAGGCGGTGACTTCCATGTCCATACGGGGAACGCTAAGACCTCAACCAAGCTTGAGGTCAACGGATCGGCCGGATCGGTACCGAACCACCGCTCGTACGAGGGGTGTTCAGCATCCTGCGGAGTGTCGGTGGAGGGTGCCATCATCGGGGAATGACCCAGGGATCGACGCAGGGATCGACGCAGGAACCGGGACCCGACCGTTCCGGTCGGACGACCGCCGACACCGTCCTGCACCTGTTCGAGCAACAGGCACGGGACGCCCCGCGGAGCTATGCCGTCATCGCCGGCGCGGACAGTCTCACCTACGGGCAACTGGACGTCCGTGCCAACCGGTTGGCGCACCACCTCATGGCCGAGGGACTGCCGCCCGGCGCCGTCGTGGCGATCGGGACCGGCCGCCGGAGCGAGATCGTCGTCGCGCTCCTGGCCGCCCTCAAGGCCGGCGGCGCCTACGCCGTCATCGACGTCGAGGTCCCCTCCACCGGACAGCGGCAGCTCGCCGCCCTCGCCCCGTACGTGCTGCTCAGCGACGCCGCCCACCACGCGCGACTGGACGACGGCAGTGGGCTGCGGGTGATCCGCCTCGGCGCGGAGGCGGCCGAGACATCCACCCGGCCCGGCGAGGCGCCGGCGCGCCCGGAGCCCGGTGCGACGGCCGCCGTCCTGTTCACCGGGGCGTCCTCTCCGCGCGCCGTCCCCGTCGGGCACGCCCGGCTGCTCGCCGCGCACGAGGCCTGGACGAAGGTCATCCGGCCGGTCCCCGAGGACCGCCACCTCATCACCCAGAGTCCGGACCTCACGCCGTTCGCCGCCGGCTGGACCAGAGCCCTGTGCACGGGCGGCGCCCTCGTCGTGCCCGAGCGCACGCCCTGGACGCCCGAGGGGATCCGCCGGGCGATCGAGACCGAGCAGGTCGCCGTCGTGCACACCGACCCGGCGGGTGCGGCCCGGCTGCTCGTGCGGGACACCGGAGCCGGCGCCCGGCCCGGAGCCGCCGCCGGGCCCGGCGCGGCAGCCGCGGACGGCGCGCGCGGCCGCCGCGAGGGCCACCCGGCCCTGCGGTCGCTGCGCCTGGTCACCGTCGCCGGCGACCGGCTCTTCCTCGACGAGCAGGACGCCCTGCAGAGCAGGCTCCGGGCCGGTGCCCGGCTGCTCAACGTGTACGGGCTCACCGAGGCGGCGGGCACCGGCGCCTGGTTCGAACTGTCCCAGCTGCCCCGCCCGCTGGACGACCCCGAGCAGCTCTCCCTGATCGGCGCCCCCTTCCCCGGCTGCCGCGCCGACGTCCGCGACGGGCTGCTGCGCCTCACCCCGCCCGACGGCGGCGACGCGATCCCCACCGGAGACCTCGCGGAGCTCCGCCCGGACGGGCTGCTGGAGTACCGGGGCCGGACGCGGGACCGGATCACCAGGGACGGCGGCGCGTTCGACCCGCACGCCGTCGAAGCCGTCATCCGCAGCCACCCCGGCATCAGCGCCGCCCTGGTCACCGAGGTCCCGGACGGTACCGAAGGTGCGCGCAGGCTCATCGCCCACGTGGCACCGCCCGCCGATGCGCGGTCGCCGGCCCCGGCCGTCGACCTGCCGGACGCGGGGCAGCTCCGCGAACACCTCGTGGGGAAGGTGCCCCGGACGCAGGTACCGCAAGCCGTGGTCCGGCTGCGCACCCTGCCCCGTACGCGCGCGGGCCAGGAGAACCGGGAGGCCCTGCCCCAGCCCGTGCTCACGGGGAAGCCGGGCGGGGGCGGTGCCGGGGGCTCCGGAAAGTACACGGCCACCGGCGCCGCCACCTTCACACCGGCCGGGCGCGCCGGCTGCGGCATCGTGTTCCTGGTCGTCACCGGCCTGCTCTTCTTCCTCCTCTCGAAGATCTTCTGGCCGGGCTCGACCGACCTCACCGGTGTGCCCAACCCGTGGGCCTTCCTCTTCTTCGTGCTCTACCTGTTCGAAGGGGCCTCGTTCGCCGCCGGACTGGTGTTCCTCTTCGACGGCCGCGCGAGGATGCGGCGCCACAGCCCGGGCGGGAGCCCCGGCCTCACCGCGTCCGCGCACCTGGCGGTGGTCTACCTGCTCATGGCCTGGTGGCCGCAGGACAACTTCTACCGGCTCGCGGCCAAGCGCGACTGGCCGGTCCAGGCCGCCCTCGTCTACGTCTTCAACATCCCGCTGATGATCGCGGCCGTCGTCATCGCCTGCTACGTCACCCGGAAACCGCCTTCGCCCTTCGACTTCGAGGAGACCGGCGACCCCGCCCGCTGATCGTCGGCGAACGCCGCCCCCACGGCGAGCGCCTCCGCCCGCACCAGCGCCTCGGCCGCGTCCAGCGCCTCCCTGCTGTACGCGGCCACCAGCACGCCCAGCCAGGGCGCCGGGTCGAAGGCGCCCGTCGGGATCGCGGGCAAGAACACCGCCCCGAGCTCCGCGCAGCCCCGCTCCAGCACCTCGCACAGCTCGTCGAGCGCCGCGTCGGGCAGTCTGGCCCCCAGCTCCACCCGGTCCGCGATCCGTACGAAGTGCCCCGCGCCCCGCAGCGCGTCGAGCCGCGCCGCCACCATGAAGGCGATCGACGGCCCGGTGAGCCGCAGGTTCGTCTCCGTCGGCGCCAGCCGCCCCGACCCGTCGGCGACGAAGTCCACGTCGAACCAGCCCCGGTAGCCGGCGGCCGAGAGTTCGCGGCCCACCGCCTCCCCGAACGCGAGCAGCGGCTTCTCCGCCCACGCGGGCACCACCGCAGGGCCCACCGTCGCCCCGCGGTACCCGGCGCCCGCCACGTCCATCACCGCGCCGCCCACCTCGTGCACCCGGCCCGCCCCGTCCACGAACCCGTCGTACGTGAGGTCGCGCGGCTCCTGAGGATCGGCCGGGCCGGCCACGTACTCCTCCACCAGCAGGGGCCCGCGCGGCAGGGCGCGCAGCAGGGCGCGGGCGCCGCCCGCGGCCCGGACCCGCTCGGGGCTCACCACGGTGGTACCCGAACCCCCCACGCCGTGCTCCGACTTCAGCACCGTGCTCGCGCCCGCCGCGGCCCGGGCGGCCAGCAGCCTGGCCGCCGCCCGACGGGTGGGGACCGGCCACTGCCCGGGGAGCAGGATCCGGGGATGCCCGCCGCCCGCCAGGATCCGCCCGAACAGCCCGTGCGCCGCCGACTTCGACTCGTACCGCAGCTCGCGGGGGCGCCACGGCCGGCCGGACAGCCGCGCGAAGCCCGCCGTCAGTCCCCACGGTACGAGGGGCAGCCCGGCCGCGCCCAGCCGCCCGGCCAGCGCCGGCCTGGCCCGTACGGCATCCGAGAGCCCGGCACCCGCAGGCAGCCCGGAACCCCCCTGCGCCAGGCCGTCGTACACCTCCACCCCCTCCCACTCCAAGAGGCGCCCCACCCGCGGGATCCAGCCCGGCGGCACCGCCGCGGGCAGCACCAGCGCTCCCGGCGACGGGCTGTAGAAGGCGGCCAGGCAGGCGTAGTGGTGCGCGGCCCGCTGTACGGGGTCGAGGGAGGCGTCGCCGAACTGGGCGTTGTACTCGGCGACATTGCCCACGTGCACGGCCGGTCCGCCGCCCGTCCAGGCCTGCGCCCAGGCGGCGAGCGCGGCGGGCGCCGCCTCGAACCGCACCAGACCGGCGGGTGGTTCGCCCTCGTCGCCGGCCGCGCCGGGTCCCTGTGGACCGAGCGCGCCCATCGCCCGGTAGAACCCCGCGGCGTGCGGATCGGCGTCGATCAGCATCCTGCGGAAGCCCAGCCCGGCCGCCCGGCGCAGCGCGTCCCGGTACAGCCGCCGCCCCACGCCCCGCCCGATGGCCCGCGGCTCCACGAACAGCAGTCCCAGCCGGGCCACGGGAGGCCCGCCCTCCAGGGAGGCGAGCCCCAGCACCCGCCCGTCGGCGGCGTCTTCGGCCACGACGATCCGGCGCTCCGCCACCTCCCCGTCCCGGATGCGCAGCTCCGGCGCGCACGAGGCCAGGAACTCGGCGTCGTACCCCCAGTACGCCTTGGAGCGCAGCACGAGAGCGCCCAGTTCCTCCGCCTCACCGGGCCGCGCCGCTCTGAGCTTTACCATTCCCTGACCTCCCCATGGCCTGCCGGGATGCCGTGCGATAGATTCGGCCACCCTGAGCCCCCCTGACGGGAGGTGTCCCGTCACGTACGGCAGGTCCTTCCTACCCCCGCGGAGAACGGCTTCTCAATGAGCGACATCATCAACGGACTTGGCCGCACCAGCGCCTACGGCGCCCTCGGCCTGGTCCTGCTGATCCTCGGCATCGTCCTGGTGGACGTGCTGACGCCAGGGAAGCTGCCGAAGCAGATCTGGGAGGAGCGCAACCGGAACGCGGCCGTCATGCTGAGCTCCGCGCTCCTCGGCGTCGGCGGGATCGTCTTCACCTCGATCTGGACCACGTACGACGACTTCGGCAAGGGGCTGCTGTCCACGGCCGTGTTCGGGCTGCTCGGGCTGGTCCTGATGGGCATCGCCTTCCTGGTGCTGGACTGGGTGACGCCCGGCAAGCTCGGCGCGATCGTCGTCGACCCGCAGCCGCACCCGGCGGTCTGGGTCACGGCCTCCTGCAACCTGGCGGTGGCCGCCATCGTCGCCGCCTCGATCGCCTGACCGGGCCGATCCGTCGGTCCGGTCCGTCCGCCGCGCGCACACCACGAGAGCGCCGCCCCCTCGGGGAGCGGCGCTCTCGCCGTACCGGCGCGTGCCGGGACTACGCCAGGCCCAGCGCGAATACCGCGAACCCGGCCGCCAGCACCCCCGCCAGCGCGCGCCGCACCGCCGTCGCCCGGGTCCACGGCTCCTCGAACCGGCGGGCGTACCGCGCGATGCCCACCAGCAGCACCGCGAACACCGGCATCCACGCCAGCCGGGCCGCGATCCAGCCCAGCGTCTGCGGAGCCGTCGTCAGCCCCGTCAGTCCGCCCGCGAACGAAGCGGGCACGGCCGCCGCCAGCATGGCCGTCTGGTGCCAGCACAGGATCGTCATCGCGCACAGGTTGATCACGACCACCGGGGCCCACAGTGCCGGCCGGGCCAGCAGCCTCGCCAGCCGGTCGCGCACCAGCATCGCCGCCCCCGACTGCGCCGAGGCCAGCGCCAGCACCAGCAGCGACGGCGGGTGCGAGTTGGTGCGCGCCTCGCCCGGTACGCCGACCATCGACGCCGGGTAGTGGAACACCGCGAGCAGCGACGCGAACAGCAGGGTCCCGCCCGCCAGCAGCAGCCAGGCGCCGCGCTTTGCGATCCGTCCCTCGCCCCAGGACACGCCCAGCTGGTACGCGAACAGCCAGCCCGGCAGGATGTTCGCCACCGCCAGCCACGGGGGCACGGACTCGGCGAGCGGCCCGTACCGCAGGAAGTCCACGACCGCGACCGAGGCGAGCAGCGGAGCCGCCGCCCAACCGCCGAGCCGGCGTGCCGCGCGTACGCAGTACGGGGTCAGCGCGGTCACCACCACGTACACCCCCACGAACCACAGCGGCTGGATCACCAGCGTGGCCCCGGTCCGCAGGGTGGCCTCGGGCACGCCCGCCGAGAACAGCACGGGCGCGGCCAGCGCCCACACCGCCGTGACCCCGAGCACCGGCCGCCCCAGCCGGACGATCCGGCCCTTGAGCCACTCCCCGGCGGACCCCTTGCGGCGGTGGTAGGAGAGCACCGAGGCGTAGCCGCCGACGAGGAAGAAGATCCCGAGCATCTGGAGCACCCAGCTCGCCGGGGCCAGCGCGCCGAACGCCGAGAGCGGGCTGGCGTTGTGCAGGCCGCCCTCCGCGTCGAGGGTGAACCCGCCGAGCAGCCAGTGCCCGGTCGGCACGGCCAGCAGCGCCAGGGCGCGCAGCCCGTCGACGGCCCGGTCGCGGTGGGCGGGGGTCTGCCGCTCGATCCGGTCGGCGGCCTTCTTGAGCGCGGTCAGCGGGGCGAGCGCGGCCGGCGTGCTCATCGGACCTCTCCCTTCGCGATCGCGGCGAAGGCAGCCAGGGACTGGGTGCCGGGTACGAGGTAGCCGGTGTGGCCGTGCACGTCGGCGGCGGGCACCTTGCGGGC
Source organism: Streptomyces sp. NPDC051582 (assembly GCF_040681715.1). Taxonomy (NCBI): domain Bacteria; kingdom Bacillati; phylum Actinomycetota; class Actinomycetes; order Kitasatosporales; family Streptomycetaceae; genus Streptomyces; species Streptomyces sp. NPDC051582. Next base: position 148,607 of record NZ_JBFAZJ010000016.1, read on the forward strand.
GCCGAAGGCGGCGGAGGTCGGATCGGCGCCGTGGCCGATCCCGGCGAACTCCACGTTCGGTACGTCGCCGATCCAGTCGGAGGGCCCCCGGGCCGCCCAGACGCGGGCGCGGGTGTGGAGGTCGGCGGCGGTGTCGGCGCGCAGGCCGGGGGAGCCGAACACGACGATGTCGCTGGCGTCCGTACGCCCGGCCGCGAGGCCCCCGACCACCGAGCCGTAGCTGTGGCAGAACAGCACCGGGTCGGGTGCGCCGATCGCGTCGAGCCCCGCCGTGAACCGGGCCAGCCGCTCCGCGCCCGCCTCGGCGAGCCGCCCGGAGGCCGCGTCCAGACCGACCCCGACGGGAGTGGTGTAGCCGGTCCAGGCCACCACCGCCGTGTCCTCGCCGGCCGCGGCGCGCAGCGAGCGGGCCATGCCGGCCGGTCCGGTGTTCGGGGCGCGCTTCGCGTCGTACGTGGTGGCGTCGCTGTCCGAACCCGGCACGATCACCGAGACGTGCCCGGCCCGCCCCAGATCCCCGAACACCTCGACGACCTGGCCGCGCCCGCGCGGATCGAAGGCGAGGATCTGCCGGCCCGGCGAGGCGAGAGAGGCGTAGCGCGCCTCGCCGGTCGCGAGGACGGCCAGCCGGTTGGACTCGTACCGCAGGGCGACGGGGGCGCCGTCGAGGTTGCCGACCACCAGCGGGTGGTTGCGCACGAGCTCCCGGCGCTCCGCGTCGTCCAGCCCGGCGAAGAACCGTGCGACGTCCCGCGGCGAAGTGCTCGCGGGATCGGGCAGCGGCCGGCCGGACGCGGTGTCGGCCCGCCAGGCGGCGGTGCCGGGCGGCGGCCCGGTGACCGCCCGCTGGCTGTCGCCGGAGGCCCATCCCGCGGTCCCCCCGACCACGGCCACGGCCAGTGCGGCCGTGGCCAGGGTCCTTCCGAAGCGGCGCATGCCCCTTCTCCTCTCCTCGTGACGGGGAGAAGGTAAGGAGAAGGTGTCGCAGCGGTCGTCGGACCGTGGAGCCAAGTCGGACCTCATACCCCGGTAGGGGGTGGAGGAGATGCCCCGCCTCAGGCCGGGCCGGGCATCAGTCCGAGTCGCCGGGCCGCACCAGCCCCGCCTCGTACGCGAAGATCACCGCCTGGGCACGGTCCCGCAGGTCCAGCTTGGCCAGCACCCGCCCGATGTGCGTCTTCACGGTCTGCTCGGCCAGTACCAGGTGCCCGGCGATCTCCTGGTTCGACAGCCCGCGCGCGATGAGTTCCAGTACCTCGGTCTCCCGCGGGGTCAGCCCCTTCAGCCGCAGCGCCGGATCCTTGCGCGGCGCCGGCCGCTGCTGCACGAAGTCCGCGATCAGCCGCCGGGTCACCGAGGGCGCCAGCAGCGCCTCGCCCGAAGCGACCACCCGGACCGCCGCGATCAGATCGGCGGGCGGCGCGTCCTTCAGGAGGAACCCCGAGGCGCCCGCGCGCAGCGCCTCGTACACGTAGTCGTCGATGTCGAAGGTGGTCAGCATCAGCACCTTCGGCCGGTGGACCACCCCCGGCGGCGGGCCGAGCAGCTCCCGGGCCGCCGACAGCCCGTCCATCTCCGGCATGCGCACGTCCATCAGCACCACGTCGGGGTGCACGGTGCGCGAGACCTGGATCCCCTGCCGCCCGTCGGGGGCCTCGCCCACCACGTCGATGTCGGCCTGCGCCGACAGCAGGGCGGCGAACCCCGCCCGCACCATGGCCTGGTCGTCGACGATGATCACACGGATGGTCAACTGGGGTCCTCGCTGGCGTCGTTCAGGGGCAGACGGGCGGCGACCCGGAAGCCGCCGTCCGGCAGCGGACCGGTGTCCAGGGTCCCGCCCGTCAACCGTACGCGCTCGTGCATGCCGACCAGACCGTGCCCGGTGCCCGGACCACCCGCCTCCACCACCGCGTCGTGCGCCGCCGGGCCGTTGACGACGAGCACGAGAACCTCCCCGGCGTCGTGCGTCACGGACACGCGGGTCTCGGCGCCCGGCGCGTGCCGCACCACGTTCGCCAGGGCCTCCTGCACGATCCGGTACGCCGACAGGTCCACGGCCGGCGGCGCCGCCCGCTCGGCCCCGGCCGCCAGCGACAACTCCACCGGCTGCCCGGCCCGTACGGTCGCCTCCACCAGCTGCTGGATCCGGCCGATCCCCGGCTGCGGGGCCAGCTCGCCCGCTCCGCCCGGAGCCGGGCCGCCCCCGTTCCCGTCGCTGCGCAGCACCGTCAGCAGCCGCCGCATCTCGCTCAGCGACTCGCGGGCACTGGCCGCGATCGCAGCGAACTCCTCCCGCACCGGTTCCGCCATGCCGGGCAGCCGGTAGGGCGCGGAATCCGCCTGCACGGTGATCACCGACATGTGGTGGGCGACCACGTCGTGCAGCTCCCGGGCGATCCGGGCCCGTTCCTCCAGCAGCGTCCGCCGGGCCCGCTCGGTCTCGCTGATGCTTTCCTGCTCGGCGATCCGCTGCTGCGCGTCGCCGATGCCGCGCAGTGCGCCGGTCACGGCGAGGACGCTGCCGCTCAGCACGAAGAGCAGCGCGGTCGTGGTGGTCACCCCGTCGGGCTCGAAGAAGCCGAGCACCACCCCGACGGCGCCCGTGACCAGCCACACCGCGATCAGGGTCCGGATCGACTCGCGCAGCCCCAGGCAGACCATCAGCACCAGGTAGCCCACGATGGACATCGGGGTCCACGGCCAGGCGTGCCCGGCCACCTGGTCGGCGTGGGTCAGCACCACCGCCCCGAGCGCGTCCGCGGTCAGGACCAGCGCCCACGCGGGAAGCGGCCGCGTCACCGCCAGCAGCAGCGGTACGGTCTGGGCCACGCCCAGCGCGCCCGCCCAGCCGCCGCCCGCCTCGTAGTCGTTGGTCAGCACGGCGATGGTCGACGGCAGCAGCGACACCACGAAGATGCCGGCGACCACGTACGGCAGCATCCGCTGCCAGGCCTTCGGGGCCCGCGCGAAGAGCGGTTCGGCCGCCCCGGCGGGCGTACGCAGCACCATCGTGAACCGCATCGGAGCCCGGGCCGCCGGGGCCGGCGTACGGGGGCGGCGGGGGCGCCGGGGTCGGGCTTGGTCGCGATCGCTCATGATCGGTCCAGCCTATGCTCCGGAGTTCCTCCAGGAAGGCAGGAGTACGCTGCTCGCTGTCGATCACAGGGGGAGCCGGTACGCATGGGCACGGCAGCAGCACTCGAAAAACTCGTACCGGTGCTGCTGGCCTTCGGCGGGGGTGTACTGCTCGCGCGCCGCAAGACCGTCCCGGCCGAGGCCTCAAAGGCCTTCGCCGACTACGCCTTCCTCTTCGCCGTCCCCTGCTACCTCTTCGGCAACATCTACGCCAGCGACCTCGGCGCCCTCTTCAACTGGCACGCGATCGGCGCCTACGTCGCGGCCGCCGCCCTCGCCGTACTCCTCATAGCCTTCGCCTCGGGAGCCCGGGGCACAAGGGATCCCCGCGACGTGGCGCTGCGCGTCATGGCCGGAGTCCAGGTGAACACGGCCTACTTCGCCGTCCCCGTGTTCATCACCTTCTTCGGGACGGCCGCGCCGATCTTCCCCGTCCTGCTCTTCCAGGTCTGCGTGCTCTCCCTCGTCGTCATCTCCACCATGGAGCTGGGCCGCGCCGGCGAGACCTCGGGTGGCCCCGGACGGCGCCTCTCGCGGGCGGTCGGCGCCTCGCTCGCCACCCCGGTGGTGCTGGCCTGCAACGCCGGGATCGTGCTCAACCTCCTCTCCGTGCACCTCCCGAAGGTGGTCCTCGACGGGGCCGCCTTCGTCGGCGACAGCGCCTCGCCGATCGCCCTGTTCGCCCTCGGACTGCACCTCGGCGGCGTGGGCCTGGACGTCCGGGGCACCTCCCGCGAGGAGATGGCCCTCATCGCCTTCAAGTGCCTGGCCTTCCCGCTGCTGGCCTGGGCGGTGTGCGGACCGCTGTTCGGCGTACGGGGCGACTGGCTGACGTACCTCGTCCTGATCGCCGCCATGCCCACCCCGCAGAACCTGTTCGTCTACGCCCAGCGCTACGACGTGGGCGTGGACCTCTCCGCCTCGCTGGTGATCAAGAGTTCGGTGGTCTCGCTGCTGCTGCTCCCGCTCTGGCTGCAGACGGTGGCCGGCTGAGAGCCGAAACGGCGGCCCGCCGTACGTTCCCCGCGGCGGCTTCGGTCGTTGACCCGGCATGGAGTTGCTGCCGACCATCGCGGCGCCGGGCGTCGGCGAACGGGCCGACGCCGCGGCCGATGCCGCCTGCCACCTCTACGACGCCGTCGCGCCGTGGAGCTCCGCCGAGCCGGGCGGGTGGAGCCGTACGGCGGCCGAGGACGCCGCCGAGACCATCGAGACCACCGCGCACGCCCTCGCGTACGCCCACCCGCGCGCCGAGGTGCTCCTGGCCCCGGTCCACGCCGCCCTGGCCGACCTGCGCCGCCAGCTCGGGCTCCCGCCCGCCGACCGGCTGACGGCCGACGGGCTTCCCGCGACCCCGCGCACGGTGGGCAACCCGCGGCGCACCCGCTGGGTACGGGTGCTCACCCCGCCGTTGCCCCGGCAACCGCCTGCTCGTACAACTTCTTGACCTCCGCGCCGAAGTACGAGCTGTACGAGGTGTCGGCGGTGTCCCCGCCGGTCTTCCAGCCGCCGATGACCCCGACCACGTCCCCGGTCTCGGTCACCTTGTCGTAGTTCTTCAGGAAGGGGCCGCCGCTGGTCCCGCCCGGGTATCCGGTGCAGTCGATCCGCAGGAAGGATCCGGGGATCCCCGGATCCTTGCTGGTGAACTTGGTCGTGCGGTTCACGCACAGCCGGGGGCGCGCGGCCGAGGCCGGATAGCCGATCAGCGACACCTTCGCGTGCTCGTAACCGGCTCCGGTGACCAGGCGGTTCCCGCCGACCACCTCCTCGACGGGGAACCCGTCGGCATCCGGCCCGACCTGCGCGAAGGCCACGTCGAGCGTGGCCCCCTTGTCGGCTCCCAGGCTCTTGTAGCGCGGGTCGATCCAGACCTTGGACTTCCCGTCGGCGGCCCGCAGCACCGGGAACATCCCGTACGGCTGCGGGTCGGCCGCCGTGTACAGCGGTACGAACGCCACCTGGCGGGCATCGGTGCCGAGCAGGCAGTGCGCCGCGCTGAGCACCAGGTTGCGGCCGGGGGAGGAGACCACGCTCGCGGTGCAGAAGTACGCGCCGCCGCCCTTCATCACGAACATCCGCCCGACGACCGGGATCCCGTCGAAGTCCTGCCCGGTGCCGGGGTCCGTGGCCGCGACCGCCGACGCGGGGGTCATGGGGGCCGCGTTCGCCATCCGGTCGGCCGTCCAGAAGGTCTGCGCCTCACGGGCGGACCACCGGCCGGGCGGCGCCATGGCGTTCCCGGCCTCGGCCACCGGCAGCGGCCCGGCGGGCAGCAGCAGGGCGGCCGTCGCCGCCGCCACGGTCAACGTACGTCGCATGTCGAGCTCCTCTGGACGGCTGGACGGTCAGATGGCCTGCGGGAAGCGGAACAGCCGGTCCGGGTCGTAGGTGCGCCGGACCTCTTCGAGGCGGGCGAGGTTGGGCCCGTAGTACGCCTCGCGCCAGGCGGGCAGTTCGGGATCGATGTAGTTCTGGTAGGCGCGGCCGCTCGCCCAGGGGCGCAGGTCCTGCCACAGTCCGTCGAGCCAGCCCTGGTGCGCGGACACCTGCGCGGGGGTCGCGGAGGCCGGCCAGTAGGCGAGGTACTGGGTGAGGAAGACGCTGTCGCGGTGCACGAACGCGGTGTCGGACGCCGCCGTCCGGTGCACCGCGCCCCCGAGCTCCGCGGTGAACTGGACGACTCCGAGGCCGCCGGCCGGCACCGACCGCCCGTAGCGGCGTACGGCGGCCAGCACCGCGGCGACGCCCGCGTCGGGCAGCCCGGCGGCCCCCCAGAGGTCGGAGCGCGCGCCGTACGAGTCCCGGCCGGTCACGCCCTCGGGGGTGCGGCCGGGCAGGGTGCCGGGCAGATGGCACTGCGCGGCGCTCTGCTCCAGGCAGCCCGACATGGCCCGCAGGGTCTCCTCGTAGGTGCGCACGACGATCCAGCTGTCCCGCGGCTCCCGGCCGACCAGGTCGGACAGGCGGCTCAGCTGCCGCTCCAGCTCGGCGCGGCCGTCGAAGCACAGGACGCGCACGGCGGGGGCGGGGGCGGCCGCCGGGCCGCCTTCGATCAGGAACTCGACCTGGCTCCAGAAGGGGTCGGGGAGGGCGGCCAGCCAGGGCTGCCAGCCGCGCAGCAGGGCGGCGGAGTCGGCCTCGGGCCAGTGGAGTTCGGCGTGGGCGCAGTCGGTGGCGGGGTGGGTGCGGAAGCGGAATTCGGTGACCACGCCGAAGTTGCCGCCCCCGCCGCCGCGCAGGGCCCAGAACAGGTCCGGGTCACGGGTGGCGTCGACCTCGCGCACCACGGCGTCGGGGGTGACGACCGTGGCGCCGGTGAGGGCGTCGGAGGTGGTGCCGTGGGCGCGGGAGGCGAGGCCGAGGCCACCGCCCAGGGTGAGTCCGGCGATCCCGACGGTGGGGCAGAGCCCGGTCGGCAGGGCGAGGCGCCGCGCGGCGAGACTCCGGTTGACGTCGCCGAGCCGGGCTCCGGCGCCGATGCGCACGCCGGGGCCTTCGACCGTCAGCCCGGCCATCGCGCCGACGTCGACGACGAGCCCGCCGGCCCGGGTGGACCAGCCGGCGTAGCTGTGGCCGCCGCCGCGCGGTACGACGGGGACGGCGGAGCGGCGGGCGAAGTCCAGGCAGGCGGCCACGTCGGCGGCGTGCGCGGGGTAGGCCACCGCGCCGGGCGCGATGGCGTCGTAGCGGGGCTGGAACAGCTGACGGGCCTGCGGGTAGTCGGGGTCGCCGGGCCGCACCACCCGCCCGTCGATCCCGCGCGCGAGCGCCGCCCAGTCGGGAGCGCGGGCGTGCGCCCCGGTGGCTCCCAGGGCGGCCAGCACGACTGCGGGTGCGCCGCCCAGCAGCCGGCGGCGATGGAGGCTCATCCCCCCTTCCTGCCATCGCCCGGCCCGATCACGGCGAAGGCGGGCCCAGCGGACCGGCACTGCCCCCCGAACGGCCCACGAGCGGTGGGCGGACCCGCCCGGGCACGCAAACCCCCTCGCGTGCCCGAGCGGTGGGCGGACCCGCCCGGGCACGCAAACCCCCTCGCGTGCGGGGGCACGGCCGTGGAAGCTTCCCGGTGTGGGAACGGACATACACGGGATCATCGAGTGCCGCTGGGACAACTGGCTGGACGAGGACGACCGCAGCTGGTCCGGGGCGATCGACCTCTACCATCTGTACGACGGTCGGTCCTGCATGGCGTTCGGCGCCCCGTTCGGTGTCCGCGACACCCCGTTGTTCCGGCCCAGGCCGTGCGGGACGGGGAATGGGGGCCCGTCCGGGACGTCATGCGCACCCTCGCGCGCCTCCACGGGGACGAGGGGGTGCGGCTCGTCGTCTGGTTCGACTGCTGACCGCGGTGCCCGTTCGGGCCGGGCGGCGGGGGCGCGAGGGTACGGTTCGAACCCCTGGGCTGCGACGGGGCCGTGAGATGAGTACGGTCTGCCCATGCAGAACGACGGAGCCGGCAGGCAGCAGCGGGGGCATGTTCTTCTCATAGCGGGCGACGCCGCGGTACGGAGGCGGGCCGTTCAGGTCGCGCCCAGCGCCAATCTGGCCGCGCTCGGAGTGCTGCCCGCGTCGGCGCTGTTGAACAGCCACGCCCCCAGTGACACCACGTACCTCGACGGCGCCCGGGACCCCAACACCGTGCTGATGCGGCTGCGCGCCGCCGCGGCGACCCCGGGGCCGCTGCTCGTCTACCTCTCCGGCCGGCTCACGCTCGACCGCCGCGGCCAGGGGCTGCACCTCGCGCTCGCCGGGACCACGGCCTCCACCGTCCGCTACACGGCCTTGCCGTGGGACTGGCTGGGAACCGAGCTCGCGGCCCGTGCCACCGGCCCGACGACGGTGGTGCTCGACCTCGTCGCCGACAAATCCGCCTGGCCGGTGCTCCAGGAGTACGGGAGCCTGCCCGCCTCACCCTCCGCCGAGGTGTACGGGGTGGTCGTCCCGCCCGCCTTCGCCGGCGGGCCGCACCAGGTCAGCGCGTACACCCGGCACTGGATCGACCAGCTGCGCCGCAGCCCCACCCGCCCCACCAACCTCCAACTGCACGCCTTCGCGGTCGGAGCCGCCGCCCTGCCGCCCGGCACCCTCGTCCTGCCCGCCACGCGCGAACTCAGCGCCACCGCCGCCCAACAGGCGCCACAGGCACCACACATGCCACACGCGCCGCAGGAGCCGGCTCCCGACCCGCGCCCGCACATCCACGCCCTCGCCACCGATGGCCGGCACCAGGAGGCCGCCACCCTCGCCCAGGCCTGGGAGCAACACGTCCTCCAGACCCACGGGTACACCTCGCCCGAGGCGACCCACTGGGCCGAGATCCGGGCCGACCTGGCCCGGATGGCCGGAAACTACGGTTCTGCGACCCGGCTCTGGATCAACGCCGGACACACCCGCCTGGGGCACCAGCCGCCGGACGCCCCCGAGGTCCTCGCGGCCGCGGCGGGCGCCCTGTACTGCTGGACCCAGCTCAAGGACCAGGCGGCGGCCAGGGATTCCGGCCCCGAACTCGTCCGCCTGCTGCGCGCCCTGCCCAGCCTCGAACCACGCCTCCTGAGGCTGACCCAACAGCGGCTGGAGGTGCTGGAGGGCGCGGTCGCCCCCTAGTCCGACCGCGGCCCCGCCGCCCGGGCCGCCGCCCGGGCCGCCACCCGGGCGGTCTCGGGCCGGGGCCGCGGCCCGGACTCCTGGGACGCGGTCAGGAGCGGCTGGCGTTCGAGGGGCCGAAGAACTCGATCTCCGCGATCGCGACCTGCTTGTCCGCGGCGGACGCGTGCGAGGAATCGACGGTGAAACGGACCTTCGTGACCTCGCCGACGCGGAACGGGAGCCGCTGCCCGCCCGCCCCCTGATCCAGGGTCAGCCGGCGCGTGGTGACCTTGCCGTCCTTGCCCGTGATCGTCGCCGTGACGCGGTGCGGCAGGGCCGACTCGCCGATCTTGTCGGCCCGCCCCGAGACTCCGGGGGTGATGATCAGGTCCAGCAGCCGTGTCGGCTCGGTGAAGGAGGCCTCGATCCACTCGCCCTGGCCGGACTGCGAGACGCCGGGACCCCACCAGGTGTTGCTCCGCTTGTCGAAGGCGATCTCCGGCTGGTGGCCGGGGTACGAGCGCGAGGCCGCGATCCGGTCCGGGGCGACCGGGGCGCGCTTGGCGAAATGGTCCTGGGTGGCCCGTACGCCGCCGGGCAGGTACACGACGCCGAGGATCGCCAGGGCGACGACCGCGGCGAGGGCGATCCAGGTGCCCACCCGGTCGAAGACGCGGCGCAGCCGCGGACGGTCGCCCGCCCACGGCGTCTCGCCGTGCCGCGCGCCGAAGAGCCGGCGCCACCAGGGTGCCCGCCGCCCCGGCGCCGCGGCCCCGCCGGTCTCGGCCAGCGGCATCGCGCAGCGCACGCAGTAGTGGCGGTCGGGCCGGTTCGCAGTCGCGCACCACCGGCACGGCGGGCCGCCCTCGATGCCGGGCTGCTCGCCCGGGGCGCGTACGGCGGGCCGGTCGGCGTCCGGCCGGCCGGGGAGGACGGGCGCGACGGCCGCCGGGGCGGGGTGCGGCGCCTCCGGGTCCGCCACGGGCACCAGGAGGGAGCGGGCCCGGTCGGACATGGTGTCGCTCAGCTCGTGCGGGGCCCGGGCGGCGGGTACGGGCGCGGTGGGCGCGGTGTCCTGCGGCGACGGCGCATTCGGGCGCACCGGAGCGGGTCCGGACGGTTCCGTACCACCGGCGGCGGCGGGCCTTCCCCCGCCGTCCGGACTCCCGGCGCTCCCCACAGCCTCCGGGCTCCGCGGCGCCTCGGGCTCCGGCGCCGGTCCCCGCACACCGGCGGAGGGGGCCGCCGCGACGGGCCCGGTGGCGAGGGCTGCGTCCGGGCCGTCCGGAGTCCGTGCGCCCGGCGCCCGTGCAGCGGGCGGGGTCCCGGCCGGCCGGGACGCCTCCTGCGGAGACCGGGCCACGGCCGGGGCGGCCGGGGCGGGTCCCGCAAGGTGCGACGCCGAGCCGGCGGGCCGGGCGGCGCGGGCGCCCTGGTCCCAGCCGAGCACGGCGCCGCACGCGTCGCAGAACGACTGGCCCGGTTCTGCGCGCGTTCCGCACTCGGGGCAGTTCTGCGTGGTCATGTCTGCGGGGTCCTTTCGGCGGCGGTCACTTCGACCGTGTAGGGCATGTGGGCGGGGCGGGCGGCGGCGACGAGCGAGTCCAGGCGGTGGGTGTCGGCCGGGGTCGGGTCGGGCAGCCGGAGCGTGACGTGCAGACGGGGGCGCGGGGCGCCGGGGAAGGGGCCGAGCGGGCGGGCGTTCCAGTCGGCGCCACCGCTCTCGGTGATCTCGGGTGCGACGCCGAACGCCAGCCGCACCGCCTCCGCGAGGCCGCGGCGGGTGCCGCGGACCCGGTGCAGCGCGACCGCGGCCGCGACGGCGGCCCGCAGCCGGGGCTCGGGCTCGCTGCCGTCGGTCTCGGCGCCCACCCAGGTGGCGAGCCACCGCGCGAAGTCGGCCGGGGCCAGCGCGGGGTCGAAATAGGTGTCCAGGCAGTCCAGGACGTTCAGGATGGGCGCGATGACGTCGTCGAGTCCGCCGACGAACCGCTGGGCCAGGTCGTCGTCGGCGAACACGGCGGGGAGCATCGTGCCCAGCGGGAGCGAGGATCCGAGGCCGTCGACCGAGCCCCGGTACGGCGTGGCCGTCATGAGCCGTCCCCGATCACCCGGACACGGTGGTCGAAGGAGAAGACCAGCGAGGGCCGGCCCAGGTCGATGCGGTCGGTCGCGTCGCCGCGTTTGCCGGTGAGCGGGTCCGCGGGGTGCAGTACGACCTGGTCGACGAGTTCCACCCCGGGGACCCGTTGCAGCACGGCGAACAACTCGCCGGTCTGGACGGGTCGGCCGAAGGGCCAGCCGCGGCCGTCCGCGCCGCCGGTCAGCGGGTCGAGGTGGCGGTAGAGCGCGTCGTGCGCCTGGCGGCGCACCCGGTCGGTGTCGACGCCACGGAACGCGTGCACCGTGGCGACGACGGTGACGCCCTGGTAGTACGGCGGGCCGACCGCCAGCCGGGTGCCGATCAGACGCCGCTCGTCGAGGTGGCGGGTGATCCTGCCCAGCAGGGCGTCGCCCGGCACGAGTTGTTCGAAGCGCAGCCGCCCGCCCGGATCGGGGACGGCCTGGGGGACGACGAGGACGCGGACCGCGTAGGCGCCGTGCTCGCCCTCCTCGCCCTCCAGGCAGGCGATGCGCGCGGTCTCCGGTGCGGCGCGGCGTGCGAGCTCCTCGTAGTCGCGCAGGGTGACGGCGCGGTCCTGGGCGCGGAGGGTGATCGGCGCCCGCAGCTTGGCCTCCTCGACCGTCTCGCCGTCGACGCCGCCGCGCGCTGCCTCGCGGTTGACGACCTCGGCGACGTACGGGATGGAGGTGCGCAGCACCTGGACGGCGCCGCGCGCCACGTTGCCGCCGCGACCGCCGCCGGTGCGGTACCGGTGGGCCCGCAGCACGGCGCCCTTGGGGGCGACCGCCCCGTACTGGCGCAGCGTCCCGTCCGGTTCGCGGACGGCCGGGCCGAAGGCCACCTCGCCGGTGGCGGCGTCCAGGGTGACGTGGTGGTCGCCGGGCCGGGAGCCGGCGAAGTGCGGGACCACCCGCCAGTCGCACCAGCCGTCGTCGGCGGAGCTCTGCAGGAGCAGCGGCGGGTCGTCGGCGACGACCGGGGCGTGTCCGAGCCGCAGCCGCTGTCCGGGCAGACCCGTGGCTTCGCCGAGCGCCTCGTCGTGGACGGTCTCGGCGTGCACGGCGCCGGTGGTGCCGCCGATGGTGTAGGCCTCCACGGAGCGGATGCTCGGCGAGGTGGTGTAGAAGGGCTGACCGGGCGCCGGTTCGGTGACCCGGCAGCGGACCCACCCGGCTTCGTGTCCGCCGCCCCGCGAGAGCACGTGGCCGCCGGGCAGGTGCAGGACGACGTCGCCGGGCCGGTTGAGACCGCCGGTGCCGTCCCGGTCCACTTCGCAGGCCTGCCAGCCGTCCTCGGTCCACGCCTCCCACACCAGCGGCGGCTGGCGGGGATCCACCCCGACGCCGTCGACGCGGCTGTCGAGCTCCAGCGCGAGCGCGCAGTGCGGAGCGGCCGCGGTCAGACCGATGAGCATGCAGTCACCGGGGTTCGGGGCCTCGGCGAAACACAGTACGTCCTTGCCCTCGAAGAGGTCCGTCGTACGGTCCGCGACGGGCTGCCCGCGGTGCTGCACCACCAGGTGGGACAGCGAGCACGGTACGACGGCCAGGTCGTGCTCGGTGGCGAAGACGACGGCGTCCTCCCGCTCGGTGCGCAGCGTGGCCACCTCGGCCCCGGCGGGGACCAGGATCACGTCCTCCTGGGGCGCGGACAGCCAGAAGGTGACGTCCGTGCGCGCCGCGGACGGCGGGAAGAGGGTGATGCCCACCAGGTCGAGGAAGGCCAGGTGGTTCTTCTCCGGGACGCGGTTGAGCCGGTAGACGATCTGGTCCGCCATGTGCGCGACCGTCTCGACGAGCGTGACGCCGGGGTCGGAGACGTTGTGGTCGGTCCACTCCGGGGCGCGCTGCTGGATGTAGCGCTTGGCGTCGTCGACGAACTGCTGGAAGCGCCGGTCGTCGAGGTTGGGGGAGGGCAGGGACATCAGAGGTCGCTTTCCAAGGAGCCCGGCGCACCCGGCTCGTCGTGGGAGGGGATGACGTAGAAGGGGAAGACGAGGCTGCGCGGGTTGTTCGTCCCGCGGATGGAATACCGGACGTCGATGAACAGGACGCTCTGGTCGGTGCCGGTGGAGACCTCCACGTCGTGGACCTCGATCCGCGGTTCCCACCGGTCCAGGCTCATGTACACCTCGTGCTGGATGCGGCCCGCGGTCTGCTCGTTGACCGGGGCGAAGACGAGGTCGTGGATGGCACAGCCGAAATCCGGGCGCATCGGCCGCTCGCCCGGGGAAGTGGCCAGGACGAGCCGGACGGCCTCCTCGATCTCGCGCTCGCCGCTGACCAGCGCGATGCCCCCGGTGGGACCGATGCGCATGGGGAACGCCCAGCCGGAGCCGACGAACTGTTCGGCCATCAGGGGGCCACCTGCCCTTTCCTTCCGCCGGCGGCGCGGGCGCGCCGGCGCGGTCGTCGGGTCATGCGGGGAGGGGGTACTTCACGGTGTTGACGAACACGGCGCCCTGGAGGTCGACCTTGACGGCGCGGATGCCGACGTTGGCGATGGCGGTGACCTGGATCGTGCCGACGGAGTTCATCGTGGTGGCGCCCAGGGCCGTGGTGGAGAGGGCGCCCATCGCGTACAGGCTCATGGCGCCCAGCGACTTGACGTTGACCACGCCGCCGCCCTGGATGTCGAGGGGGCCGCCGCTCTTGATGGTGAGCCGGCGCCGGGCGCTGAGCGTCAGGTCGGTACCGGCCTCGACGGACACCGAACGGCCGCCCTTGATGGTCACCGACCCCTTGCTGTCGACGGTGATCTCCGTCTGGGTGCGGTCGAGGTTGATGGTCAGCCGGTCGTCACCGCTCGCGATGCGCACGCCCTGCTTGCGCCGGCCGGTCCGCTGGCTGAGCAGGTCGACGCGGTTGCCCTGCCGGTCGGACAGGGTGTGCCGGGCGGCCTTGTGCTTGAGCCCGTCGTGCAGGGGCACGTCGTCGACGCGGGTCGGCAGGTCCCGGCCGTTGTAGAGACCGCCGATCACGAACGGGTGGTCCAGGGCGCCCCGGTCGAAGGCGACCAGCACCTCGTCCCCGACGTCCATCGGGAAGACGCCGCCGCCGCCCACACCGCCCATCTGCACGCTGCGGGCCCAGTCGCTCACGTACGTGTTGTCCAGCCACGGGAACTGGAGCTTGACCCGTCCCTGCTTCAGCGGGTCCTGCACGTCGGTGACGATGGCGTTCGCGACGCCGGGCAGCCGGGTGGCGCCCGCGGAGCCCGCCCCGCCGCCCCCGCCCGACGCCAGCCCGTAGAGGGAGCGCCACTGGCGTCCGCTCACGGTGATCCACGACTCGTAGTGCTTGCCGTCGCCGAAGACGTGCCGCACGGAGGTGACGGTGTACTTGCCCTCGAAGGGCTTGCCCACGTCACCGAGGGCCACCGGCACGCCCGGCCGGAGCCGGGGATTGCCGTACACCGCGACCTCCAGCTCCGCGAACGAGGAGGTGACGTCGGCGGCCAGGGCCTTGGCGGCCTGCTGGACCTCGTCCTGCCGGTCGTACGGGACGGCGGTCTCGACGAGTTGCGCCGGCGCGAACTTCCCGGCCGCCTGGCCCGGGGTCAGGCCGATGGAGATGCCCGGGTCGGTCGTGGCCGGGGCCGTCTCGACGATCTTCTTCTTGGTGGTCACGTTCCAGCCGCGCGACTCGACGGCGGCGACCTGGTCCGCGGCGGTGACCGCCGCCCGCAGCCGGAGGATGTCGTGGCCGGCCTGGAGCACGAAGGGGCTCTTGTCGCCGTCGGTCCGCGGGGACGGCGCACCGGCCGACGGCGTCGGCGTCACGAACCGGAACTTCCCCATCGCGTCCAGGGACATCACCATGTTGTTCTCGTCGGCGAGCCGGGAGAGGAAGTCCCAGTCGGAGATGTTGGCCTGGCTGATGAAGCCGTACGCGCCCTTCGTCGGCTGGATCCGGCCGATCGGCACGCCGTCCAGGAGGGCGAGCTTGCGGGCGATGTCGGAGGCCTTCTGATTGCGGTAGGCGGCGACGCGGCGCCGGCGCATCATCCGGTGCCCGAGGTCGTAGCCGCGGATCACGGTGAAGCTTCCGGTGCCGTCGTAGTCGGCCTCCAGCGCGGTGACCTCGCCGGTCAGCAGCGGCTTGCCGGCGCCTTGGCCGTCGGAGATCGGCGTGAGGACCACCCTCGTGCCGAAGGTGACGCCGAGTTTGCCGAGGACCAGCCGGTACGGGTCGCGGAAGGTCAGCCGGAACGCGGCCGGCACGCCGACACCCTGGTCGACCCAGCCCTCGACGAGCAGCGGGGCGATGTCGTCGGGGAGCTTCGCGCCGCCGATCCGCACCTGCATGATGCTGGAGAACGCGGGCTGCACCATCAGCGCGCCACCTCCTCGGGCGCGGGCAGCACCAGTTCCGTGCCGGTCGGCAGCCGGGACGGGTCGTCGATGCCGTTGAGCTCGGCGATCGCCCGCCAGACGGTGGCCGTGCCGTACTCCCGCCACGCCAGCGATTGGAGCGAGTCGCCGGCCACGACGCGGTGCACGCGCTGCGCGGTGAGCGAGCCCGACGTCGGGTTCTGGCCCTTGGTCTTCCCCGGGATCTCCACCAGGTGTACCTGACAGGTGGCACGGATGGGCACGCCCGTCGTGCCGAAGAGGCTGTACGACGCCTCGACGGAGCTCACGTACGCGACGAAGCGGGCCGTGGAGAACGACCCCCACTCGAACACCACCCACGGCGGCGACGGTTGATCGGCGGCGATGCTCTTCGCCGTCACCTCGCAGCAGTCCAGCAGCGATTCGACCTTCTTCAGCACCGTGTTGGCGGTCGGCGCGGTCGAGGAGTCCAGGAAGATCTCCAAGGTCATCTCGCGCGGCTCGGCGCCCATGAACTCCGGCTTGGAGCCGTCGCGCACGGCCATCGTCGGCGTGGCCTTCCACTGGGCGCGCTGGCTCAGCGACAACTGCGCCGGGTTGAACTCGAAACCGAACGTCCTCATCAGTGCCCCGGGCGTCGTGCTCGTCCCGACCGGGGGCTCGTGGATCGCCAGGCTCGCGCGCACCAGGCTCTTGCCGGCGCCCCTGCTGTTCGTGGCCATGGGTGTTGCCTCTTTCCTCTCCGCTCCGCCTGCCGCGCCGTCAGTCCGTGAACCCGTGGTGGGCGATCTCCAACACCTCCGTGGCCACGGACGGGTTGGCGGGGTCGAGGGTGGGGCCCTGCCAGCTCACCGGCAGCACGTCGATGAGCCCCCAGCGGGCCACCAGGGACCCGTCGGCCCGCAGCGCCGCGATCTGGGCGGTGGGCCGCTTGATCCCCGTCTGGACCGACGAGATCCACTTGGCGACCTTCGCGGTGTCCGGCGTGAGCGGCCGGGTGAGCCGGACGGTGGAGAACGTGACCCGCGTGGGCAGGTGCCACACGAAGCCGTTGTTGCCGCCCTCCTGCCGGTGCTCGACCTCCACCTGCGACGACAGGCCTTCGCATCCGTTGAAGAAGCCGAGGCTCTCGCCGTCGATGGTGAGGGTGAACCAGATGGTGGACCCGGGGTCTTGGCGGGGCATCCGAGGTGGGCCTTTCTGTCGTTCTGCGGTGGTGGCGCGCGCGGTGACCGGGGTCTGTGTTCCGTCAGGCGCGCGGATCGCGGAGCCTGCCGATCCGTTCGCGGTCCATGCGCAGTTCGGTGCGGACGAGGCGGGTGACCCGGCCGATGATCCGGTGCACCAGCTCGTCCAGCTGGAAGTCGGTCAGATCGCGCGGATCGAACGCGCCGGGGGCGACCGCGCTGTACTCGGGCGGCGGGTCCTCGGCGGTGACCGCCGTCCCGGGAGCCGGATCGGCGCCGGGCGGCGCGTACGGCGGCAGCGGTTCGGCCGGCGGGGCGGGCCGCGATGCCGGGGCGGGCTGGGGCGACGGGGCGGGCTGGGGTGACGACCGGAGGTGCCCCAGCGTCTGCGCTACGCTGGCCGACGCGGCGGCGGCGAGTGCGCCGATGGCCCGGCCGGAGCCGGAGCCGGAGCCGGAGCCGAGGGAGCTGAAGGAGGGGAGGCGCTGCACCGTGGGCGCGGCCGGCTTCGACCCCCCGGACGGTGCCCCGGCCGCCGCGCCCGCGGGCAGGGCCGGGGGTACGGCCCCGGCCGCGGGCGGCGGAGTCAGGGCAGCCACGGGCAGCGGACCGCGCGCTGTGACCGCGGCGCCGGGCGAGGCGCTCCGGCGCAGGGGAACGCCCCTTGCGGAGGAGGCGCGTTGGACGGGGCCAACGCCGGCCGTACGCCCAGGTGCCGGCGCGGTCGGTGCGGTGGGCGGGAGCGCGGGAACGCCGCCTCCGGTGGGGAATCCGGGGCGCTCGGGCACGGAACGCGGCGCCGCCCCGGCGGG
Organism: Streptomyces sp. NPDC051582; assembly: GCF_040681715.1. Lineage (NCBI taxonomy): Bacteria > Bacillati > Actinomycetota > Actinomycetes > Kitasatosporales > Streptomycetaceae > Streptomyces > Streptomyces sp. NPDC051582. Next base: position 165,791 of record NZ_JBFAZJ010000016.1, read on the forward strand.
CGCGCTGGCGAGCGGCGCCCCCAGCGGGGAGCGTTGCTGGACGGGGGGCGCCGAGGGCCCCGCGGAACCGGGTGCCGGGCGCGGCGGAGCCGGCGTGGGGACCGTCGAGGCGACGGCCCTGGGTGCGGGGGCCGCCGGGACCGCCAGGGGCGCCCCGAGCCCCGCCCGGGGAGCCGCGACACTGCGCTGCACCGGGTCCGCGGGTGCGGCTCCGGCGGAGGTACGGGGTCGGGGTGCCGGTCCGGGGCCCGTGGCAACGGGTCGGCGCCCCGACTCCGCACGGCCGCCGGCGACCGACGGGGGTACGGGCGTGGCCGGGCGGGCCGGTCCCGGGCCGGTGGCGTGCGGTTCGTGCTGTGACCCCGTGGTGCCGGGGGACGAGGCGGGTACGGCCGCATGCGGGCGGGGCAGCGCGGGGCCGGTGGCGCGGGGTTCGTGCTGCGACTTCGTAGGGCCTGGAGTCGGCGGAGGTACGGCCGTGGAGCGCTGCACCGGGGGCGTCGTGGTGCTGCGCCGGGCAAGGGGGAGACCGGCTACCGGGGGCGCGGCGGCCGCGGAGGTCGGAGCGGACGGGCTGGGGGACGGGGGAACGGGCCGGGTGGGCGGAACGTCCGGAACGCGCGTCGGCGCGGGGGTGTCCGACCGCGGCGCGGTGTGCGGAGCCGGTCGGGACGTCGCCGGTGCACCCGTCCCCGGCGCGTCGTCCGACGCGCCGGGGACGACCGTTGGGGCACTGCTCCGGGTGTGCGCGCGGGGCCGGACGGAGGGCCTGGCGGCCGCGTCGTCGGGTACGGCAGAGGAGCGACGGCCTTCGGCCGGATCGGACGATGCCATTCCGGCCGCCGATCGCTGAACGGGCGTACCGGTCCCGGACGCGGCTGCTGTCACCGCTCGCGCCGCGCCGGGGGTGTCGGTCGTCGGTGACTTCGCGTGTGCCGGGTGCGTCCCCGTGGAATTCGCTTGGTCGCGGCGCGGGACGCTGCCGGGCGTCTGCGTCTGCGTCTGCGTCTGCGTCGGCGGAGTCTTCGCGGCGGGTACCGCCCGCTGGACGGGCGTGCCGATCGCGGGTGCCGGAGCGGGCGCCGCCGGTGTGGGGCCGGAGGTGTCGGCCGAGGGTGACCCGGACCGGGACGGTCGCGCGTCGGTGCCCATGGACTTCGCCCGGTCGCGCTGCAGGGGGCTGCCGGGCGTCTGTGTCTTCGGGGCGGCCACCGCTCGCTGGACGGGCGCGCCGATGCCGGACGCGGCTGTGGTGACCGCCGGCTTGGGGCCGGAGCCCGTGCCGGTGCCCGTGCCCGTGCCCGTGCCGGAAGTCTTGGTCGTGGGTGACCCCGCGTCGGACGGGTTCGAGCCCGTTCCCTCGGACTTCGCTCCGTCGCGTCGCACGGCGCTGCCGGGGGTGGTCGTGCGCGGCAGAGCACGGTCCACCATGGAGGCCGGCTCGAATGCCGGTGCGCCGGAATCGCCCGGCGCGTCCGTACGCGAGGCGGACCCCTCGGGACGGCGCACCTCCTCCCGCCGTACCGGTGCGCCAAGTCCCGGACGCCTGGCGGCCGGAGGCCGGGGCGGGGTGTTCCCTGCCCGACCGTCCTGCGGCAACGGGGGAACCGCGGACCGTCGTGCGGCAGCCGGTGCGGAGTCCGGAGTCGCGGAGGCGGCCGGGGCGGGGCCGTCCCGTTCGGCATCCGCAGGCAGGGATGCCGGGCTCGGGGAGGCCGGGGAGGCCGGGGAGGCCGGTGCGGCCGCCGGCACCGCAGGAGCGGTCGGGTGCACGGCCGGCAGGACCCGCCGGGCGGCCGCGGGCGCAGCCGGCGCCTTGGTCAGGGGCTGCCGCGTCCGGGGAGACGGAGACGGAGGCGCAGGCCTCACCGGGACACCGCGATGTGCCGTGCCCGCCGGGGCCGACGGCAACTCGCGTGCCGACAGGGGCGGCTGAGCACCCGCCGGTGAAGCCGGCGGCCGGTCGGCGCGCGTGCGCTGCACGGGAGGCACCGCAGGCGCCGGGCGCACGGGCACCGCCGGTGCGGACCCGAAGGGCCGGGCCCCCGCGCGTACCGAAGGGGTCCCGGTCGCCGCGGGGGACGGCACTGCGGCCGGGATCGCCCGGAGCGGCGCCACCGGCACGCCCGGCACCGCGGGCATGCCGGACGGACGGCCCGACGGCAGGGCCGGGGCGGGCCGTTCGAGTCCCGAGACCGGGCGCGCGGACCCGGTCAGCGCACCCGAGAGCAGGCTGCCGCCCGCCGCGGGGTCCAGGACCGCGGGGGAGGACGCCCGGGTGAACGACGGGTCCTGCCAGGTCGGCAGCCGCCCGCCGAAACCGGTGTCCGCGACGCCCGTCCGGCCGCTGCCCGCCGTCCGCCGCAGCGGCGGCAGGCGGGCCCAGGCGGCGACGGCCACGGGGGCCTCAGGAGCCACGGGAGCCGCAGAGGCTGCGGAGGCCGGGGGAGCCGTGCTCCCGGCGGCCGCCGCGGCCCCTGAGCCCGGAGCCGGGGAACCGCCGGACGCCGTCGCCGCGGCCGCAGCCACCGCGTCGGCGGCGTCGCCGCGCCGTCCCCGCAGCCGGTCCAGGAATGCCACCTGCTCAGCCCTCCGTCGCGCCGCGCGTCACGAGGGACGCGATCTGCTCGGTGTACCGGCGCCGGTCCTGGTGTTCCAGGTCCAAGATCGCGTCCAGGCCCCAGTGGAAGTGGTAGGCGACGTACGCGATCTCCTCGTGCAGCCGGTCGGTCGCGTACGTCACGATTCCCCCAGGCGGCTCCCGCCGAGTTCCACCTCGAAGGGCTCCGAGCAGTGCGGGCACTGCACGGCCGCGCGGGTGTGGCCCTCCGCGTTGATCTGGCGGTAGAAGTCCTGGAGGAACGCCAGGTCCGACGCGAACATGTTCTCCACGATCCCGTCGTGCACCATCGGGACCGTGCCCAGCCGGGTGATGACCCGGCCGAGCAGCACCACGGACAGGTACGCGGGGTTCTCCTGCACGCGCACGTCCCGCAGCGGGACCAGCTCGTCGCGTGCCGTGGACAGCCGCATGACACCGTCGCGGTGCACGGTGCCCGCGTCGTCGACGTACCCGCGCGGCAGCTCGAAGGGGAACTCGGTGCGCAGCGACTGCCGTGGCGCCGGGTCGGCGGGCGGAGCGGCGTGTGCGTGGTCGGGTGCGGCGGCGGGGGCCGACTGGGGGATGCCCGCCCCCGCCGCCGCGGTCTGGGGTGCTGCCGGGGCCTGGGCCCCGGCAGCCGAACGCCGCATTATTCGATGACCAGTTCTTCGAACACGATGGTGACGCTCTCGGTGAGCGCCGAGGCCTCACCGGCCTTCACCGTGCTCGTCTCGATCTTGCTGCACCAGGCGTTGCGCAGGTTGTAGCGCTTCACCGGGTTGTCCTGGAAGTCCATCATGATGATGGAGGCGTTCTTGCGCGCCGTGCTCATCTGGCCGCGGATCGAGTCGTTGATCCACTGCGTGAACGAGGCCGACTGCGTCATGCCGCGCACGACCGTGCACTGGCCGTTCTTCTGCACGCCCGGCAGCAGCGCCACCTCGGGCCGGCCCTGCGCACTGTTCTGCATGTAGGTGATGACGTCCTGTTCGAGGGTGAGGCCGCTGACCTCGGCGAGGTACTCGACCATCACCCCGTCGATCTGGAGGCCGAAGTTGTGTGACGTGAGGGCGTCACCCGGCTGGAGACTCATGTGTTCGCTGTCCTTCTGGGGAGGGGAGGGGCGCGCAGAGGCGTCGGGGGCGGAGGCGGGCTCCGCGCCCGGTTACTCCTCCAGCTCCCCGTTGCCGCTGGAGAACTGCGCCAGCCGGAAGATCACGAACTCGGCGGGCTTGACCGGCGCGATGCCGATCTCGCAGATGACCCGGCCGAGATCGACGGACTCCGCCGGGTTCGTCTCCTCGTCGCACTTGACGTAGTACGCCTGGTCGGGGCTCTGCCCGAACAGGGCTCCGCTGCGCCACTCGTTGACCAGGAACGCGGAGACGTTGCGCCGGACGCGCGCCCAGAGGTTGTGGTCGTTCGGTTCGAACACCACCCACTGGGTGCCGATCAGGATCGACTCCTCCAGGTAGTTGAAGTACCGGCGGATGTTCAGGTAGCGCCACGCCGGGTCGGAGGAGAGGGTGCGGGCGCCCCAGATGCGGATGCCGCGGCCGGGGAAGGCCCGGATGCAGTTCACGCCGATCGGGTTGAGCAGGTCCTGCTCGCCGCGGGTGATCTGCAGTTCGAGGTCGACGGCGCCGCGGACGACCTCGTTGGCGGGGGCCTTGTGCACACCGCGCTCGCTGTCGTTGCGGGCCCAGATGCCGGCGACGTGGCCGCTCGGCGGGATCAGGCGCGACTGTCCGGTCGCCGGGTCGAAGGACTTGATCCAGGGGTAGTACAGGGCCGCGTACTTGGAATCGTAGTTGGCCGTCTCCTGGCGCCAGACACGGATGTCACGGGCGTTCAGGCCGGGCGGCGGGTCGATGATCGCGACGCGGTCGCCCATCAGCTCGCAGTGCGCGATCAGGCCGAGCTGGACCGCCTTGACGGCCTCCAGGTCGATCGCGCCGCGCTGGTAGGCGGCCATCAGGTCGGGCACGGCGACCATGGAGATCTCGTCCACGGCCTCCAGGCCGCCGAAGCCCGTACGGTCCGCGGAGTCGCCGAGGTAGTGCGCGGGGCCGGGGTGGGAGGCCTCGGAGCCGCCTGCCGGCGGCGCGGGCTCGACGGGCGCGGGCGGCGGCGCCGGCAGCGCCACGGTCTGGTTCTCCGGCCGGGCCAGCTGCGCGGACGGCGCGGCCTCGGTCACGGTGATGAGCGCGGAACGCTCCTTGACCTGCGTGACGACGTAGGACCGGCTGCCCTTCTTCGCCGTCACGTCGAAGGTCTCGACCGGCTTGTCGCCCTCCTTGACGATCAGCTTGAAGCGCTCGGCGGGCCCCTCGCCCTCCGCGTCCGCGACCTCGACGGACAGCGGGCCGCCGCGCCCCTCCGCGGTGGCGGCCACGGCGAAGGTGCCGAGGCGGCGGGGCTCGGCGGCGGGCAGCGCGGCCGGGGCGGCGGCGCCGGTGACCGCGGCGGGCGCGGCCGCCTGCCCGCGGCCGCCGGCCGCGTCCTCGGCGGAACCGCCGACGCGCACGACGTACGCCGCCGAACCGCCGTTGTTGAAGAACCCGTAGACGGAGTGCGCGAGGTAGTAGCCGTCGGTGAAGTCGCCGAAAGCGGCGACGTACTGGGTCCAGTTGGTCACCAGCGTCGGCTCGTTCAATGGGCCGGTCGGCGCCAGCCCGACGAAGGCGGCCACCGACGTGCCGACTCCCTCGATGGGGCGCGAACCGCTGGCCACCTCCTCGACGTAGACGCCGGGCGACAGATAGGACGGCATGCTCTGCTCTCCTCCGGTACGAGACAGGACACCCCCACCTTGACGCGCGCGTCCCGCTCGCCGAAACGTCCCTCGGTACCCGGGCGGGTGCACCGTCGTTGCCCGGAAGGGCAGTCCCGGGGGCACCCGGCGCAGGGGGGCGTTCCCTGCCCCCGGATCTGCCCGCGCGGACCTGTGGACGGGGCCGGGGCCCGGTCAAGGCTGGACGACCGGCCGTCCGGACAGTCAGAGGGAGCCTCATGCGCGCGCACGGTAAGCAGGACCGGTCTTCGCAAGAACGAGCCGCCTCCCGCACCTCGGCGGCGCCGAGCACGCCGGCCCAGCGGATGCTGGACCTCAACCGGGCCGCGGGCAACGGGGCGGTGGCCCGCGCCGTCGAGGCGCAGCGGCACCTGCACGGCCCGGGCTGCGGGCACGGGGAGACGACCGTCCAGCGCCGGGAGGCCGTGCGCCACGAGCACGACCACGAACACGGCCACGAGCACGACCACGGGCACAAGGGGGTGGAGGACAGCCGGCAGGCGTCGCAGATCGGCCTCCTCGAATCCGCACTGAACACGCCGAGCAGCCCGCTCCCCGATCCCTTCCTCGGCAAGGCGAAGGCGTTCTACCGCAACGAAGGGCTGGGTGCCGGACGCGTCCACGACAACGCGACGGCCCAGCGCGCCACCGCGGCGCTGGGCGCGCACGCCGTGACGGTCGGCAGCCACATCCTGCTCGGCCCCAAGGCCGTCGGCAACACCGGGATCCTCGCCCACGAGGTCAGCCACCTGGACAAGAACCTCCGGGGCGTGCGCGAGACGGGCCACGACAACGGCGAGGGCGTCGCCGTGACCGATCCCGGGCAGGGCTCCGAGCGGGCGGCGGACACCGACAGCGCCGCCTTCGTGGCCGGTCACGACACCGCCCCGTCCGTCGCCCAGCGGGCGGCCGTCGAAGAGGGGAGTGCCACGGCCCACGAAGAGCCGGCCGTCCAGCGCACGCTCTGGGAGTTCGAGCACCGGACCTGACGCGCGCACGGACCGGCCCGCGCGCACGGACCGGCCCGCGCGCACGGACCGGCCCGCACCCCCGGGGCAACCCGAGGGCCCCCGGGGGCAACGCACCCTGCCCCCGGGGCTCCTGCCCTGCGGCGGCGGCGCGGTTAGCGTGCCCAGGGTGAGCCTATGGACTTCCCTGGAACCCGCCTCCGTCACCGTCGACCCCGGCAGCAGTACGCGCGTGCGGTTGCGCGTGCGCAACACCGGTGACGTGGTGGACGAATACCGCTTCGAGCCCGTCGGCGACCTGGCGCCCTGGACGGCGGTCGAGCCGGCGACCTTGCGGTTGTACCCGGGCACCACCGGGACGGTCGAGCTGACCTTCGCGCCGCCCCGGACCCCGGACGCGGTCGCGGGGCCGAACCCGTACGCGGTGCGGATCACGCCGACCGAGCATCCCGAGGCCGTGACGGTCCCGGAGGGGAATCTGACGATCACCCCGTTCACCGAGGTGCGTGCGGAACTCGTGCCGCCGACCGTCAAGGGGCGCTTGCGCGGACGTCCGAAGCTGGCGGTCGACAACCTCGGCAACACCAAGGTCACGGCCTCCCTGACGGGCAGCGACAACGGGGACCACCTGACCTACGAGATCCGGCCGGGGAACGTCCAGATCGAGCCGGGCCGGGCGGCGTTCGTCGAAACGACCCTGCGGTCCCGGCAGATCATCTGGTTCGGCTCGAAGGAGGAGCGGCCCTACACCATCACGGTGCGCCGCTCCGGCACCGAGCCGCTGGAGGTCGAGGGGACGTACGTCCAGCGCGGCTTCCTGCCCCGGTGGCTCGCGACGTTCTTCGGGATGTTCATCGCGCTCGCGGTGGCGTTCGTGATGATCTGGATCGCCTACAAGCCGCAGGTCCGCAGCGCGGCCACCGAGCAGACGGAGCAGGCGGGAGCCGTCCTGCCCAACAGTCCGCCCCCGTCCCCGCTGGCCTCGCCCCCGCCGCCGAAGCCCGAGCCCGAACCGTCGAAGTCCGAGAAGCCCAAGGACGACGGCGGCGGGGGAGGGCAGACCCAGAAGCCGGCGGGACCGCCGCCCGTGGTGCCGGCCGAGAAGGTCCTGCTGCGCAACGCGGCCACCCGCATGTGCGCCGATCTGCCCGGTCGCGACAAGGGCCAGATCAACCTGGCCGTGCAGCAGGCCAACTGCGCGGGCACCGAGGCGGACAACCAGCTCTGGAACCTGGAGGTGAAGTACCCGTCGCTCGGCCCGGGCGGCACCCCGCTCTTCCAGATCCGCAACGTCAAGGACCAGTTCTGCATGGACCTCGGCGAGTACGACGGCCGCCCGGTGGGGACCGGCATCGGCGAGTTCCACTGCGACGGCACCACCGCCGACAACCAGCTGTGGTGGATCGACAAGCAGGACAGCGGCGACTACTGGATCCGCAACTACGCCAGCAACAACAAGTGCCTGAACGTCAACGGCGGCGCGAACGAGCGCGACCGGTTGAACATCTCCGACTGCACCAACACCGGAAACCAGGAGTGGAAGATCGTCCGTCCCAAGGCAGGCTGAGGTCCGCGGATCCCGGGCCCGCGACGACCCGACCGGGTCGCCCGGGCCCGGCCGCGGGATCACCAGCGGCCCTCGCCCGGCACCAGCCGCCCCGCCTTGCGGTACTCGCGCCGCGCCCCCTCCAGCAGGTCGTCCGCCGTCACCTCGCCGCCCCGCCCGGCGGCGAGGTAGGCGGCGGTGACCACCGCGCTGCGGATGGAACCTCCGGCCAGCTCGAAGTCCCGGGCCAGCGGAGCCGGGTCGATGCCCTCCGCGGACGGCACGTGCGCCAGCCCGTGCCGCCACAGGGCGAGGCGCTGCCCGGCGTCCGGGAACGGGAAGTCGACCACCAGGTCGAGGCGCCGGGTGAACGCCTCGTCGATGTTCACGCGCAGGTTGGTGGTCAGCAGCGCGATGCCGTCGAAGGACTCCAGCCGTTGGAGGAGGTAGGAGCTCTCCATGTTGGCGTAGCGGTCGTGCGCTCCCTTGACCTCGGAGCGCTTGCCGAAGACGGCGTCGGCCTCGTCGAAGAGCAGTACCGCGTCCGTGCGGTCCGCCTCCGTGAAGATGCGCTCCAGGTTCTTCTCGGTCTCGCCGACGTACTTGTCCACGACGGACGACAGCTGGACCACGTACAGATCGAGCCCGAGGTCCGCCGCTACGACCTCCGCCGACAGCGTCTTGCCGGTGCCGGACTCCCCGGCGAACAGGCCGAGGACGCCCCGGCCGCGGCCGCCGCCCGCACTGAGCCGCCAGTCGCCGAGCACGCGGTCGCGGTGGCGGGCCCGCAGGGCCAGTTCGCGCAGCTGCCCGAGGGGTCCTTCGGGCAGGACCAGGTCCCCCCAGCCCACGGCCGGCCGGATGCGGCGGGTATGGCTCTCCAGTCCCGACGCGGACTGGCGGCGTGCGGCGCGCCGCACATGGGCGGCGGTGAGCGGACCGCCCGGGCCGCCCTCGAAGGCGGCCAGCGCGCGTGCGGCCTGAGCGGCCCGCCGCACGCGGTCCCCGCCGAGGCGGTACGGGGCGACGGTCGCGGCCAGATCGAAGCCGTCGGCGTCCGCACCCAGCGCGGCCCGCCAGGCGGCCGTCCCCCCGTCCCGGCGGCCCGGGGCCTCCAGGACCAGGGGGTCCTCGGGGAACCAGTGCGGGTCGTACGGGCGGGGATCGGCCAGCAGAACCGTGACGTCCGGCGCCGCGGCGAGCGCCCGCATCAGCGGGCCGGGCGCCTCGGGGAGCTCCGGTACGACGACGGCCCGGCCACTGAGGCGGGCCTCGCGCAGCAGCTCGGCGACGTGCCCACCGGGTGCGGCGCAGCACAGCCCGTCCAGGCCCGCGGCGCGCAGGGCGGCGGCGTACGCGGCCAGGCCGTCGCCCTCGCGCTGTTCGCGCAGGTAGACGGTGGCGGGTCCGGACTCCAGGAGGGCCGCGAGCCGCAGGGCGAACTGCTCGGCGGCCGCGTCGGACGGCAGCGGTGCCGGCATCGGGCGCAGCAGGCCGATGAGGGCGGCGTCCGGAGTGTCGTCCCCGAGGAGGTGCCCGATCAGCCGGTCGGGCACGCGCAGCGACCGGGTCAGGAAGGGACGTTCGGGCTCCTCGACCTCCAGCAGGCCGAGGGCCGCGAGGGGCGCGCAGGCGTGCAGCCGGCCCCGGGCCGCGGCGGACTGCGCGGGCACCCCGCACAGGGCGAGGGCGAGACCGACGGTGGCCCGGCGCCTGCTCACGTCGTCGTTGAGGTAGCCGTAGAGCGGTTCGAAGGTCCGGTCGACGTCGGGAGCGAGGGCGGCGAGCAGGACGGCGACGTCGAGTGCGGTCAGTTCCGCCCGCCCGGCCAGCCGGGCCAGCCGGTCGCCGGGCGCGTGCTCCCCGGAGGCGGCCCGACCGGTGCCGGTGCCGGTGCCGGGGTCGGAGGCGGTCCCGTCGTCCGTCGCCGCCTCCCAGGTGCCGAGGAGATGACGTACGGCTTCCTCGGACAGGTAGAGGCCGCGCAGGGGGTCGTCGGCCGTGGGATCGCCGGCGGCCCGCCGTTCGACCAGAGCGGACACCCGCCCGCGCAGCCCGTCGAGACGGGAGAGGAGCGCTCGGGCGGCATCGTCGACGGCCTCCTGCGGTGCCCCGGCGCCGGGCGTCCGCGGGTCCGGATCCGGCTCGGCCGTTGCCGCGTACGGGGCGCTCACCGCGGGTCCGAGCGGCGGGAGGAGTCCCGGCGGGAGGCGGCCTCCTTGCGGGAGGCCCGCGCCGCCTGGGCGGCCGCTACCTGGTGGGGGCGGTGCGAACGGCCCCCGGACGCCGCCGGGTCGCCGTCCAGAGCGCCCACCCGGACGGTGGCGCCCTCGGTGACCGGCGGCCCCGCGTCGTACTCCGGGAAGGCGGGGAAGGGCGCGGTCACCACGAGGTCGAGGGAAGGCTTCAGCTCGCCGCCGAGCGCGGACCAGATCTCGGCGAGCGAACGCGACTCGGTCTGGATGCCGGCCACCGTCAGCGGCACGGAGAGCCCCAGCGACCGCAGGGAACCGGGCAGTTCGTCCGGCGCCAGCACCTCACGGGGCAGCAGCGTCGCGAGCACGGCGGACAGCAGCCGGTGCTCGTCCTGCGGGGTTTTCGTCCACGCCGTCACCAGGTACGACAGCCGGAACCAGCGCGGCGGCTGACTCCGGCGCACGACCACGTCGCGATCGTCGCGCACCGCCACGTGGCCGCGCTGACGCCGGGTCACGTCCTCCCGGATGTCGTACAGATAGGTGTTGACCACGGGCGCGTTGCGCCGGGCCGCCCAGTCACGGGTGGGCGCCTCGAAGGCCACCTCGATGCCCGAACCCGTCAGCGCCCCGCCGCCGAGGAGGCCCTTGAGTACCTCGTCCACCTCGTGGATCACACCTGTGCCCCCGTTCTGCCCGCACGGCCGTTCCGCCCGGCCGTCGTCCACCGTCGATCGTCCCCCGGACGGCACCCCGGGCCGCAGGGGCACGGGGGACGGCCGGCGGGCAGTCCGTCCTGCCCCCGCGGACACCCCCTGCCGCCGTCGGTTGCCCGGAAGATCAGATGTAGCCTTCCCGAAGGGCAAAAGCCACGGCGTGCGCACGATTGCGCAGATGCAGGCGTGTCGTGAGTCCGTGCATAACGTTCTTGACGGTCCGTTCGGAGTAGGACAGCTTGCCCGCGATCTCACCGGTGTCGAAGCCCTCGGAGACCAGGCGCAGGACGTCCACCTCACGGGGCGTGAGCCCGAACGGCGCACTGGTCCGGCCCGCCGCACCCCGGTGCAGCGTGCCCACCTGCCGGATGAGTCGGCCGAGCAGATCGGCGGGCAGGTCCCCGTCGTCGCGGGACGCGGCCAGCACCGCCTGCACCAGCCGCCCGGCGGTGGCCTCGTGGCGCCAGACGATCGCGCCGACACCGCACTCCACCACGTCCAGCAGTTCGCTCTCCCGCATCGCGCCTATGACGAGCACGGCGCGAGCCCCCTCGCTGCGCACGATCCGGCGCAGCCGGGTCAGCGCCGCCTCGTCGAGCGCGTCCTCAACGAGCAGGGCCACCGTGCCCGGACCGGACTCCTCGCGCAGCTCGATCTCCGGGTGTCTGCGCAACTGGCTGATCGCGCCCTCGCGGCTGATCGGATCCGGGGCGGACACCGCCACCGGGACGCGCCGGTCCACGGAGCCGGAGCCGCGGCCCGTGCCGGGGGAGGAGATGGTCGTGGTCCGGGGTGAGTTGAGCAACCGATTCCCCTGTTCAGCAGCCCGCCGCGGAGCGCGGGCCGGTGGTGGATGAGCACCTTCCACCCTTCTGCGGGCATCGCGCGGACCGCAATCGTGGAGCACCACGAGCCGCACCACGAGACCGCGGCGGCGGCCACCACGAGATCCGCCGCCCCCGCGAGCGTCACCGCAGGTCACAGCGGGCGCCGTCGGGATCGGGACGCCTCCGCGAGCCGACAGTGAGGTACGCCACTTCACACCACCGCGACCCGCATTTCCTCGTCTCACCCGGCGGGGAAGCCCACCATCCAGCACAGGAGGCACCGATGACCGGACCGCTCCGCGAACGCGACGGCGCCCGGGCCCTGCTCGCGGCCGAGACGGAGCGGGCCCGCTCCGGTAGCGGCGGCCTCGTCCTGCTCCGGGGAGCCTCCGGCACCGGCCGCACCTCCGTCCTGGAGGCAGCCGTCCGGGACGCCGCGGACCGGGGCCTGCGGGTGCTGCGGGCGCGCTGCTCGGCGGAGGACGGCGGGGTGCCCTTCGCCACGGTGCTGGAACTGCTGGGACCCGTACCGGACTTCCCCGACCTCACGCCGGACGGCGACGACCGCGGGAGTTCCGCCCGGCTGTGGCGGCTGCTGAGCGCGTACGCGGACGAGGGCCCGCTCCTGCTGGCGGTCGACGACGTCCACCTGGCCGACGCCCCCTCGCGCCGCTGGCTGCAGGAGGCGGTGCGCCGCATCGACCGATTACCGGTACTGCTCGTGGTGAGCGAACGGAGCCAGTACGACATCGACCCCGGTCCCTCCGGGCTCGCCCGGTCCCTGCCGCCCTCCCTCGTCCGCACCCACACGATCGAACCGCTCGGCGACGCGGCCGCCGCGGAGCTCGTCCGCGCCGCCGCCCCGGACGCCGGACCCGAATGGACGGCGGAGTGCGTACGCGCTGCGGCGGGCAGCCCGCTGCTCCTCCACGCGCTGCTCGACGACCTCGGCGGTCCGCACGCGGCCGGCCCGGCACCGGGGGCCGTCGCCGCGCTGCCGGACAGCTGCGCCGCGTTGTATCCCGGGAGTTATCCGGCGGCCGTCGCCTGGTGGCTGAGCAGCGCGGGAACGGCCACGGCCGAGGTGGCCCGCTGCCTGGCGGCACTGGAGGAGGCCTGGCCGCGGCCGACGCCCGAGACGCCCGAGGCATACGAGGAATACGAGGCGCACGGGACGCAGGAACCGGCGGGACGGCGCACCGGGCGCGCCGCGAGCGCCCCGGCGGGTACGGACGTGGCCGGGGTGCTGGCCGAGGCGTCCGGTGCGGATCCCGCACGGGTGGCCGGCTGGCTCACCGCGATGACCCGCATCGGACTCCTGCGCCCGGACTCCGCCGGCCGGCCGCGCTTCGCCCACCGGCTCCTCAGGGACGCGGTGTTGACCGGGTGGCCGACGGTGCGGCGCGAGGCGGCGCACCGGGTGGCGGCCGCAACGATGCTGCGGCGCGGGGAACGCGTCGAGGCGGTCGCCGCCCATCTGCTGCGCGCACGGGGCGTCGGCCTGCCCTGGGCACTGCGCGTACTGCGGGAGGCGGCGACGGTCGCGGTGCACGACGCCCGCCCCGGCGCTGCCGCCGGCTACCTGCGCCGTGCCCTGGACGAACCGCTCTCCGACGACCGGCGCCAGCAGCTGCTCACCGAGCTGGGCTCGCTGGAGTACGCCTCGGCCGACGGGGCGGTGGCCATCGCGCGCCTCGCGGAGGCACAGCACCTGCCGGCGGCCCCCCGTGACCGGGTGCGCGCGGCCGTCGCCCTCGGCACGGCCCTGGTGGGCCGCGGCGAGGTCACCACCGCTCTGGAGGTGCTGCGACGCACGGAGGGCAGCCTGGACGGGCATCCGGGACTCACCCGCACCGTGCAGACCGCCACCGCTCTGCTGGCCGACTCCGACCTCGCGACCCGTCAGGAGACCTACCGCAGGCTCTGCGAGAGCGGCGTGCACGCGCCGGAGCTCGTCGGCACCGCCAGCCGGGCGCTGCTGGTGCGCTACGAGGCGACGGCCGGCCTGATATCGGCCGGCGAGGCCATGACCCGCGTACGGGCCCTGCTCGCACAGCCCTCCGACCCGCTGGCAGAGCCGTTCCTGCTGGGGACGGCGGCGGCGGTCGCCGAATGGGCCGACGAACTCGACGAGGCGGAGCGGCTCGTGGACCGCGGTCTGGCCGGCCAGCACCCCGCCCTCCTCCACCCCATGGAGCACGCGCTGCTCAACACCCGCGCCGACATCGCCGCGGCCCGCGGCGACGTCGCCCGGCTGATCGCCGTACGCGGCGACGGCGCGGCCGTGGCGGCGCGCGCCCACAGCGGCCCCTCCAACCGGGACGCACACGTGCTGATGGCGCTCGTGCACACCGGCCGTTCCGAGGAAGCCGCGCGGCTCGCCAACGCCTTCGACCTGAGCCGGGCCCCGGAATCATGGGAGCTGAACCGCTTCCTCTACGCGCGGGGAGTGCAGCGCCTCGCCGCGGGGGACCCGGCGGGGGCGCTCCACGACTTCCTGGAGTGCGGACGCCGCCAGAGCGCCCGAGAGGTGCTCAGCCCGGTCGTCACCCCCTGGCGCACGGCGGTCGCGCAGTGCCGCCTCGCGCTCGGAGGCGGCCAGGAGGCACTGGTGCTGGCCACCGAGGAACTGCGGCTGGCCCGGGTGTGGAACACCCCGCGCACGGTGGGACGGGCGCTGCGCGTCCTCGGGACCGCGACCGGCGGCCGCCGCGGACTGCACCTTGCCGAGGAGGCGGTCGAGACCCTCAGGGACGCACCCGCCGACGCCGGAATGGAACTGGTCGAAGCCCTCCTCGCCCAGGGCCGCCAGCTCCTCGCCGCAGGTGAGCGCGGACGCGCCCGTGAGCGGCTGCGCGAGGCGGCCGACCTGGCCGAACGCAAGGGCGGCCGGCGCCTGCTCGCCCTGGCCGAGCAGGCCCTCCGCGAGGGCGGCGCCCGGCTCCCGGTCTCCGGCGCCCTGACCGGCAGCGAGCGCCGCATCGCGGAACTGGCCGCGGCGGGGCGGACGAACACCGAGATCGCGGACCTGCTCCACCTGGCCCGCCGCACCGTGGAGACCCACCTGACGAGCACCTACCGCAAGCTCGGCATACGCCGCAGGGCGGAACTCCCCGCCACCCTGGCCCTCACCCGTCCCGGACCCGCAGCCCCCGGAGCCCCCGCCTGACCCCGGGCGAGGACGTCAGACCGCCCGCCCCCGCCCGTCGGCCCCGGTCAGCGGATTGTCCAGCTCCGCCCACTGGTCGCCCGGGATCCCGGGACTCAGCCGCATCAGCGTCAAGGCCTTGGTCGGCAGCGGATCCGTCAGCAGGGCCTCGGTGTCCGCGGTGGCGGGAAGTCCCGCGGCCTCGGCCAGCGCCTCGCCGAAGGCGGCCGTCGAGCCCGCCGTGGCCCCCAGGGCGCCGGTCAGCAGGGAGCCGAACAGTTTGCGCCGCAGCAGGGTCACGTCGTCGGTGACCAGCCGGCCCGAGAGCGGCGGCACCGGCAGGCCGCGGCGCACCAGCCGCTCCGGGCTGATCCGGATGTCGGCCAGATCGCGGTAGACCAGCCGCAGCGGGGCTCCCGTCGCGGACAGGACCACCAGCAGGTTCTGGCCGTGCGCCTCCAGCGCCACCCCGAGGTCCAGCACCCGCAGGCACACCGAGAGCGCGAGGCGGGCGAACTCGGCCCGCCAAGCCGCCGAACGCGCGAACGCCGCCCCGCCCAGAGCCGCCACCGGCACCACCCGCTCACCCGCCGCCGCGTCCGCGTACACCTCGGGAGGCTCGCGCAGCACCGCCGCCAGGTCCGGGCTGTGTGCGGTCGCCGCGCCCAGGGTGCGGGTGATGTGCAGCCGCCCGTCGAGCCGCTCCGACAGGGCCTGCGCGAACGCGGAGACCGCCGCCGCCGTCTCGATGGAGTACTCCGAGATGTCCCGTACGGAGGAGGTCAGACGGGTGCTCAGCGCCGTCTTGACGTGTGCGCCGCCCGCCGCGGGGGCCAAGGTGCGCAGGGCCATCAGGGGATGCGCTGCGAAGCCGGGGCGCAGCACCCCGGCCGGCCCCCGGCCCGTCTGTTTCAGCACGTGCTGCGCCTGCCACGGGTGCACCGGCAGCAGGAGCCGGCCACCATCGCGCAGCTCGGTCGGCCACGCACCCGTGACCAGGCACTCCTCGGCCCGTACGACGACCAGCCCGAGCTCGACCAGCGGCCGGTGTTCCGGCGCGTACGCCAGCTGCTCGGCTACCGAGAAGCCCGGCCGGGAACGGCAGTTGGGGTGGTACGGATGGCCGTCGACCACCCGCTGCTCCCATTCCCAGGTGCTCCGCGGCGCGGTCTCCCCGGCGGCCGGCTGCCCGGCCCGGGACAGCGCGAGCGAGGCCGTGCTGTCGTCGAGCTCGGCGGCGAAGGCGTCCCCGTGCGGCACCCCCAGGGCCGCGACGAGCCGCCCGGCCTGCCGGTAGGGGGCGCCGTCGAGCAGCACCTCCCGGACGTACGGGTCGGTCGCGTAGGGATCCGGGAGCGGGCCCTCCAGCCGGCCGCCCCCGGACAGCCGCAGGGTCAGGCCGCCCGGCCCCTGCTCGCGGCGCTCCACCCAGGGCAGCGGCTCGACGGCCAGCGCCCGCCACAGCCGGGTCAGCACGGCGGCCCGGGCGCCGTCGAGCGCGGAGCCGTAGGCGGAACCGAGGGCGGGACGCACCTCGGCCAGTTCGGCGGACACGGCCTCTTCGGCCGGGGAGGCGGGGAGGTTCATGCTGGGGTGCAGGGCCCTGTTCCTCTCGGGTCTCTCTCGGGTGGCGCGATGATCACTTCATCATCGCGGATACTGAAGATCACGACCGGTGGTACGCCCTGCGAACCCCGGTACTTGGGATGGACCGAATGGAATCCGTGGACCTCAACGCCGCAGCCGACGCGTACGCCGCCACCCCCCTGCTGAACTGTCTGCTGCGGGAAGCGGCCGATCCCGCCGAGGAGCTTCCCACCTCCGCGGCGGCCCCGGCGGACGGCGCCGGTGCGGTCCACCGGCTGCGCGGCAGCGGCCGGCTCCTGCGCGTGCGGGACGGGCGCCGGCCGCTGCACCCCGAGCTGCGTACGGCGGACGGCTGGCGTCCGCTCAGCCACACGGAGCTCGTCAAGCTGACGGCCGACGAACTGCGCCGGTACACCGGCGTCCCGAACGACGAGCTCCCCGTCGAGATCGCCGACAGCCGCGAGGCCGTCGTCGCGCTGCTGGCCGCCCGCGCCGCCGCCGAGCCCCCGCAGGACCCGTACGTCCGCTCCGAGCAGTCCCTGGTCATGGGACACCCGTACCATCCCGCCCCCAAGGCGCGGGGCGCCGCGCCCGCCGCGAGCTGGCTGCCGTACGCGCCGGAGGCGTACGCGCGTCACCCGCTGGTCTTCCTGGGACTGCGCGAGGACCAGGCGGTCGAGGAGGGCGGCCCGGCCGCCGCCGAGGCGATCGACGCGCTGGCCGGGCTGCTCGACGGCCCTCGCCCGCCCGCCGGATACCGGCTGCTGCCCGCGCATCCCTGGCAGCTGGAGCTGGTCGGCGGCTCGGCGGCCGTGCGCACGGCCTTCGCCGACGGGCGGCTGCTGCGCCTGGGCCCCGGCCGGCGGCCGGTCTGGCCGACGGCATCGATCCGCACGCTGTACGTGCCGGGTGAGGCGGACCTCTTCGTCAAATTCAGCCTCGACGTCCGGATCACCAACGACGTGCGCCGGCTGTGGCGGCACGACCTGGTGAAACTGCGCCGCACGGACGCCGCGGTCGAGGCCGCGTTCGCCGAGCTGCGCCGCGGCGGGTCGAACGCGCTCTGGCTCGCCGACCGCGGCTACCGCACCGCGTCCTTCGCCTTCGAGGAACTCGCCGTCCTGGTCCGCGACGGGCTCCGCGCGCGGCTGGAGCCGGGGGCCACGCCGCTCGCGTCCGCCGCGCTCGCGGAGGGGTTCGCCGGCAGTCCGCTCGCGGCGACGGCCGATCCGGCCGGCTGGTGGCGGGCGTACCTGCGCCACGTGGTGCCGCCCGTACTGGACGTGTTCGCCCGCCGCGGCGTCGTACTGGAGGCGCACCTGCAGAACAGCCTCGTGGCCGTGGACGAGCGAGGTATGCCGGTACAGGCCCTGTTCCGGGACGCGGAAGGGGTGAAGCTGCTGCCGGAGACGGAGCGCGCCGCCGCCTGGCAGCGGCTGGTGTACTGCCTGGTCGTCAACCACCTCGCGGAGGTGGCCGGCGCCCTTGCCGAGGCGCACCCGGACGCGGCCGCCGCGGTGTGGCCCGCGGTGCGCGAGGAGTTCCTGCGCTACGACGCGGAACACGGCCTGCCCGAGATCGCGGAGCTGCTCTCGGCCCCGTCCCTCCCGGCCAAAACGAACCTGCTGCTGCGCTGGACGCGCGCCGACGGCGCGGACGCCCGCTACATCCCGCTCCCGAACCCGCTGCGCGGCTAGGCCGTGTCGTGCGGGTCGGGGCGGGGCGGCGAGAGGGGTGGAGCCGGTGGGTTCGTACGGCGTCTCGCGGGTGGTGGGATCCGGCCAAGGTGGGGCGGGATCGGAGGCGCCCCCTCACCCACAGGTATAGACCAATGCTAGGTTGCGTACCGCGCAGTCCTTGACCACCCGTCAGAGGAGAAGCCATGCCCTCCCTTATGCGGGACGGCGGCCCGGCCGCCGCCATGCCCAAGTACCAGCGGATCGCCGCGGCCCTGCGGAGCGAGCTCGAACGCGCCGCGCACACCCCCGGCGCCAGACTTCCCTCCGAGCGCACCCTCGCCGCCCGCTACGAGGTCAACCGGCAGACCGTACGGGCCGCCCTCCAGCACCTGCGGGAGGACGGCCTGATCGTCACCGAACGGCGCGGCACCCGCCCGGCCGGCGAAGGCGCCGCGCCCGAGCGCCGACCCATGACCCGACCGGCGCACCAACCCGCTCCGCAACCCGCTCCGCAACCCGCGCGCCCGGCCCTCGTGACCGACCGGAGCCGGCTCACCCTGGTCAGCGTGCCGCCCTCGCTCGCCGAACTGCTCGGCATGCGCGGCGGGGAGCGGACCCTGGTCCACCACCGCCGTGAGCACGGCCCGTCGGGGGAGACCCTCCGGGACGCGATCACGTACCTCTGCCCGGGCGCGATCGCCGGCGAACCCGAACTCGCCCGCTACCGCGACCGGTCGGCGGCGGCGCCGCCGGTCCGGGAGGAGGACCTCGGGCCCCTTCACCGGTGGCTCGACCGGGCCGCGGAGCGGGGCCGGGTGGCCGAGACCCTCACCATGACGCGGAGCAGCGGGGCGCCGGCCGCCCCGCCCGCCTGCGGCCTGACCGTACGCCGCACCCTGTACGACGGTTCGGGAAGGCTGCTCGCCGTCACCGACCTCGCCTTCCCGACCTGGAACCGGCTGACCTTCCACCGGGACCGCGACGTGGCCGGTTTCCGCGTCACCTGAGAGCGGACACCGCACGCCGGAGCCTCCTGCAGCGGCCCCTCAGAAGCGCAGGGCCCAGGAGTCGATGTAGCCGGTGTAGCCCGCGAACGCGTCGTACACCCGCAGTTTCCACACGCCGTTGGCGGTCTCCGACGAGGCGTCGATCCCGTACACCCCTCTGAGGTCGGCATTGCCCCAGCCGGTGTAGCTGTCCTTGATCGGGTACACCGTGCCGTCGGGTGCGATGACGTCGACCTGGAGGGTGCCGGAGTCCGGGTGCCTGATGTCCAGTTCCACGTCCAGCTGAGCGGGAGCGCGGCCGGGGATCCCGGTGACCGTGACCGGGGACTCGACCGTCTCCAGATCCCCGACCGGATGGTCGGAGCCGTTCGCGAAGCGCGGCCCGGGCGCCCGGTTCGGCGCCGTCCCCACGTACAGGAGCCGGTCGGGCGAGCCCGGTCCGACGTCGACCACGGAGCCGGTCGTGGCCGCGGCGGTCAGGGCGTCCGCCACCTGGGCGGCCGTGGCCGTGCGGTGGTCGGCGAGGTAGAGCGCCGCCGCGCCCGCCACGTGCGGGGAGGCCATCGAGGTGCCGGACATGGTGGTGCTCCAGTCGTCGCCCCAGAACACCGCCGAGGTGATCGAGTCGCCCGGGGCGAACAGGTCGACCAGGGGGCCGTGGTTGGAGTACGAGGCGCGGGCGTCGCGGTCGTTGGTCGCGCCGACCGTCAGCGCCGCGGGCACCCGGGCGGGGGAGTGGGTGGAGGCGTCCGCGTCCTGGTTGCCCGCGGCCACCGCGTACGTGATGCCCGAGGCGATGGAACCCCGGACGGCGGCGTCCAGCACGTCGTCGGGGTCGCCGCCCAGGCTCATGTTGGCGACGGCGGGCTTCACTGCATTGCGCGTGACCCAGTCGATCCCGGCGACCACCTGCTCCGTGGTGCCCTCGCCCGACCAGTCGAGCACCCTGACGGATACGACCTTCGCCTTCTTCGCGACCCCGTACGTCGCACCCGCGAGGGTCCCGGCGACGTGCGTGCCGTGCCCGTGCAGGTCGTCGGCCTCGTCGTCCCCGTCGATGGCGTCGTACCCGTACGAGGCGCGCCCGCCGAAGTCCTGGTGGCTGATGTTGACGCCGGTGTCGATGACGTACGCGGTCACGCCCTGCCCGGCCGAATCGGGGTAGGCGTAGCTCTGGTCGAGGGGGAGCCGGCGGCGGTCGATCCGGTCGACGCCCCAGGAGGGCGGATCCGGCTGGGCGGAGTCGAGCCGCAGCTTCCGGTTCTGCGCGACCTCGGCGACGGCGGGGTCCGCGGCGAGCCGACGGGCCTGGCGCTCGGACAGTTGGACGCAGTAGCCGTTGAGCGCGGAGTCGTAGGTCCGGCGGATCGTGCCGCCGAAGCGGGTGACCACGGACCGGCCCCGTTCCGTACGGGCGCCTGCGCGGGCCGGGTTCAAGAGGACGAGGTAGCTGCCGGCGACGGCTCCGGGCGCTCCGGCGTACCGGACGCTCCCCTCGGGCGGGCTCGCGGCCGAGGCGCCGGTGTGCGCGCCGAGGGCGAGCGCCGAGGCGAGGGCGAGGACGGCCCCGCACCGCCGCCATCCGAACTGCCGCAATCCGCGCGACCCATGTGACCCATGTGACCCATGTGACCCACGCGATCCGTGTGACCTAGGTAATGCGTGTGATCTGCGCAATGCGCGTGACCTGCGTAATAGGTGTGATCCGTGCCATGTCTTGGACATCCGTGCCGAACCCCCCTTGAGTCGTGCGCTCAGCCTGGGGCGCCGCAAGGGCCCGCACAAGTCTGCGCGCACAGGAGGGAACGAGGGGAAACGGGAGGGGCCGGAGCCGCCGGTCGCGCGTGCGCGCGTGTAAGCGGACGGCCGCATTTCCGGCAATTCTTGACGTTCAAGCTGAAAGAGACCACCATCGACGGCAGTCAAGGTCCCGCGCCGCAAGCCGACAAGCCCAAGGAGCGAACCCCATGCCCGCCCTTGCCCCGTCCTCCAGTTCCGAAACCAACGCAGTGGTCCCCCGTCCGCGCCGCGGCATCCAGGCCGCCCGGATCGCGGACCTGCCGCGGATCGAGGAGCCCAGGGAGGTGGCCCCCTCCGACGCGAGGGAGCTGTCACGGGTGTTCTTCCGGCGGCTGAGCGAACTGCCCTCGGGTACGCCGGAACACCAGTACGTCCGCAACGCGCTCATAGAGATGAACGCCTCACTCGTCCAGTACGCCGTCCGCCGTTTCCGCGGCCGGGGTGACGGAGGAGACATCGAGGACATCGTCCAGGTCGGCACCATCGGCCTGATCAAGGCGATCGACCGGTTCGACCCGGCCCGCGAGAACGAATTCGCCACCCTCGCCATGCCGTACATCACAGGCGAGATCAAACGGCACTTCCGCGACACCTCCTGGGCCGTGCGCGTACCGCGCCGCCTCCAGGAGCTCCGCCTCGACATCGCCAAGGCGAAGGAGGAGCTGACCACCACGCTCGACCGCTCGCCCACCGTCGCCGACCTCGCGGGCCACCTCGGCCTCGCGGAGGAGGACGTCATAGAGGGTCTCGTCGCCGCCAACGGCCACACCACCGGCTCCCTGGACGCCCCGCACTCCGGGCACGCCGAGGGCGCCGACGGCTCGGCCGACGGCCACACCCTCGCCGACGTCATGGGCGAGGAGGAGCCGGCCCTGGAGCGCGTCGAGGACATCCAGACCCTCGCGCCGCTGCTCGAACAGCTCTCGGAGCGCGAGCGCCGGATGCTGCGGATGCGCTTCGGCGAGGAGCTCACCCAGGCGCAGATCGGCGCGGCGCTCGGCATCTCTCAGATGCAGGTCTCCCGGGTGCTGGGCCGTGTCCTCGCCCACCTGCGCGCCTCGATGCTGGAGGACCTCGGACCCGGGGCCTAGGCCCCGGCACCACGTGGCATCCGGGGCTCCCGGCGTGAGGTGGATCACCTCGGCGTTTACCCCGGAACAGCCTGGGCACCCGCGGATCCGGAGCGGACCCTTCCGCCGGTCGTCACACGGCCGGCGCGGGTGCGGGCGGATCCCGTACCGCTCCACGGCCTGCGCCCGGGCCCCGGGGGCGGGGGCGGGGCGCGTTCGGGAGAGCGGGGGGGGGGGGGAGGGGGTGGGGGTGGGGGTGGTGTTA